>NZ_SJOP01000019.1 GCF_004331415.1 Kosakonia quasisacchari
TGGCTCCTGTCGGGGATGAACCCCGACAAGGGGATATGGCGAGGGCCTATCGAAACATCATCATGGTGTATTAATGATGTTTCTGGGGATCACTCAGCCCGTCAGGGCCGTTTTTTTACACGTGATAAAAATCTCTGTACCAGTCAACAAAGCGCTTCACACCGTCTCTGACTGAAGTCTGGGGCTTAAAGCCTGTCACGGTATACAGCGGTTGGGTGTCTGCGCTCGTTTCCAGCACATCGCCGGGCTGTATCGGCATCATGTTTTTCTGCGCTTCAATACCCAACGCTTCTTCCAGCGCAGTAATGTAATCCATCAACTCAACCGGGGAACTGTTGCCAATGTTATAAACATGGTAAGGCGCGGAGCTGGTCGCCGGCGAGCCGCTTTCGACGGTCCAGTTAGCATTCGGTTGCGGGATCACATCCTGCATACGGATAATCGCTTCCACGATATCGTCAATGTAGGTGAAATCGCGCTTCATCTTGCCGTAGTTGTAGACATCTATGTTCTTACCTTCAAGCATAGCTTTAGTGAACTTGAACAGCGCCATGTCCGGGCGTCCCCATGGGCCATAAACCGTAAAGAAACGCAGGCCGGTGGTAGGCAAGCCATAGAGATGCGAGTAGGTATGCGACATCAGTTCATTGGCTTTTTTCGTCGCCGCGTAGAGTGATACCGGGTGGTCAACCGAGTCCTCGGTGGAGAACGGCATCTTACGGTTTAAGCCATAAACGGAGCTGGAGGAAGCATACAGCAGGTGCTGCACTTTATGATGACGGCAGCCTTCAAGTACGTTCAGATGTCCAATTAGATTAGATTCTGCGTAGACGTGCGGGTTTTCCAGCGAGTAACGCACGCCAGCTTGTGCAGCGAGATGAATAACGCGATCGAATTTCTCACTGGCAAACAACTGCGCCATCCCCTCGCGGTCAGCGAGATCGATTTTATGGAACTGGAAAGCGGGTGAGGCCAATAAATCAAGACGCGCCTGTTTCAGACTGACATCGTAATAGTCGTTGAGGTTATCAATGCCCACCACCTGATGGCCCGCCTGCAGCAAGCGTTCGCTGACGTGATAACCGATAAACCCGGCAGCGCCGGTGACCAAAAATTTCATCTCTCATCCCTTCTGATATCAAAAACAGCAATCCCTTATTGTATGATGATGGTCGTGCGATCGCTATCAGTTATAAATACAGAAATTACTTATAGTCTCTGAGTAATATGTAAGTAATAAAATGTCGAAAAAATTCTATGGTGAACGAGGCAATGTCGTTAAACTTGCACTCCGTCGGTATATTTTACATTCCGCATTAAGGTTACTATGACACTCGAAAAGAAAAACACGTCTGTAAGACGCGATGATGATAGTGAAGGCATTGATTTATTTGATATAGTCCTGCATATCTGGCGCGGAAAATGGATTGTGACGCTATTTATTGTTATCAGCCTCATTATCGCTGGGGCCTATTTAGCTGTAACGAAGGAAAAGTGGACTTCTATTGCTGTGATCAGTTCCCCTGATGCCGGACAAATTGCGGGTTATTCCAATGCGATGAGCATATTAAGTAACGACGAAAAGTATGACATCGCAGGTATCCAACAGCGCGTGATTGGCCGATTTAATTCCGCATTTGCAGCATTATCGGAAACCCTTGGCAATCAGGAACCCCCCGAAAAACTGACCATTGATACTGCGGTTCAGGGGCAATCACTGCCGCTAAAGGTTACCTATCAGGGGATAACAGCCAAGGATGCACAGCAAAAACTGGCGCAATATATTGAAAAAGTCGATCAGCAAATCGCCAAAGAGCTGATTGATGATTTACAAACCAGTGTAAAATCCCGCACACGCGACTTAGTTGAGTCGCTGTCGACTCAGGAAAAAGTCGCACAAGAACAAAAAGATCTCAGAATTAAACAGATTGCCCAAGCGCTTTCTGTCGCTAAAGAAGCTGAAGTCCGCTCCCCGCAAGTACGACAAACGGAAAACGTATCTCAGGACACGCTGTTTCTGCTTGGCAGCGCGGCACTGGAGTCGATGATCAAGAATGAGTCATCGCGTCCACTAATATTCTCTGATGATTACTACAAAACAAGAAAAAATCTTCTTAATATTCAGACGATTGTTGTCAATCCGCAGAATATCCATGCTTATCGTTATGTAATGAAACCAACTTTGCCAATCCGCCGCGATAGCCCTAAGCGAGCATTAACCATGATATTGGCGCTACTGCTGGGCACTATCGTTGGTTCCGGATTTATTCTCATGCGTAACGCATTCCGAAATCATCAATCGAAAGCATAAGCACAAAAAAACCGGGCAGCGCCCGGTTTTTTTATACCCGCTATTTATGCCGCTTGCGTAAATTCTCAATCACGGTGGTTAAATCAAGTTGCTGATCCTGCAGTAGCACCAGCAGGTGATACATCAGATCAGAGGCTTCGTTAGTCAGCTCTTCGCGGTCGTTTACGGTTGCCGCCAGTGCCGTTTCTACACCTTCTTCACCCACTTTCTGCGCGATACGTTTGGTGCCGCTGGCGTAGAGCTTGGCGGTGTAAGAACTTGCCGGGTCGGCCGTTTTGCGCGCTGCGAGCAGTTCTTCTAACTGGTAGAGAAACAACCACTGGTGACTGGTATCGCCAAAGCAGCTGGAGGTTCCCGTGTGGCAGGTTGGGCCGATAGGGTTAACAAGGACCAGCAACGTGTCGTTGTCGCAATCAGGGGCTATCTTCACCACATTAAGGAAATGACCCGAGGTTTCACCTTTGGTCCATAAACGCCCTTTAGTGCGGGAGAAAAAAGTGACTTTGCCGCTTTCCTGCGTTTTTGCCAGCGCCTCTTTGTTCATGTAACCCAGCATCAGCACTTCGCCGGAAACCGCATGTTGCACCACGGCGGGCAGCAGTCCGTCGGTTTTTTCCCAATCCAGTTGGGCCAGTTGTTGCTCTGTTAACATACCCTGATCTCCACGCCCTGGTCTGCCAGGTACGTTTTTAATTCACCAATATTGATTATCTGCTTGTGAAACACGGAAGCCGCCAGCGCGCCGTCAACGTTCGCATCGCGGAAGGCTTCCAGGAAATGCTCCATGGTGCCCGCGCCACCAGAAGCAATCAGTGGAACATGACACACCGCGCGCACTTTCTTCAGTTGTTCAAGGTCGTAGCCATTGCGCACGCCATCCTGGTTCATCATGTTCAGCACGATTTCCCCTGCGCCGCGCTTTTGCACTTCCTGCACCCAGTCCAGCGTTTCCCATTGCGTGACACGGGTGCGGCTCTCATCACCGGTATATTGATTGACGTGATATTTGCCTGTTTCGACGTCAAACCAGGTATCGATACCGACCACAATGCACTGCACACCGAAGCGATCTGCCAGCCGTGTGATTAACTCAGGATCGGCCAGCGCAGGGGAGTTAATCGAAATTTTATCTGCGCCAAACGAGAGGATTTTCGCCGCATCGTCAGCAGACTTAATCCCACCTGCGACACAGAAAGGAATATCAATCACTTCCGCCACGCGTGACACCCAGCTCTTATCCACCACGCGGCCATCGCTGGAGGCGGTGATGTCGTAGAACACCAGCTCGTCCGCACCTTCTTCAGCGTAGCGTTTTGCCAGCGGTACAATGTCGCCAATGACTTCGTGATTACGGAACTGCACGCCTTTCACCACCTGGCCATCACGCACGTCAAGACAAGGGATTATCCGTTTTGCCAGCATTGAATGGCCTCCTTCACCGTGAATTTACCTTCCAGCAGCGCCCGCCCAACAATCACGCCGCGCACGCCAGTACCGCGCAGGGCGGCAATATCCTTCAAATCCCCAATACCGCCGGACGACTGAAACGCCACTTGCGGCCAGCGGGCGCAAATCTCTTCATACAGAGAAACGTTCGAGCCAGCGAGCGTACCGTCGCGGGAAATATCGGTACACAGCACATGTTTGAGCCCAACAGTCAGATAGGTTTCCACCAGCGCTTCCAGCGTTACTCCGGAGTTCTCCTGCCAGCCGCTCACCGCGACCTGCTTCGTGCCTTGTTCATCAATGCGCACATCCAGCGCCAGCACCAGCTTGTCTGCGCCAAAGCGCGCAAACCAGCCTTTCACTACCTCAGGCGATTTTACCGCCGTCGAGCCGATAACCACGCGGGCAACCCCGGCAGTGAGCAGGGCGGCGACATCCTCTTCTGTGCGCACTCCACCGCCAACCTGCACCGGAACATTCACTCCGGCGACCAGCGTTTTCAGCAACGGGATCTGGCGTTTCGCCGGATCTTTCGCGCCGGTTAAATCGACGAGATGCAGCACTTGTGCGCCCTGGGCGGCATAATCCTGCAAGCGCGGCAGTGGGTCGTTGCCATAATCGCGCTGCTGTGCGTAGTCGCCCTGATGAAGACGTACGACGGTGCCGTCAATTAAATCTAAAGCCGGAATAATCATCACATCTCCAGGAAGTTTTTCAGCAGTTGCGCACCCGCGCGGCCGGAACGTTCCGGATGAAATTGCACGCCGTAGAAATTGTCTTTCTGCACGGCGGCAGTAAACGGCTCGCCATAATCGCAGCGGGCAATGGTGTACGCGTTCACCGGCATGGCGTAGCTGTGCACAAAGTAGAAATAAGCGCCGTCTTCGATGCCCTGGAACAGGCGGTTCCCGGCTTTTGCATAAACCTGGTTCCAGCCCATATGCGGCAGTGGCAGGCCAACGTCTTTCATCTTCGGCACATCCTGTTCGATGATGCCCAACATATCGACGCCGCGGGTCTCTTCGCTAAAACGCCCGAGCAGTTGCATTCCCAGGCAGATGCCGAGCACCGGCTGCGTACAGGCTTTCACCAGCTCGATCAGGTCGCGCTCGCGCAGCTGATCCATCGCGGCCTGCGCCGTTCCGACACCGGGTAAAAACAGTTTGTCTGCGCGCAGCACCACATCCGGGTCGCGGCTGACTTGCGGCTCGTAACCGTGGCGCGAGACGGCGGATTTCACCGAGTTCAGGTTGGCGCAGCCGGTATCGAGGATCACCACATTCATCACAGCACTCCTTTTGATGAGGGGAGCGTATCACCTTCCACACGTATCGCCTGGCGCAGCGTGCGACCAAATGCTTTAAATAAACTTTCCACGCGGTGGTGGTCGTTTTTGCCTTTGGTTTTGAGATGCAGCGTCACGGCCATGGTGTAAGAGAGCGAGCGGAAGAAGTGCTCGACCATTTCGGTGCTCAAATCGCCCACGCGCTGGTAGGCAAACTCTGCTTTATATTCGAGGTGTGGGCGGCCGGAAATGTCCAGCGCACAGCGCGCCAGGCACTCATCCATCGGTAACACAAAGCCAAAACGGTTGATGCCACGCTTGTCGCCGAGCGCCAGTTTAAGCGCTTCACCCAGTGCCAGCCCGGTATCTTCTACCGTGTGGTGATCGTCAATATAGAGATCGCCTTTCACCGCGATTTCCATGCGAAAACCGCCATGCGTCGCGATTTGATCAAGCATATGGTCGAAGAAACCGACGCCGGTGTGGATCTTGCTACCGCCTTCGCGATCCAGCCACACTTTGACATCAATCTGCGTCTCTTTGGTATTGCGCTCAACGTGCGCATAACGGTCGCGGCGCGTGAGTTGCTCACCAATCATCGCCCAGTTCAGCGTCTCAGGGTTGTATCGTAAACCGCCAATCGACATGTTGTTCGCCAGCTCAATATCAGTGGCGCGGTCGCCAATCACATAGCTATTCGCGCGATCGAGTGCGCCTTCTGCCAGCCAGCGTTCCACCAGCTTCACTTTTGGCTTACGGCAGTCGCACGCATTGGCAGGCAGGTGCGGGCAAATCAGCACCTCTTCAAATTCGATGCCCTGGGAGGTGAAGACCTGCATCATCAAGTTGTGCGGGCCATCGAAATCCGCTTGCGGGAAACTGCTGGTACCCAGACCATCCTGATTGGTGATCATCACCAGTTTGTAACCGGCTTTTTGCAGTTTCAGTAATACCGGGATGACCCCCGGCTCAAAGGCCAGTTTCTCGAATTTATCCACCTGATAATCGGAAGGGGGTTCGGAAATCAGGGTTCCATCACGGTCAATAAACAGGTACTTCTGGCTCATACTGGCTCCGCACGTAAGGCGTCAATGACGCGCTGGCTTTCTGCACGGGTGCCAATGGTGATGCGCAGGCAGCCGCTTAAAGAAGGTTGTTTGTTCTGGTCTCTCAGGATAATGCCTTGATCCCACAACGATTTAAACACTGCGCTGGAGGCAGTCAGGCGCACAAGAATATAGTTAGTCTCCGAGTCGAACACCTGCTCCACACACGGAATATCCCGCAGCGCGGTAATCAGATACTGGCGTTCAACCAGAATTTGCGCCACCCGCTCGCGCATCGCGACAATACCCTGCGGGCTGAGCGCTTGCGCGGCAATATCCGCCACCGGTGTAGAGAGCGGGTAGGGGGCAATCACTTTTAACAGCAGCGCGATCACGTCTTCATTTGCGAGGGTAAAACCGCAACGCAGGCCTGCCAGCGCAAACGCTTTAGAGAGGGTGCGCAGTACCACCAGATTCGGGTATTCACTGAGCCAGCCCGCCAGCGTGGCCTGCGGGCAAAACTCAATATAAGCTTCATCCGCCACAACAATCGCTTTGCCGCGCGTCATTTCAAGCAATACGCGGAAATCTTGCGGGTTGATAATCTGCCCGGTGGGGTTATTCGGGCTGCAAACGTAAATAACTTTGACGCCATCCAGTTTGTCGGCGATGCCTTGCAGATCCAGTTGCCAGTCAGCCAGCGCGGGCACGGTACGGTACTCCACCCCCAGCGTTTCGGCGCTGACGCTATACATGCCATAGGTCGGCGGGCAGAACAGCACTGCGTCTTTACCCGGTTCGCAAAATGCGCGGATCAATAACTCAATCCCTTCATCTGCACCACGGCTGACCAGCACTTGTTCCGGTTTTACGCCCGCATAGTGCGCATAGTTTTCTATTACCGCTTTTGGCTGGCACTCCGGGTAACGGTTTAACGTTTGCTGCGTCAGTTCGAAAGGTACCGCTGTCGGAAATTCATTGGCATTCAGCCAGACATCGCCTTTACCGCCAAGACGGCGAGCCGACTGATAGGGCGTCAGTTCGCGCACATTTTTACGCGCCAGTTCTTCAATGCTCATGCTTGCTCCTTCAGTGCCTTAACGCGCAACGTGACGGCGTTTTTGTGAGCGGTCAGGCGTTCTGCCGCCGCCAGCGTTTCAATGGTGCTTGCGAGCTGCGCGAAACCATCGCGGGAGAGTTCCTGCACCGTCATCCGTTTCTGGAAATCGGCCAGACCCAGGCTGGAACAGGTGGCGGTGTAACCGTAAGTGGGCAGCACGTGGTTAGTGCCGGAAGCGTAATCGCCTGCGGATTCCGGTGACCAGTCACCGAGAAACACCGAGCCTGCGCTGGTGATGCTCTCCACCAGCGAACGCGCATCGCGGGTCTGAATAATCAGGTGCTCCGGGCCGTATTGGTTGGAAATCGCCACGCATTGCGCTAAATCGCGTGCCACAATCAGGCGGCTGGCAGAGAGCGCCTGGCGAGCGGTTTCCGCGCGCGGCAGTTCCGCGAGCTGTCGTTCAACCGCCTCGGCTACACGGGTCGCCATCTCGCTGTCCGGCGTCAGCAGGATAACCTGTGAATCCGGGCCGTGCTCCGCCTGCGAAAGTAGATCGGAGGCGACAAAATCCGGCGTTGCGCCACTATCGGCGATGACCAGAACTTCGGAAGGGCCGGCGGGCATGTCGATTGCCGCGCCGTCCAGACGCTGGCTGACCTGGCGTTTGGCTTCGGTCACAAAAGCATTTCCAGGGCCAAAAATTTTGTCGACCTTCGCGATCGATTCGGTGCCAAAAGCCAGCGCGGCAATGGCTTGTGCGCCGCCCACTTTAAAAATCTCCTGCACACCGCAAAGCTTTGCGGCATAGAGAATTTCATCGGCAATCGGCGGCGGCGAGCAGAGCACCACTTTCTGGCAACCGGCAATACGCGCCGGTGTTGCCAACATTAATACGGTTGAAAACAGCGGGGCAGAACCGCCGGGAATATACAGACCAACCGAAGCGATAGGGCGGGTAACCTGCTGGCAGCGTACGCCCGGCAGGGTTTCAACATCTACCGTTTGCAGCTTTTGCGCAGTATGGAAGGTATCGATGTTTTTCACCGCTACAGCCATCGCTTGCTTGATGTCGTCACCCAGGCGCGCGCTGGCATCGGCGATTTCCTGTGCCGTGACTTTCAGTACGTCGACCTCAGTTTTGTCGAATTTGGCGCTGTATTCACGCAGGGCGTCATCGCCGCGCGCTTTAACCGTGTCGAGGATCTCAACCACGGTACGCGTGATGCTATCAGACGCAGAGATCGCCGGGCGCATCAGCAGGTCGCGTTGCTGCGCTTCGCTACAGCTGTTCCAGTCGATTACGGTATTGAAGCTCATGGTCTTACTCCATCATCTTCTCAATCGGCAGCACCAGAATGGAACTTGCCCCCAGCGCCTTCAGTTTTTCCATGGTTTCCCAGAACAGTGTTTCGCTGCTGACCATGTGCATTGCCACACGCTGCTGATCGCCCGCCAGCGGCAGGATAGTGGGGCGTTCCGCACCAGGCAGCAGGGCGATGACCTCTTCCAGACGCTCGCTTGGCGCATGCATCATAATGTATTTCGATTCACGCGCCTGAATAACGCCCTGAATACGCGTTAACAGCTTATCGATAAGCTGCTGTTTGGCATCGGTCATTTCACCGTCGCGCTGGATCAGACAGGCTTTCGAACGGTAAATCACTTCCACTTCACGCAGGCCATTGGCTTCGAGCGTCGCGCCGGTTGAAACCAGATCGCAAATCGCATCCGCCAGACCCGCACGCGGGGCGACTTCAACAGAACCATTTAACAGACAAGATCTGAAAGAGACGCCTTTCTGATCGAGATAGCGTTTTAACAGGTGCGGATAAGAGGTGGCGATACGTTTACCGTCCAGCGCTTGCGGGCCGTTCCAGCTTTCGTCAACCGGGGTTGCCAGCGACAGGCGGCAGCCGCCGAAATCGAGGCGACGCAGGGTGAAATAGCGCGGGTCTTCACCCTGTGCGCGGCGGGTCAGCAACTCTTCTTCCAGCACGTTTTCGCCGATGATGCCCAAATCAACGACACCGTCCATCACAAGGCCAGGAATGTCATCGTCGCGTACGCGCAGAATATCAATCGGCATATTTTCCGCCAGGGCGATCAGGCGCTGGGTGTGCAGGTTAATTTTAATCCCGCAGCGGGCCAGTAGTTCGCGTGAATCTTCGCTCAGGCGGCCGGATTTCTGAATAGCTATGCGTAAGCGCGAGTTGTCTAACATTCTGTTGTCCTCTTTTATCCTGCTAAATTTGGTTCAAAAAAAAGCCCCCGGAAGAAGATCTTCCGGGGGCTTTCTCTGCGTTCATGCACCACTGGAAGATCCAAACGTCTTCCAGCACACACCGCCTGAAAGACTAGTCAGGATGATGGTGATGATGGTGGTGTTTAAATTGAACGCGGGTCATAAAATTCTCGATGAATGTTTATTCATAAGTTGTCAGTTAACGTAAACCACTTTGGTCGCCGAAGGCAAGGGCTTTTTTTTATCATTAAATCATTTCATATTCGTTCTATGAATTGTCAGTTATCACTGGCTGGCGTAGCCTTAAACAGGTGGAAGCGAGAGTGCAGGGGAAAGGCATGAAAAAGGTCGCGATTATCGGATTAGGATGGCTGGGAATGCCGCTGGCGCTGTCATTAACGGCGCGAGGCTGGCAAGTTACCGGCAGTAAAACCAGCCAGGATGGCGTCGAGGCGGCGCGTATGTGCGGCATCGAAAGCTATGTGCTCAACCTTGAACCAGAATTAGTCTGCGAATCGGACGATCTTGATGCGCTGATGCAGGTCGATGCGTTAGTCATCACCCTCCCGGCGCGTCGCAGTGGCCCCGGCGAAGAGTTCTATCTGCAAGCGATGCAGGAGATTGTCGACAGCGCGCTGGCTTATCGTATACCGCGCATTATTTTTACCAGTTCCACCTCGGTTTATGGCGATGCGCCCGGCATCATCAAAGAAAACACGCCGCGCCAGCCCGTTACCGCAAGCGGACGGGTGCTGAAAGAGCTGGAAGACTGGCTGCATAATTTGCCCGGCACATCGGTGGATATTTTGCGTCTGGCAGGGCTGGTGGGGCCGGCGCGCCATCCGGGGCGTTTCCTGGCGGGAAAAACGGCACCTAACGGCCAGCACGGCGTTAACTTGGTGCATCTCGAGGATGTGGTCGCAGCGATTACGTTGCTGCTGCAGGCGCCGAAAGGCGGGCATATCTACAATCTCTGCGCGCCGGGACATCCGTCACGCGAAAGTTTCTACCCGGCAATGGCGCGACAGCTTGGCCTGGTGCCGCCCAATTTCACTGCATCCTGCAGCGATGATGAGAAGGGAAAAATCATAGACGGCAGCCGTATTTGCCATGAACTGGGTTTTGAATATCTCTATCCGGATCCGATGCAGATGCCGCTGGCGTGATTTTTTAGCAATTAGTGCTATTAAAATGTTTAATAATTCAGCAATAGCCTAAAATTCATGCACTTAGTTGTATAAAAAGTGCAGGATAGGTCTTACCGTATTGTCATACTGCTTCAAGATGGTGCAAAATACGCCGCTGCAAAAAAATGAAGAGACTAACCGACGTTAACCCGTCGGTTATTTTTTTTGCAAGCACAAACGTCATTCAATAAAAGAGGCCGGGCTTCGTACCGGATAGATACACATTTAAAAACCGACAGTCGTTGTCGCTGAGGAAATAACACAAATGGGGCAATTTTTTGCTTTTGCGCCGGCACTCGCCGTTCAGGAGAATAGCCATGACGCATAACGTTACTCCAAAAACCTCTCGCGTGGAATTACGTAAGACGCTTACGTTGATTCCGGTTGTAATGATGGGCCTGGCCTATATGCAGCCAATGACGCTGTTCGATACGTTTGGTATCGTCTCTGGCCTGACCGATGGCCACGTGGCAACCGCGTATGCCTTTGCGTTGGTCGCTATCCTCTTTACTGCGCTGAGCTACGGCAAGCTGGTACGCCGCTTCCCGTCTGCTGGTTCTGCGTATACCTACGCCCAGAAATCCATCTCCCCGGCCGTCGGTTTTATGGTGGGCTGGTCATCGCTGCTGGACTATTTGTTCATGCCGATGATCAACATTCTGCTGGCGAAAATTTACTTTGAAGCGCTGGTGCCTTCGGTGCCGTCGTGGATTTTCGTGGTGGCGCTGGTGGCTTTTATGACGGCCTCCAACCTGCGCAGCATCAAAACCGTGGCGAACTTCAACACCTTGATCGTTATCCTGCAAATGGGGATTGTCGCCGTTATCGTTGGGTTGATCATCTACGGCGTTTCCCACGGGGAAGGCGCTGGTACGCTGGTCAGTTCCCGCCCGTTCTGGTCTGAAGGTGCTCATGTCGTGCCGATGATCACTGGCGCAACTATCCTGTGCTTCTCGTTTCTGGGCTTTGATGGCATTTCTTCCCTTTCTGAAGAAACCAAAGATGCGGAGCGTGTGATTCCGCGCGCCATCTTCCTGACCGCGCTGATCGGCGGCATGGTATTTATCGGGGCATCTTACTTCCTGCAACTTTACTTCCCGGACATCTCCCGCTTTAAAGAGCCAGATGCTTCTCAGCCGGAAATCATGCTGTATGTTGCAGGTAAAACCTTCCAGTGGGGCGTGCTGATTTTCTCCAGCGTGACTGTGCTGGCGTCCGGTATGGCCGCACATGCAGGCGTTTCCCGTCTGATGTATGTGATGGGTCGCGATGGCGTATTCCCGACCCGTTTCTTCGGTTATATCCATCCGAAATGGCGTACTCCGGCGTGGAACGTGCTGCTGGTTGGTGCAATTGCGCTGCTGGCGATCCGTTTTGATCTGGTAACGGCCACGGCGCTGATTAACTTTGGTGCGCTCGTTGCGTTTACCTTCGTTAACTTGTCGGTGATATCCCAGTTCTGGATCCGCGAAAAACGCAACAAGACGCTGAAAGAGCACTTCAACTATCTGGTGTTGCCGGTATGCGGTGCGCTGACGGTTGGCGCGCTGTGGATCAACCTTGAGCAAAGCTCGATGATCCTGGGGCTTATCTGGGGCGCTATTGGCCTGGTTTACCTGGCGTGTGTGACGCGCAGCTTCCGCAATCCAGTCCCGCAGTACGAAGATATCGCGCAGTAAATTTTCTTCTGCACATCTAAAAAGCCGGAGCGTTGTCTCCGGCTTTTTTGTATCGGTTACTTCCCTATTAATAACCTGGCAAACTAAGTTAGATAATTTCGTTATTGGTTCCCGCCATGCTGCACGTGGAAAATTCACGATCTGGTTTTTCTGACGTAGCTACCGTTATGTTTTCAATGATGTTAAGTGGATTGATTTGCGGCGCACTGCTGGGGTTTGTGATGCAGCGCGGGCGCTTCTGCCTGACCGGTGGGTTTCGCGATATGTACATCGCGAAAAATAACCGTATGTTTTATGCCCTGTTGATTGCCATCGCCATTCAAAGCGTTGGTGTTTTTGCATTAATCCAGAGCGGAGTGCTGCAATACAATGCCGGTGCGTTCCCGTGGCTTGGCACTGTTGTTGGCGGTTACATTTTCGGGCTGGGGATTGTCTATGCTGGCGGTTGCGCCACAGGTACCTGGTACCGTGCGGGTGAAGGGCTGATAGGGAGCTGGATTGCGCTGTTTACCTATATGGTGATGAGCGCGGTAATGCGCTCTCCGCATGCCGACGGCATTAATGGGCTGCTAAAAACCTACAGCACGGAACATAACTCGATTGCCGAAACCTTCGGTGTTTCCGTCTGGCCTTTTATCGCACTGCTGCTTGTCGTCACGCTGTGGGCGGTCACCAGAGAGCTGCGTAAGCCGAAGCTGAAGATTGCTTCATTACCGCCGCGTCGTACCGGGCTTGCGCACCTGCTGTTTGAAAAGCGCTGGCATCCCTTTGTCACTGCGGTACTGATTGGTCTTATCGCGCTGCTCGCCTGGCCACTTAGTGAAGCCAGCGGTCGTATGTTTGGCTTAGGCATTACCTCGCCGACCGCCAACATCTTACAGTTCCTGGTCACAGGGCAGAGTAAGTTCCTCAACTGGGGCGTCTTCCTGGTACTGGGCATTTTTCTGGGTTCGTTTATTGCCGCGAAAGCCAGCCGCGAGTTTCGCGTACGCGCGGCGGATGCGCAAACCACGTTGCGCAGCGGGTTTGGTGGCCTGCTGATGGGCGTGGGAGCCAGTATGGCTGGCGGCTGTTCGATTGGTAATGGTCTGGTGATGACCGCGATGATGACCTGGCAGGGCTGGGTCGGGCTGGCGTTTATGATCCTTGGCGTATGGACGGCGTCATGGTTTTTGTATGTCCGTCCGCAGCGCAAAGCGAAACTGGCGGCGGCGGCTTAACTTACAGGAGCTGTTATGGCTGTAAAAAAACTGGACGTGGTAACGCAGGTTTGCCCGTTTCCTCTGATAGAAGCAAAAGCGGC
Organism: Kosakonia quasisacchari; assembly: GCF_004331415.1. Taxonomy (GTDB): domain Bacteria; phylum Pseudomonadota; class Gammaproteobacteria; order Enterobacterales; family Enterobacteriaceae; genus Kosakonia; species Kosakonia quasisacchari. The sequence goes on from NZ_SJOP01000019.1 coordinate 13,563, forward strand.
GCTGGCGGAGATGGCCCGTGGCGATGAACTGATTATTGCGTTCGACTGCACCCAGGCGACCGAAGCTATCCCACAATGGGCGGCGGAAGAGGGCCACACCATTACGGATTACCAACAGGTTGGCGATGCCGCCTGGCGTATTACCGTGCAGAAGGCGTAAGCCGATGCCCTCCCGTTACCGGGAGGGCACTCTCAGACAATCTCTTCGGCGTACTGCCACAGCGCTTTTAACAGCGACTGCTTTTCACTGTCACCTTCATATTGCTGGAACAGCGCCTGCAGCGCTTCGGCGTAGTGTTGCAAAAACTCCGGGGTTAAGACGTTGCGGCGATGGGTAAGCCAGCGCTGCTGTTCATGCTCATCCAGCGTGCCGGGGAAGTTACGCGCCCGGTAGTTAAACAGCAATTTTTCAATACGCGCATCGGCAAAGGTGATGTCCAGTGCGGGCAGGTTACGCGGCTCGGTTTCCAGCAAAATCTTCATCGCAGCGCGGTCAGCATCGCTGAAAAAGCCGTTGTAGATTTGTGCATCTACGTTATCTGAAGGAACAAACGGTTCCGCCTCGGCGAAAATCGCCAACACTTTCTCGCGCACCTGCGGGTTATCGCGCAGGATTTGCAAATTATCCAGACACTGCTGAAGGTTAATGCCCAGCCGCTCTGCGTCTTGCGGGCGCAGCGTGTTAGCCTGCGCCAGGATCGGGCACTTATTCAGATGCACCAGCTTGACCGGAACCGCCGCTCTTTCACCCAGTTCCGCTTTCGGCGTATACAGCCGTTCGCGCAGCGCATCGGTGTCCAGTTCCAGCAGCGGCGACATGTCACCGGCCAGATCCACCATAATCACCGCGTTGCGGTTTTCCGGATGCCAGGCCAGAGGCGCCACCCAACTGGTGTTGCCGCGCCAGGCACCAAACATCCCGGAGACATGCACCAGCGGTTTCATTTGTGGCACATCAATCAGCGTCGCCAGCTTCTGCTTATGGCGATGGCTGAACAGATAGTCGAACAGCTTCGGCTGTTTCGCTTTTACCAGTTGCGCCATGGCGATAGTGGCGTAAACATCTGCCATTGCATCGTGGGCGTTCGTATGTTCGATACCGTTGGCTTTAGTCAGATGTTCAAGACGAAAACTGGGCAGACCATCCTCGTTTTCCGGCCAGTTAATCCCGTCCGGGCGCAGGGCGTAGCAGGCGCGCATGACGTCCAGCAGATCCCAGCGTGAATTGTGGTTTTGCCAGCTCCAGGCATAAGGATCGTAGAAGTTGCGGTAGAAAATATTGCGCGTCACTTCGTCATCAAAACGCACATTGTTGTAACCGAGCACACAGGTGTTCGGCACGGTGAACAAATCGTGAATACGTTTAGCGAAAGCCGCTTCGTTCTCGCCTTTAGCGCGCGCTATTTGCGGCGTAATGCCGGTTATTAGCACCGCTTCCGGCTGCGGCAGATAGTCGTCCGCCGGTTTGCAATAGAAGACTTCCGGTTCGCCAATAATGTTGAAATTCGCGTCGGTGCGAATCGCGGCGAACTGCGCAGGGCGATCCAGCGCCGGGCTGGTACCGAAAGTTTCATAATCGTGAAAGAGAAAAGTGGGCGTTGCGGCGGAATCAGACACCAGATGCTCATCCTGTCAGTAAATATGCCCACTATGGTAAACCATCCCGGCGCGTGTGCCGAAGGAAAACCGGTCATTCTTCCGCAGACCTTCGCAAAAACAGGTGCTTAAAATCGATCTGTGTCACACTTTTTTGCAATTTAACCAGGTAACGACACACGAAGTTCCGTAAAAAGAACGACGATTTCAGATGCTACTGAGGATATTTCATTGAAACGCCGTTTGTTTGCTGCTTCTTTGCTGGCGGTATGCGTTAACCACGCTTACGCCGACGACTTACCTTTTGCCCCTCAGCCCCCGGCAATTCAGGCTGGCTCCTGGGTATTGATGGACTACACCACCGGGCAAATCTTAACAGCGGGCAATGAACATCAGCAACGTAACCCGGCGAGCCTGACCAAACTGATGACCGGCTACGTGGTTGACCGCGCTATCGATAGCCACCGCATCAGCGCTGATGATGTCGTCACCGTCGGAAAAGACGCTTGGGCAAAAGGAAACCCGGTGTTCGATGGTTCTTCACTAATGTTTCTTAAACCGGGCGATCGCCTGACGGTGCGCGACTTGAGCCGTGGTTTGATTGTTGATTCCGGTAACGATGCCTGCGTGGCGCTGGCGGATCACGTGGCGGGCGGGCAACCGCAATTTGTCACTATGATGAATGATTACGTCCAGAAGCTGAATCTGCGCGATACCCATTTTGAAACCGTACACGGGCTGGATGCACCAGGCCAGCACAGCTCTGCGTATGATCTGGCGGTACTCTCCCGCGCCATCATTCATGGCGAGCCGGATTTCTATCATATGTACAGTGAAAAAAGCCTGACGTGGAACGGCATTACCCAGCAAAACCGCAACGGTTTGTTATGGGATAAGACGCTGAACGTTGATGGGCTGAAAACCGGTCACACGTCTGGCGCGGGCTTTAACCTGATCGCCTCAAGCGTGGACGGAGAGCGGCGTTTGATTGCGGTGGTCATGGGCGCAGACAGCCCGAAAGGGCGTGAAGACCAGGCGCGTAAGCTGCTGCACTGGGGCCAGCAGAATTTTAACACCGTGGAAATTCTGCGTAACGGTAAAAAAGTGGGCAGTGAACGGGTGTGGTACGGCGATAAAGAACAGGTTGATGTCGGCACCGATCAGGATTACTGGCTGGTGCTGCCCAAAGCGGAACTGCAAAACGTGAAAGCTAAATATGTGCTGGACAATAAAGAGCTGGATGCCCCGCTTGCCGCGCATCAGCGCGTGGGTGAAATCCAGCTTTTTGACCGCGATAAAGTGATAGCCCATTGGCCATTGGTTACGCTGGATAGCGTTGGCAAAGGCGGTTGGTTCTCGCGTTTGAGCGATTACCTCCATCATAAAAGCTGACACCGTCAAGCGTTGGCTGGAAGGCATGCGAGCTTGCTCTCATAATTGAGTTGTTGCAGATGGCAGGCGCAGGCCTGCCAGTTATACTGTATGTTCGAACAGTAACACTAAGGGAGTTAGTATGAGCTACACAGTCAAGCAGTGTGAAAAACGCCGTATTGCCGGGTTTCATCTGGTCGGGCCGTGGGACGAGAAAGTTAAACAGGGATTTGCGCAGCTGTCGATGTGGGTTGATAACAAGCAGATCCAGCCGTTGGAGTGGATTTGTGTTTATTACGACAACCCGGATGAAGTACCCGCAGAAAAATTGCGGGCGGATGTGGCGATCACCGTTGACGATGCGTTTCAGGTGCCAGCCAACAGCGAAGGGGTGATGACCACAGAGGTTCCGGGTGGCCAGTACGCGGTGGCGCAGGCACGGGTTTACAACGAAGAGTTTGCAGCCAGCTGGGATCTTTTTTTCGATGAGTTGCTCACCGATCAGGCATTACAAATTTCGGCCGGACCCTGTTTCGAAGTCTATCGCAACGACGGTCAGCGCGACGGTTACTGGGAAATCGAGATGTATATTCCGGTAGAGCCGAAAGTGCTGTAAGCAGTAAACGCGCGCAAAGGGACGTCAGGATCAAGCTGGCGTCTCTTTTTTGTTTAAAAAGGTGATATCTGCCACTGAAAAATCCTACAATTGCGCCTCTTTTTATTTCTAACCCGGAGAACGGGCGTGCGTCGCGATAAATCACTCAGCCTTTTTGAAATCCGTCTTTACCGCCATTATCGCGTCGTACACGGTGTGCGCATTGCATTGGCTTTTGTGCTGACTTTCCTGCTGATCCGCCTGCTGGATGTGCCGGAAGGTACCTGGCCATTAATCACGCTGGTGGTGCTGATGGGACCAATTTCCTTTTGGGGTAACGTTGTACCGCGCGCGTTTGAGCGCATCGGCGGAACCATCTTCGGCGCTGCATTGGGGCTGGTGGCATTAAGGCTGGAACTGATTTCTTTGCCGGTGATGCTGGTGTGGTGTGCCGTTGCGATGTTTATATGCGGCTGGCTGGCGCTCGGTAAAAAGCCTTATCAGGCGCTGATTATCGGCGTGACGCTCTCGGTGGTGGTCGGCGCGCCGACCGGGGATATGCATACCGCATTGTGGCGCAGCGGCGATGTGATTATTGGTTCGTTGTTGGCGATGCTGTTCACCGGCATCTGGCCGCAGCGGGCTTTTTTGCACTGGCGCATTCAGATGGCGAATTACGTCACGGCGTTTAACCGGGTCTATCAGGCGGGTTTATCACGCAACCTGGTGGAGCGGCCGCGTCTGGAAAAACACCTGCAAAAAATTCTCAATGACGTGGTAAAAATGCGCGGCTTAATCACGCCAGCCAGTAAAGAGACCCATATCCAGAAAGCGATTTTTGAAGCTATCCAGACTGTCAGCCGTAATTTGGTGTGCATGCTGGAGTTGCAAATCAACGCCCACTGGAGCTCGCGCGCCAGCCATTTTGTCATGATCAATGCCAATACTCTGCGTGAAACGCAGCAGATGACGCAGCAGACGTTGCTGACCATTGCCCACGCGTTGTATGAAGGCAACCCGCAGCCGATTCTGGCAAACACGGAAAAGCTCAACGAGATTGTCACCGAGTTACGCCAGTTAAGCCGCGAACATCAAGGAGATGCGCTGGCCGAAACGTCTATTCATGGTTATGTCTGGTTAAGCCTGGAATTAGCGCGTCAACTGGAATTGTTATCGCATTTGATTTGCCGGGCATTGCGCAAATAAGCGGCAGATAGCCGCCGGACACAGTCTGGTTGTTTCGATTCAGCTGGATTTGTGGTTATGATAGAGAAAAGGAAAAATTATTGTCATATGCAACCGCTTTGGGTAGGTTTGCCTCTAAGCTTGTTGCGTTAACGAATCCGAATCTCACATTATCAGGGGTGTAAAAATGGAAACAACCAAGCCTTCGTTCCAGGATGTTCTGGAGTTTGTGCGTCTGTTCCGCCGCAAGAATAAGTTGCAGCGTGAAATTCAGGACGTTGAGAAGAAGATCCGTGATAACCAGAAGCGTGTTCTGCTGCTGGATAACCTCAGCGATTACATCAAACCGGGCATGAGCGTTGAAGCCATTCAGGGCATTATCGCCAGCATGAAAACCGACTACGAAGATCGCGTAGATGATTACATCATCAAAAACGCCGAGCTGTCGAAAGAACGTCGTGACATTTCCAAGAAACTGAAAACCATGGGCGAACTGAAGTCGGTTGAAGCAAAGACCGAATAATGCCTCGCGGTGAGAGGTTCGCCTCTCACCCCTATTTCACGCCGCCCGCCACCATCTCCAACAAATAGCTTTTTGGCCAGTGTACCGCCAGTTCCCTCTTCGCTAGAAAACTGCAAACCGCTTCCACATCATGACGTGCTGAATCAAGAAACAAACCCACCACGCTCCCGCTATGCGCCACGTTCAGACCGTACAAATCGAATCGTTCCACCAGATTGAGCAGGGTATTGAACGCCGGTTTTTGCAATAGCGCCTGGCTGGCTATCGCGCTGAGTGTTGCGGCTTCGCCCAGCAGTGCGGCATCATTTTTCGCGCAAGCGCGTTGTAGCGTTTGCCATGCTCTGTCCAGAGTGCCCGCATTGTCGAGCAGCGCCTGCTGGCGCGCCATCCGGTGATAATCTGCGGTCGTCAGTGTCAGCGGGCTCTCCAGCAGCAGAACCTCGCTGTGCGGAAGTGTGCCACAGGGAATGCGGGTCGCTGCGGTGTTATGGTCAAACAGCGTCAGGCCCGAAAACAGCGTGCTGTCGGTCGGCTCCAGCGTCACGCAGAGCTGAGCCAGTGTTTCTTCATCCAGCGGCTGATTAAGATGTCGGGCAGCCGCTACGGCTGTCGCCGCAATATCGGCAGTGCTGCTGGCCATGCCTTTCGCCACCGGAATGGTGGAGCGGCAGTCGATACGCAGCGTTGACGAGAGGGACGCGGGAAGTTGCCAGTGCGCCAGCAACAGTTTGATCATCGCGCGGGTGAGCGGGCGCTCTTTGGCCAGTGGCGTGCCGGTGGTGACTTCCACATGGCTGTACCACGCCACCGGGCAGGAGACCAGCTTTTCGCCGCCGAGTATCCAGCCCTGGATTATTTCGCCGCAGGATGCGGGACATGCTGCCTGCGCCACGGTTATCCCCCTAAAAAATAAAACGGATAGTGTCATTTCATCCCGTCGAATGCCAGCATTAACGCCGCGTTGGCATGTCTCCACCCGAGCACGAAGATATTTCGACATTGCTCGCTGCACATGGTCTTTATCATTCCCAGTTGAGGATTCTCGCAGGCGCGTGATTACACATATCTTTCCGTCAGATTATGAAGAGGTTCTACCGCTATTTTGTTTACAGCCTTAGAGGATGTTTGAATGACTCATGCAGCGTTGAGTTAATTCCGACACTGAAAATCGTGACGCGAAACCTGAATAAATCAGGTGTTGATAAAAGCGGGTGAGCAATACATTGTTATAGCGCAACAAACTCGTGTTTACGCGACGATAAACTGCATCAGTTTTATTTCCCTGCGGCAATCCAGTTTGCCTCTGGGAAATGTCATGAACAAGCGAACACGGTTTTCGCGCCGTGACGCAATAAGCCAACAGGTTTTGCCGCCGCTTTTTGCGCGGCTGGGAAGGGGGCGAAAATCCCCCGCAGCCCCCGCTGCTGTGATGCTGACAACCCCGAAAACGCCACTGATCGCCAGATCGGGAAGGACGGGTGAGGATGACGCTAAGCCAGAAGACCGACCTGATGGGCCATTATCAACAACTTCGGTGGGAAGTGGGTTGCTCAGAAGCGTACGGTCGTAAGACCGGGCAAACGCGCGCCTGACTTCAGCTTTCCGCCCGTGATGGGGTATCAGGAATGTCAGACAGGCGCAGCGCCTTTCTCCTTGCCGGAACCGGTAGCGGCTGTGGTAAAACCACCGTCACGCTGGGGCTGCTTACTGTTTTTAACCGTCGCGGCTTACGTGTTCAGCCGTTCAAAGTCGGGCCGGATTACCTGGATACCGCCTGGCACAGCGCCGTTTCCGGCGTCGCCTCCCACAATCTCGACAGCTTTATGCTGCCAGAGCCAACGCTCAACGCGCTCTTTTGCGAGCATGTTTCCGCCTGCGATGTTGCCATTATTGAAGGCGTGATGGGATTGTACGACGGCTACGGCACCGACCCTGATTATTGCAGCAGCGCCGCACTGGCAAAACAGCTTGGCGTTGCGGTGATTTTGCTCGTTGACGGCAAAGCGGTGTCGACCTCCATTGCCGCAACAGTCATGGGTTTTCAGCACTTCGATCCGCAACTGCCCATTGCCGGCGTTATCGTCAACCGGGTTAATAGCGACAGCCATTTTCAGCTCCTGAAACACGCCATTGAACACTATTGCGCGCTACCGGTGCTGGGGTATGTCCCGACCGCGCCCGGCATTACGTTGCCGGAGCGTCATCTCGGTCTGGTGACCGCGCGTGAATCAGTGGTGGAAGCCCAATCGTGGCAAGATTTTGCCGGGCATCTGGAGCAAACGATTGATATTGACCAACTGCTCACGCTCAGCCAACTCACGGCGCTTCCCGCCGGGCAAATGCCGCCCTTGCCGGATGCGGCTGTAGGCGCAGGGCTGACGCTGGCATTAGCCTTTGATGAAGCCTTCAACTTTTACTACCCCGCTAATCTCGAGTTACTCGAACGTGCGGGAGTCCGCATTGTGCGCTTTAGCCCGCTGCGTGATAACCAGTTACCGGAATGCCAGATGCTGTGGCTTGGCGGTGGTTACCCGGAGCTGCATGCACGGGCATTGTCAGAAAACACGCCCATGCTGGAGGCTATCCGCGTGGCCCATCAGCGCGGTGTAGCGATCTACGCCGAGTGCGGCGGGCTGATGTATCTCGGCACCGCATTGCGTGATGCTGACGGCCACGAATGGCCGATGACGAATGTGATCCCCGGTCTTAGCGTGATGGGCAACAAACTGACCCGCTTTGGCTACTGCGAAGCCCGCGCGACGCAACAGACCTTACTGGCGGCAGCGGGTGAAACCCTGCGCGGACACGAATTTCACTATTCAGATTTCACCGCGCAAACGGCGGCGGTGCTCGACTGCCATAAAACCCGTGACGGCGAAGTGCTCAAACGTTGGCAGGCTGGCTGGCAGGTTGGCAACACCTTCGCCAGCTACCTGCATCTGCACTTCGCCCAACGCCCGCAAATGCTCAACCACTGGTTTGCTGCCGCAAGGAGCGCGCAATGACACTGCTTGCCTGGGTTGTGGCGTTTTTACTCGATCGGCTGCTGGGCGACCCGCCGCGCTGGCCGCATCCGGTGCGCTGGATTGGCGCGCTGATTAACCTGCTACAAGGCATCGTGCGGCGCTGGTGCCATAGCGATAACGCGCTGCGCATGGGCGGCGGCGTAATGTGGCTGGCGGTGGTCGGTGTGAGCTGGGGAGTGGCCTGGGGCGCGCTAGCGCTGGCAAGCGCCACTCACCCGTGGCTCGGCTGGTGTGTCGAGGTGTGGTTGATCTACACCTCGCTCGCCACCCGTTGCCTGGCGGACATGGCACGGGAAGTCGAAAAGCCGCTGCGCCAGGGGCTGCTTGCCCAGAGCCGCGAAAAACTCTCATGGATTGTCGGGCGCGATACCCGCCAGTTGCAGCCGCCGCAAATCACTCGCGCGGTGGTGGAAACGGTCGCGGAGAATACCGTCGATGGGGTGATTGCGCCGCTGTTCTTTTTGCTGCTCGGCGGCGCGCCACTGGCGATGGCCTACAAAGCCGTCAACACGCTGGATTCAATGGTCGGCTACAAACATGAAAAGTACCGCGCCATCGGCATGGTCAGCGCCCGGCTGGATGATGTCGCCAATTTTATCCCGGCACGCCTGAGCTGGTTTTTGCTGAGTATCGCAGCCTGGTGTTGTCGCCAGGATGCCCGCGCAGCATTGCGTGTGGGTTTTCGTGACCGGAACAATCACAGCAGCCCGAACTGCGCCTGGCCGGAAGGTACGGTTGCCGGTGCGCTCGGCGTGCGCCTTGGCGGGCCCAACGACTACTTCGGCGAACGCGTCGAAAAACCCTGGATCGGTGATGATACCCGCGCCATTGACGTTGATGACATCGGGCGAACCATCCAGATGATGTGGCTGGCCTCGACGTTGGCACTGGTGCTGTTTGCGCTGGTACGTTTCGTGTGGATGGGGGCCTGAGGATGAAAACGATGGATTATTTGCAGCAACCGCAGGCTATTGAAGCCAAAAGTTTTGTCATTATTAGCGACATTATCAAAGAGATGCGCCCCGATTACCGCTTTGCCAGTCCGCTGCATGAAGCGGTTATCAAACGGGTCATTCATACCACCGCCGATTTCGACTGGCTCGATATCTTATGGTTTTCCGATGATGCGCTGGCAAGCCTCTGTACCGCGATAAAACAGGGCTGCACGCTCTACACCGATACCACTATGGCGCTTTCTGGCATTAATAAAACCCTGCTGGCGCAGTTCGGCGGCGAAGCACGTTGCTATATCTCCGACCCGCGCGTGGTGCGCCGCGCCAAAGCTGACGGTATCACCCGTTCGATGGCGGCGGTCGATCTGGCGCTGGGCGAAGAGGGGGGCAAGGTGTTTGTCTTCGGCAATGCGCCCACTGCGCTGTTTCGCCTGCTTGAACATAACACCTTGGTGAACGGTGTGGTCGGTGTACCGGTTGGCTTTGTCGGCGCGGCAGAGTCGAAAGAGGCGCTGGTGGCGAGTGGCTTACCGGGTATTGCCGCACGCGGGCGCAAAGGCGGTAGCAACGTGGCGGCGGCGATCGTTAACGCGCTGCTTTACAGCCTGCGGGAGGCGCAATGAGCGAACAGGCGTTCGACGACCCGGTGTGGCACAACGGAAAAGCGCTGCGCAAAGGTTATACCACCGGCTCCTGCGCGACGGCGGCCGCGAAAGTGGCGGCGCTGATGGTGCTTCGCCAGCACCTTATCCACCAGGTATCGATTGTCACGCCGTCGGGCGTCACGCTACGCCTGTGCGTCGAATGCCCGCATGTGGAAGGTTTGCAGGGGATTGCCGCCATTCGCAAGGACGGTGGCGATGATGTTGATGCCACTCACGGCATGCTGATTTTCGCGCGCGTCACGCTTAATGATGAGGGTGAAATAACCCTGCGTGGCGGCGAAGGCGTTGGTACTGTCACCCGCAAAGGCATTGGCCTGGCTGTTGGCGAAGCGGCTATCAACCGCACGCCGCGCCAGACTATCGAAGCCGCCGTGCGCGAAGTGATTGGTCCGACGCGCGGCGCAGAGGTGGAAATTTTTGCCCCGGAAGGGGAGGAACGGGCGAAGAAAACCTACAACGGCAGGCTCGGTATTCTTGGCGGCATTTCAATTATTGGCACCACCGGCATTGTCACGCCGATGTCGGAAGAGAGCTGGAAGCGCTCGCTGGCGCTGGAGCTGGAATTAAAACGCGCCGCCGGGATGGGTCGCGTAATTCTGGTGCCCGGTAACCACGGCGAACGTTTTGTCCGCGAGTATCTGGGACTGTCCGGCGAGCAAGTGGTCACCATGAGTAACTTCGTTGGCTACATGATCGAAGAGGCGGTGCGCCTTGGTTTCCGGCATATCGTGCTGGTCGGTCATCCCGGCAAGCTGGTGAAAATCGCCGCCGGGATCTTTCACACCCACAGCCACATCGCCGACGCGCGCATGGAAACGCTGGTCGCGCACCTGGCGCTGCTCGGTGCACCGCATGCGCTCCTGCTGGCGGTGAGCGAGTGCGACACTACCGAAGCGGCAATGGAGCACATTGACGCCGCCGGTTTCAGCCACCTCTACGATCACCTGGCAACCCGTATCTGCCAGCGTATCGAGCAAATGCTGCGCTTTACGCACAATCCGCCGCAGTGCGATGCCGTGATGTTCTCCTTTGATAACAAGGTGCTGGGCGCGAATCGTCCCGTTGAGGCGATTGCCGGGGATCTCAGATGTTAACCGTCGCCGGGATGGGGCCGGGCAATCTGGCGCTAATGACGCCGCAGGCACAGGAGGCAGTAGCGCAGGCAGAGGTGCTGGTCGGTGGTCAACGCCACCTGGCGCAATTCCCCGATTTTGCCGGGGAGGTGCGGGCGCTGGATGCGGATATTCCTGCTTTGCTGGCGTGGCTGGAAGAACACGCCACGCGCAATGTGGTGGTACTGGCCTCCGGCGACCCCTTGTTTTACGGCATCGGCACACGGCTGGTGGCGCACTTCGGTATTGAACAGTTGCGCATTATTCCTGGTATCAGCGCCGCGCAGTACCTCTGTTCGCGTACCGGCATTGATATGAACGATATCTGGCTGACCAGCAGCCACGGACGCGATGTGGATTTCGATGCCCTGGCGCGCGCCACCAAGGTCGCGATGGTGACCGATGCCCGCTGCGGGCCAAAAGCCATTGCTGACGAGCTACTGGCGCGCGGGGCAGAAAATTGCTGGCTGGTGATTGGCGAAAACCTCGGTCTGGACAATGAACGTATCCACTGGCTGCGCCCTGCGGATGTAAAGGCGCATTACGAGATGAATGTGGTGGTGATCCTCAATGAAAGATGAGCTGTTTATGCGCGGCGAAAAGGTGCCGATGACCAAAGAAGCGGTGCGTGCGCTGGCGCTGTCGAAGCTGGCGCTGCACTGCGCCAGCCACCTGATTGATATCGGCGCGGGTACCGGCAGCGTGAGCATTGAAGCGGCGCTGGCGTACCCGCAACTGCAGATCACGGCGATTGAACGCAACCCCGCAGCGCTCGGGCTGCTGGAAGAGAATTGCCAGCGCTTTGCTTGTCGCAATATCACCCTGATTTCCGGCGTTGCGCCGCTGTTTGTCGAGCAGCCTGCGGATGCGGTGTTTATGGGCGGCAGCGGCGGTAATCTGACGCAACTTATCGACTGGTCGTTGGCGCAGCTTAACCCCGGCGGGCGGCTGGTCATGACATTTATCCTGCAGGAAAACTTAAGCGCTGCGCTGGCGCACCTGGCGAATTGCCCTGTCGCTGAGCTGGATTGCCAGCAACTTCAGGTTTCACTGCTGACCCCGCTTGGCAGCGGTCACTACTTCAAACCGCATAATCCCGTTTTTATGATTTCCTGTGCAAAGGAGCAACATCATGGCTGACAACACGGACGCACGAACAGTCTGGTTTGTGGGTGCAGGTCCAGGCGATAAGGAGCTAATCACGCTAAAAGGGTATCGCCTGTTGCAACAGGCGCAGGTGGTGATTTACGCCGGTTCGCTCATCAATACCGAACTGCTGGAATACTGCCCGCCTGACGCAGAGTGCCACGACAGCGCCGAGCTGCACCTTGAGCAAATCATCGATTTAATGGAAGCCGGTGTGAACGCCGGAAAAGTGGTGGTACGTCTGCAAACTGGCGACGTTTCGCTGTATGGATCGGTGCGCGAACAGGGGGAGGTATTAACTCAACGAGGCATTCACTGGCAGGTCGTACCCGGCGTCAGTGCGTTTCTGGGCGCGGCGGCGGAACTGGGGGTTGAGTACACCGTACCGGACGTGTCGCAAAGCCTGATTATCACCCGCCTCGAAGGGCGCACGCCGGTGCCGGAGCGCGAACAGCTGGAAGCATTTGCCAGCCATCAGACCTCGATGGCGATTTACCTCTCGGTACAACGCATTCACCGCGTGGCGGAACGTTTAATCGAAGGCGGCTACCCGCCGACCACGCCCGTCGCAGTTATTTATAAAGCGACCTGGCCGGAGAGCCAAACGGTGCGCGGCACGCTGGCGGATATTGCTGACAAAGTGCGCGCTGCCGGGATCCGCAAAACCGCGCTGATCCTCGTCGGTGCATTTCTGGGCGACGAGTTCCACTACTCCCGGCTTTACGCAGCGGATTTTAGCCATGAATACCGTAAAGCCTGAATCGATAGCGCTGTTTTGCCTGACGCCGGGCGGCGTGGCGCTGGCGGCGCGTCTGCAATCTGCACTGTCGATGACCTGTTTTACCAGCGAAGAATTGCTTACGGAGGGATTTCAGCCCTTCGACGGCGGTTTTGCGCAGACGCTGCGCGAGGCGTTTTGTACCTGTTCGTCGGTGATTTTTATCGGTGCAACGGGCATTGCCGTGCGCGTTATCGCCCCGCTGGTGAATGACAAATTTAACGATCCAGCGGTGATCGTCATTGATGAGCGCGGGCAGCATGTTATTAGCCTGCTTTCCGGGCATTGCGGCGGTGCGAATGCACTGGCGCGTTACCTGGCGGGTGTGCTGAACGCCGATCCGGTGATCACCACAGCGACAGACGTGAACGATCTGGCGGCGCTCGACATGCTGGCAAGCCAGTTGGATGCGCGGATGCAGGATTTTCGTCCGGCGGTAAAGCGCGTCAATCAGATGCTGGTCAGCGGTAAACGCGTTGGCCTGTGGTGTGAAGCGGCGATGCGCGAGGACGTGGCGCGTTGCGATACGCGCGGTTTTATCGCAGTGGATCGCCTCGATGCGTTACCGGAACTGGATGGTGTCGTGTGTGTAACCACGCAAGCGGCGCTGCCAGCACTGCCTTTGCCCGTTTTCAAACTGGTGCCGAAACGCATCGTGGTGGGGATAGGTTGTCGGCGTGACACGCCGTTTGCGCTGCTCTCGGCGCTGTTGCTGCGTCAGTTGCAGGCGAATGCCATCGACCCGCTGGCGCTGCGCGCGATTGGCAGCATCACCTTAAAGCAGGATGAAAAAGGGCTGATCCAACTTGCACAAAGTTTGGGCGTGCTGTTTGAGGTTTTCAGCGCTGATGCATTGCGGCAACACGAACACCATTTTCCCGCCTCGGAATTTGTTCGCCAAACCGCTGGGGTTGGGAGCGTCTCCGGACCGGCGGCATGGCTGATGAGCCACGGGCAACTGATTGGCGAAACCCTGCGCGAGCAGGGCGTGACTATTACTTTGGGAGTTTCACACTGATGTTAACGGTAATCGGGATTGGCCCCGGCTCACAGGCAATGATGACCATGGAAGCCGTTGAAGCGCTGCAGGCGGCGGAAATTGTGGTGGGTTACAAAACCTATACCCATCTGGTGAAAGCCTTTACCGGTGATAAACAGGTGATCAAAACCGGCATGTGTAAAGAGATCGAACGCTGTCAGGCGGCGATTGAGCTGGCGCAGGCAGGACATAACGTGGCGTTGATCAGCAGCGGTGACGCCGGGATCTACGGCATGGCCGGGCTGGTGCTTGAGCTGGTGAGTAAACAGCAACTGGATGTCGAAGTCCGGCTGGTGCCGGGCATGACCGCCAGCATCGCCGCAGCGGCGCTGCTCGGCGCGCCGCTGATGCATGATTTTTGCCATATCAGTTTAAGCGACCTGATGACGCCGTGGTCGGTGATTGAAAAGCGCATTGTCGCGGCGGGTGAGGCGGATTTTGTCATTTGCTTCTACAACCCGCGCAGCCGGGGTCGCGAAGGTCATCTGGCGCGCGCGTTTGAACTGCTAGCGGCCAGTAAATGCGCCGACACGCCGGTGGGCGTGGTGAAATCTGCCGGGCGCAAGAAAGAGGAAAAATGGCTGACCACGCTCGGCGAGATGGATTTTGAACCCGTCGATATGACCAGCCTGGTGATTGTTGGCAATCGCGCCACCTATGTGCAAAACGGCCTGATGATCACACCCAGGGGCTACACCCTGTGACCGCTGGTGAAGTATTGGTTATTGGCGGCACCAGTGATGCGCGCCAGATCTGCCAGCAACTGGATGAAGCTGGAGTGCATTACACGCTGTCGGTGGCAACACCGACCGGGCAACAACTGGCGGGAAATATTCGCGGTCAGGTACGCTGTGGGCGGCTGGAGATAAGCGATATGGTCGCGTGGCTGCAACACAATGGTACGCGCTGGGTGATTGATGCTTCGCACCCATATGCCGATGTGGTCAGCCGTAATATCGCCGTTGCCTGTGAGCAGGCGCAGGTATTGCTCAGCCGCTATCAGCGCCCGGAGCAGTTACCGGATTTGACCCATCCGCTGCTGTTTTATGTCGCCTCGCTGGAAGACGCCTGTGACAAAGCCCGCGAACTGGGCGCGCGTATTTTGCTGACCACCGGCAGTAAAGATCTGGCGCGCTGGCGCGAGGGTTTGCCGGGGAAAACATTGCTGGCACGCGTGCTCCCCGTGCCAGACGTGGTGGCGCAATGCGCGCAACTGGGTTTTGGTGTTGGTGATATTTTCGCCCTCTGCGGCCCGTTCAGCGCGGAGTTTAACGCTGCGTTTTACCACCAGTACCGGGTAGAGGTGATGATCACCAAAGCCTCCGGTGCAGAAGGCGGTTATCTGGAAAAAGTACAGCCTGCGCTGGATGCCAGCATTCCGTGCATTGTCATTGCCCGCCCGCAACCTGCGGTGAGCGGAGATGAGTTACTCAACAGTCAGGATGCCTTCGCCGGACGGTTGCGGCGCTGGCTGGCGGCACAGTGAGGAGAGAAAAGTGAAAAAAGCCCTTCTGGTGGTGAGCTTTGGCACCAGCTATCACGACACTTGTGAAAAGAATATTGTGGCCTGCGAGCGTGAGCTGGCGGCCAGTTGCCCGGATCGCACCCTGTTTCGCGCCTTCACCTCCGGCATGATTATTCGCAAGCTGAAGCAGCGCGATAACCTGCACATCGATACCCCGCTGGACGCGCTGAAAAAGCTGGCGGAACAGGGTTATCAGGATGTGGCGATCCAGTCTTTGCACATTATCAACGGTGATGAGTACGAAAAAATTGTTCACGAAGTGCAAACCTTGCGCCCGCTGTTTAAACGGCTGGTGATTGGTGCGCCGCTACTCAGCAGCCATGAAGATTACCTGCATCTGATGCAGGCGCTTTCACGTCAGATGCCGATGGTTGCTCCGGACGAACGCGTGGTGTTTATGGGCCATGGCGCCAGCCACCATGCCTTTGCAGCGTATGCCTGCCTTGACCATATGATGGCGGCGCATCGCTTCCCGGCGCGCGTCGGCGCGGTAGAAAGCTACCCGGAAATTGACGTGGTGATCGACAGTTTGCGCCATGAAGGGGTAAAAGCCGTACACCTGATGCCGCTGATGCTGGTGGCAGGCGATCACGCGATTAATGATATGGCATCGGATGATAACGATTCGTGGAAAACGCAGTTTGAACGTGCCGGTATTGCTGCCACGCCGTGGCTACAAGGGCTGGGTGAAAACGCCGATATCCGCGCGATGTTTGTCCAGCATTTGCAGCAGGCGCTTGAACAAGCGCTGGAGGTGGCGGCATGAGTGGAAAACTCTACGCATTAAGCACCGGCCCTGGCGCTGCGGATCTTATCACTGTGCGCGGTGCGCGTATTCTCAGCCAGCTTGATGTGCTGTATGCCCCGGCCGGGCGCAAAGGGGGCGACAGCCTTGCGCTGTCGATTGTCCGTGAGTATCTCGGCGAACAGACCGAAGTGCGCTGCTGCCACTTTCCGATGAGCGCTGACAGCGCAGAAAAAGAGGCGGTGTGGGATGAAGTCGCCGCTGCGCTGGACACCGAAGTGCAGGCTGGCAAGCAAGTCGGTTTTATTACGCTTGGCGACGCCATGCTGTTCAGCACCTGGGTGTTTTTGCTGCAACGCTTACAACACCCACAAACACTGGAAATTGTTCCCGGTGTCACTTCGTTTGCCGCCATTGCTGCGCGAGCGCAAATACCGCTGGCGATGGAGCAACAATCGCTTGCGGTGGTCTCCTGCACTGCGCCGGAAAGCGACATCCGCCAGGCATTATTGCAACACGACAATCTGGTGCTGATGAAAGTCTATGGCCGTTTCGCGCGCATCAAAGTGCTGCTTGCTGAGGCGGATTTACTCGACCATGCGCTGATGATGGCGGAAGCCACGCTGCCGGGAGAGCAGTGCTGGCGGCAGCTCAGCGAGGTGAGCGACGATCAGCCGCTGCCCTATTTTTCGACCATTCTGGTGAATAAGCATTGGGAGAAGACATAACCGCACCGCGTTGTGCGAGAGCTAACGGTGTTCATCCGTGAGGGTGAGTGGAGAGGCAATCATCGTGTTATCGTCCGCCAGGGCATTGCGTTACGCTACACGGCTTGTGGCGAGTAAAACGGCACGGCGGGCAGGAGTGCCGCTGTGCAAACGTGCCCGTATGCGGGCGACGCAGGTTAAGGAGATGTCATGACGCAGGCCATTATGCTGCAAGGCACCGCATCGGACGTGGGTAAAAGCGTGCTGGTGGCGGGGCTGTGCCGTATTTTTCATCAGGATGGGCTAAAAACCGCGCCGTTTAAATCACAGAATATGGCGCTCAACTCCGGTATCACTGCGGACGGTGAGGAGATGGGACGCGCGCAAATATTTCAGGCTGAAGCGGCGGGTATTGTGCCGGATGTGCGCATGAATCCGGTGCTGCTTAAACCGACCAGCGATCGCAAAGCACAAGTGGTGCTGATGGGTAAAGTCGCGACCGATATGGACGCCGTGAGTTACCACGAATATAAACCGCGACTGCGCGAGCAGATTATCCGCGTTTACCAGAGCCTGGCGCAGGAGTACGACGCGCTGGTGCTGGAGGGTGCCGGCAGCCCGGCGGAGATCAATCTGCGCGACCGGGATATCGTCAATATGGGCATGGCGGAGATGGCCGGTTGCCCGGTAATTCTGGTTGCCGATATTGACAGAGGCGGTGTTTTTGCCGCGATTTACGGCACGCTGGCGCTGTTGCAGGAACATGAACGCTGGCGCGTGAAAGGGGTGATCATCAATAAGTTTCGCGGCGATGTCGCGCTGCTCACCCCGGGAATTAAGCAGATTGAAGCGTTGACTGGCGTACCGGTGATTGGCGTGATGCCGTGGCTGGAGGTCGACCTTGAAGATGAAGACGGCGTGGCGTTACAGCGCGGAAAATACTTGCGCACCGGCGAGCGGGCACTGGATATCGCCGTGGTGCAACTCCCGCATATTTCTAATTTCACCGATTTCAACGCGCTTGCCGCTCAGCCGGATGTACGCGTTCATTACGTGCGCGCGCCGGACGAACTGCACCGCGCCGATCTGGTTATCCTCCCCGGCAGTAAAAACACCCTGGGCGATCTCAACTGGCTGCGTGAAAGCGGGCTGGCAAAAGCAGTGCTGGAACGCCACCGTGCGAATGTGCCGATTATCGGCGTCTGTGGCGGGTATCAAATGCTTGGCGAAACCATTATTGATGAGGTGGAGTCCGGGCTGGGTCAACAGCCAGGGCTGGGGCTACTGGAGACGGTGACGCGTTTTGCGCATGACAAAACCACCACGCGTGTTGAGGCGGTGTTGCCAGAATCGCTACCCGGCTGGCTGGCCCCGTGCGCCGGACTAACGCTGCGCGGCTATGAGATTCATATGGGCGAAACCACGCGCGGCAGTAGTTGCCAGCCGGCGGTGTGGCTACAAAAAGCGGGACAGCGCGTGGCAGACGGTGCAGTCAGCCGTGACGGTTTGGTGTTCGGCACGTACCTGCATGGTTTGTTTGATAGCGACGCGTTCACGCGCACATTACTTAACGGGCTGCGCCAGCGCAAAGGGCTGCCGCCGCTGGATGCGCGCGTTGATTATGCACAGTACAAAGCGCAGCAGTTTGATATTCTTGCCGACGCCATGCGTCAGCATGTGGACATTGATCGTATTTATCAAATTATGCAGCAACATCAGGAGCAAGCATGTTAACCCTTGTTACCGGCGGTGCGCGCAGCGGCAAAAGCCGCCATGCCGAATCGCTGGTCGCGAATGCAAAAACAGTGCTCTATATCGCCACTTCACAAATCTTTGATGACGAAATGGCGGCGCGTATTGAGCACCATCGGGCGGGACGCCCCCAACACTGGCGCACCGAAGAGCGCTGGCAGCAGTTGTCAGCCGTCATTACTCCGCATAACGATCCCGATGAAGCGATAGTGCTGGAATGCATTACGACACTTGTCACCAATCTGCTGTTTGCTTCTGGCGTGGGCGACGACCCGGATAAGTGGGATTACGCCGCGCTGGAAGCGCAGGTTCAACAGGAGATTGAGCAATTGATTGCAGCCTGTGCGGCGTGCCCGTCACCGGTGGTGCTGGTGACCAATGAAGTGGGGATGGGCATTGTGCCGGAAAACCGCCTGGCGCGGCATTTTCGCGATATCGCCGGGCGTGTCAATCAACGGTTGGCGCAGGCGGCGGATCATGTCTGGCTGGTGGTGTCCGGGATTGGAGTCAAAATCAAATGATCAAATTGTTCTTCGCCACGCTCTCTTTTATCAGCCGATTACCCGTGCCTGGCCGCTGTGTACGGGGGCTGGATGTCGCGGATTACGTGCGCGGTATAGTGACGTTTCCGCTGGTCGGGCTGTTGCTCGGGGCGCTCAGTGGTAGTGTCGTGCTGGTGGTGCAACACTGGTGCGGCGTGCCGCTGGCGGCACTTTTTGGCGTGCTGGCGCTGGCATTGTTAACCGGTGGTTTTCATCTGGATGGCCTAGCGGACACCTGCGACGGTGTCTTTTCCGCACGGCGGCGCGAACGGATGCTGGAGATCATGCGTGACAGCCGACTTGGCACCCACGGCGGTCTGGCGCTGGTGTTTGTGCTGGTTGCCAAAATTCTGGTTATCAGCGAGCTGCAACTGCGCGGTGTCAGCATGATTGCCGCACTGGCGATGGCCTGCGCCGCCGGGCGCGGCTGCTCGGTATTACTGATGTTCGGCCATCGCTATGCCCGCGAAGAGGGGCTGGGCAACCTGTTTATCGGCAAAGTTTCGGGCAGAGACACGCTGGTCACGCTGACAATCACTGGGTTACTGGCGATTGCCATATTGGGTATGAAAGGGATTATTGCGCTGCTGGTGACGCTGGCGGCGATCTTCTTGCTGGGACACCTGCTTAAACGCACGCTGGGCGGGCAAACCGGCGATACGCTGGGCGCAGCGATTGAACTTGGCGAACTGGTATTTCTTCTGGCGCTGCTCTGAACAGCCCGCAACATAACGAGAAACAACATGCAGACGTTGACGACACTATTGGCAAGTATCCCGGCCCCCGATGACGTAGCGATGGCGCAGGCGCAGCGTCATCTGGATGGTTTACTGAAGCCGGTTGGCAGCCTTGGCCGACTGGAAGCATTAGCGGTGCAACTGGCGGGAATGCCGGGGTTAAACGGCAAGCCGCAAAGTGGTGAGAAAGCCATTGTGGTGCTGTGCGCCGATCATGGCGTCTGGCATGAAGGCGTGGCGGTATCGCCGCAGGTGGTCACCGCGATTCAGGCGGCGAACATGACGCAGGCGACGACGGGCGTTTGCGTACTGGCCGCGCAGGCTGGTGCGAAAGTGTATGTGCTGGATGTTGGTATTGACGCCGATCCGATCCTCGGTCTTGTGAGTATGAAAGTCGCGCGCGGCAGCGGCAATATTGCCACCGGTCCGGCGATGAGCTCGCAGCAAGCCGAAGCGTTGCTACTGGAAACGATGCGCTACACCCGTGAACTGGCGGCGCAAGGCGTGAAAGTGTTCGGCGTCGGTGAATTGGGCATGGCGAACACCACACCGGCGGCGGCGATTGTCAGCGTACTGACCGGCGAAAAACCTGAACATGTGGTCGGTATTGGCGCAAATTTGCCGGAAAGCCTACTCGCGCATAAAGCGCAGGTGGTGCGTAAAGCGATTGCCGTCAACCAGCCCAATCCCGCTGATGGTCTTGAGGTGCTGGCAAAAGTTGGCGGTTACGATTTACTGGGAATGACCGGGGTAATGCTGGGTGCCGCCTCGTGTGGTTTACCGGTGGTGCTGGACGGTTTCCTTTCTTACGCATCGGCGCTGGCGGCGTGCCGCATTGCGCCGCAGGTCAAACCCTATTTGATTCCTTCGCATCTGTCGGCGGAAAAAGGCGCGCGCATTGCACTGGAACATTTAGGGCTGGAACCCTATCTCAACATGGGAATGCGATTAGGTGAAGGGAGCGGCGCGGCGCTGGCGATGCAACTGGTGGATGCCGCGTGTGCAATCTACAACAATATGGGCACACTGGCGGCGAGCAATATTGTGCTGCCGGAAACGAAATAACGATGCCTTTTGCCGGGTGGCGCTTCGCCTTGCCCGGCATTACCCTTCTTTCTGCATCGCCTGCAACAGCGTATCCAGCAATCCCGGAAAGCAGGCGTCGAGATCTTCGCGGCGCAGGGAGATCATATTTTCCCGTCCCTGCGGGCGTTGCCAGACCACACCGCTATCACGTAGTACCCGCCAGTGGTGCGTCATGGTTGATTTCGCCACGTCTTCCGGGCGCAGGGCGTTACAGCTCAGTTCGCTGCCGTCGGCAAGCCGCTTGATCATCGCCAGGCGCAGGGGATTGCCAAGGGCAAAGAGTACATTTTCAAGGCGAAATTGCGCACGTTCGGGATGGTTAGCGATCATAATATTCCTGTGTCGGCGGTTGCTGTGCTGGAAAAGCAGCAGCCCGTATCGGCGGCTGGGCCGGTACTATACGCAAACTGCTTTGCGAAAGCCACGAGGTCAATCGTGGCTCAACCAATCGTAAGAATAGCAAAAATAGTTCGAATATACTCGTACAGTTGTACTATTATAGACGCCGTGAATGAATAGCGGCCAATTCCGGTCGCGAACGAACAGTCAAATGACTAAGGACGCATCATGCCCCGACCCATCCCCCTCGAACGTTATCGCAACATCGGTATCTCCGCGCATATCGATGCCGGTAAAACAACCACCACTGAGCGCATCCTGTTTTACACCGGGATGAGCCACAAACTGGGTGAAGTACACGATGGCGCGGCAACCACCGACTGGATGGCGCAGGAGCAAGAGCGCGGTATTACCATTACGTCTGCGGCGGTAAGTTGCTTCTGGCCTGGCATGGACAGAGGTTTTGAGCCGCACCGCATCAACATTATCGACACCCCCGGGCACGTGGATTTCACCATTGAGGTGGAACGTTCCATGCGCGTGCTCGACGGCGCGGTAATGGTGTATGACTCCGTGGGTGGCGTGCAGCCGCAGTCGGAAACCGTGTGGCGTCAGGCCAATAAATACCACGTGCCGCGTCTCGCCTTCGTCAACAAGATGGATCGCCCCGGCGCGGATTTTTTCCGCGTGGTGCAGATGATGATCGACCGCCTGAAAGCCAACCCGGTGCCGATTGTGATCCCGATCGGCGCGGAAGAGCATTTCACCGGCGTGGTGGATTTGATCAAAATGCGCGAAATCATCTGGGATGACACGACGCAAGGGATGAGCTTTAGCTATGGCCCGGTACCGGATGATCTGCTGGCAACGGCGCAAGAGTGGCGCGAGAAAATGATCTCTGCGGCGGCGGAAGCCAGCGATGAGCTGATGGATAAATATCTGGAAACCGGCTCGCTGGACGAAGCGGAAATCATTGCCGGGCTGCGCAAACGCACTGTCGCGGGTGAAATTCAGCCGATGCTATGCGGCAGCGCCTTCAAAAACAAAGGTGTGCAGCGCATGCTCGATGCTGTGGTGGAGCTGATGCCGTCGCCGCTGGATATTCCGGCCATTCAGGGCGTGGATGAAAAAGGCCAACCGGCAGAGCGCCATCCCACTGATGACGAACCGTTCTCGGCGCTGGCGTTCAAACTGATGACTGACCCGTATGTTGGCCAGCTTACCTTTATCCGCGTCTATTCCGGCGTGCTGAAAAAAGGCGATGCGGTTTACAACCCGGTGAAAGGCAAGAAAGAGCGCATTGGGCGTATTGTGCAGATGCATGCCAACGATCGCCACGAGGTGGATGAGCTGCGCGCCGGTGATATTGCCGCCTGTGTTGGCCTGAAAGATGTCACGACCGGCGACACGTTATGCGACCCGGATAAAGTGATCACCCTGGAGCGCATGGAGTTCCCTGAGCCGGTGATTTCGCTCGCGATTGAGCCGAAAACCAAAGCGGATCAGGAAAAAATGGGCATCGCGTTGCAGCGGCTGGCGTCGGAAGACCCATCATTCCGCCTGCATACTGACGAGGAATCCGGGCAGACGATTATTTCCGGGATGGGCGAGTTGCATCTGGAAATTATTGTCGACCGCATGAAACGTGAGTTTGGCGTGGAAGCCAATATTGGTCGCCCGCAGGTTACCTATCGTGAAACCTTGCGTAAAACCGTGAAGGATATCGAAGGTAAATTTGTGCGCCAGTCCGGTGGTAAAGGGCAGTATGGTCATGTGGTACTGACGCTTGAACCGCTGAAACCGGGTAGTGGCTTTGTATTTGAAGACGCGACCAAAGGCGGCGTGGTGCCGCGCGAGTACATTCCTTCAGTGGAAAAAGGCCTGCGCGAAGCGATGAACAACGGCGTGCTGGCGGGTTACCCGGTGGTCGATGTGAAAGCAACCCTGACATTTGGTTCCTATCACGATGTTGACTCCTCGGAAATGGCCTTCCGCATGGCAGCAATCTTTGGCTTCAAAGAGGGCGCACGCAAAGCGGATCCGGCAATCCTTGAGCCGATCATGCATGTTGAAGTGGAAACGCCGGAAGAGTACGCCGGGAACATTATGGGCGATCTCTCCTCCCGTCGCGGGATGGTGCAGGGCATGGAAGAGCGCTTTGGTAGCCAGATTATCCGCGCCGACGTGCCGCTGGCTGAGATGTTCGGCTACTCCACCACGCTGCGCTCCATGTCGCAAGGCCGCGCGACCTACAGCATGGAGTTCCACCACTATGCGGAAGCGCCGCGCAACGTGGCGGATGATATCATCGCCAGCCGCGTAAAAGCATAACGCATACGCTGTTACAGCAAACCCCGCCTCGGCGGGGTTTTTTCTTGTATGAAGCCGGGTCGCAAAACCAATGCAACGTTGCATTTTGTTTTTGATATCCAGGAATCACTCTTCCAATGCTGCACATCCTCGCATGCATGCACTCACCGAACACCGCATTATTTGAATATAGAATTGGATCTATATAGTTTTTGATCTATATTAATGAGGTGTGCTGTGTGGCAGATAACAATGACGCAGACGTTTGAACGCTGGTTTGATGCATTGGATGACAAAGATCGCACCCGTGTGCTGGCGGCACTGATGGTGCTTCGGGCTAAAGGTCCGCAGTTACCAAGGCCTTACGCGGATACGGTAAAAGGCTCGCGTTATAACAATATGAAGGAGCTACGTATACAAAGCCGGGGCGATCCGTTTCGGGTTTTCTATGCTTTTGATCCGCAGCGCGTGGGCATATTGCTTTGTGCAGGTAACAAGGCGAGCGATGAAAAACGCTTTTATGATGTGATGATCCAGCTTGCAGATCGGGAGCTAACGCGCCATCTGCACAAAATTAAAATCAAGGAGTAGCACGATGAGCAAAACGCTGGAACAGCTAATTGCCGAACAAAAGGCCGATGTTGTCACCGCTGCGCAGTCACTCGCGCAGGAGATGCTGCTCAACATCCACCTTGCCGAACTGCGTGAGCGGGTACAAAAAACGCAGAACGAGATGGCGCAGGAACTCGGTTTGAAGCAGCCAACGGTGGCAGTGATGGAAAAGCAAGGGCGCGATATTAAACTTTCCACGCTGAAGCGCTATGTGGAAGCGACAGGCAGCAAGCTACGTATTGATATTGAGCTGCCGGATGGCTCGCACTATGGCTTTGCGCTGTGAAGCGATCACGTGCTGTAAAAAAGAGAAAACCCGCAAAGCAAACTATGATTAGCAAACACCCGTTGCGCCCCGAGGAAGAGATGATGCGCTGCGTTAAACTGCTTTGTTGTTGTGTTGCTTTATTCTGCGCTCAGGATGCGCAGGCCGTGAGCTATCCACTGCCGCCGGAAGGTAGCCGTCTGGTCGGAAACCCGCAAACTATTACCATTGCGCAGGGAAATACGTTACCGCTGGAAGCGTTTGCTGCGAAGTACGGACAAGGGCTGAGTAATATGCTTGAAGCCAATCCGGATGCCGATCCTTTTTTACCTAAAGCCGGTTCACAACTGGTCATTCCACAGCAGGTGATCCTGCCCGCTACCGTCCGCGAAGGCATTGTGATTAACGTTGCGGAAATGCGCCTCTACTATTACCCCAAAGATTCGAATACGGTCGAGATCTTACCGATTGGCATCGGCCAGGCCGGACGAGAAACACCGCGCAATTGGGTTACTGCGGTGGAGCGCAAGCAGGAAGGTCCAACCTGGACTCCCACGGCGAATACCCGAAAAGCGTACGAGAAAGAGGGGAAAAATCTCCCCGCGTTTGTACCCGCCGGGCCGGATAACCCGATGGGGCTTTATGCTATTTATATCGGGAAGCTGTATGCCATTCACGGCACGAATGCCAATTTTGGCATTGGGCTGCGCGTCAGTCAGGGTTGCATCCGTTTGCGCAGCGACGACATCAAATACCTGTTCGACAATGTACCTGTGGGAACGCGGGTGCAGATTATCGACCAGCCGGTCAAAATAACCACCGAGCCGGATGGCAGCAGTTGGGTGGAAGTGCACGAGCCGCTATCCCGCAATCGCGCCGAATTTGAGTCCAGCAACAAAGTGCCGCTGCCTGCCACCCCGGTGCTACATGCGCTGATGAAAGGCGAAGGCATTGATGCTAACCGTGCAACCCAGGAACTGGAGCGCCGTTCCGGTATGCCGGTAAATATTAGCGTGGCTGGTGTGAATACCCCGATTGATAAACAACCGCTATAGAATGGTTAATCAATTAATTTGAATCATTAGGTTAAACAATCGGTATTTATTCTTCGCATGGAGTGCGTAGAGTAGGGCAATCTTGGGCGGGAAACGACACTCCGTCTGCTGATTACCTCTCTGAACAGAAGGACAACAACGCCATGAAGAAGATCGGATTTTTGTCATTTGGTCACTGGACACCTTCGCCGCAATCCGCGACGCGTTCGGCGGCTGATACGCTGCTGCAATCTATCGATCTGGCGGTTGCCGCTGAAGAACTCGGTGCGGACGGCGCGTATTTTCGTGTCCACCACTTTGCCCGTCAGCTCAGTTCACCCTTCCCGCTGTTGGCTGCTATTGGTGCCAAAACGCACAAAATAGAGATTGGCACCGGCGTTATTGATATGCGCTATGAAAACCCGCTGTATATGGCAGAAGATGCCGGTGCGGCGGATTTGATTTCTGGCGGGCGTTTGCAACTGGGTATCAGCCGGGGTTCACCGGAACAAGTTATTGATGGCTGGCGCTATTTTGGCTATCAGCCGGCGGAAGGCGAAACCGATGCGGATATGGCGCGCCATCATACGGAAACGTTTCTGGATGTGCTGCGCGGAGAAGGGTTTGCGAAACCTAACCCGCAACCGATGTTCCCGAACCCGCCTGGGTTGCTGCGCCCGGAACCCTGGTCTGAAGGTTTGCGCGAACGCATCTGGTGGGGCGCAGGCTCGAATGCGACAGCGGTTTGGGCGGCGAAACTGGGGATGAATCTGCAAAGCTCGACGCTGAAAGATGATGAAACCGGCGAACCGTTCCATATCCAGCAGGCGCAGCAGATTCGTGCCTACCGTGAAGCCTGGAAAGCGGCAGGACACCTGCGCACACCGCGCGTTTCTGTCAGTCGCAGTATCTTTGCGCTGATGAACGATCGTGATCGGGCTTACTTTGGTGGCAGCCGTGACGATAGCGATAAAATCGGCTTCCTTGATGAGAAAACTCGCGCTGTTTTTGGCCGCAGCTACGCCGCAGAACCGGATAAATTGATCGAACAGTTGAAAAAGGATGAAGCCATTGCTGAAGCGGATACGCTACTGCTGACAGTGCCGAATCAATTGGGCGTGGATTATAATGCGCATGTGATTGAGTCGATTCTTAAGCATGTGGCACCTGAGATGGGCTGGCGTGATTGATTTGAAACTCTGCGCGAGTTCACAAATTAACGTCGCAATGTATTACGAGACTTGTCAGTGAATTAAAAGCCAGTATTCTGTGGCAAGACAAGTTGGATTGTAACTGTATTCGTTATTACCCGATGCGGGCAAAACCTGAATCATTTTCTGAGCGTAACAGCGCCGGAAAGCGATTCAGGTTTTTTTTGCTTGCTTAATGGCGGCAAACAATTTTTAGGGGATAAACAGTCATCCTGATGGCGGATTTGTTATGCAAAAAATTTAAGCGGTAACACCGCTGTAAAATAACCGGTGCGGGCATCGCACTGGCGATGAAAAAATAATGAATAACCGGATACGAATTCAATGTGTCAGGCGGAATTTTATTGCTCAAAAAAACTCAGTCACCTTACTTTATCGGGGCTTTACTTATGGAAAAAAAGATAATAAATAAAAAATACCAGTTGAAATGGATTGTCGTGTTAATCACCTCGGCGATTATCTCTAATAGTGCGATAGCCGCAAAATTAACCGTTGAACAACGGCTGGAATTACTGGAGAGACAACTCGCGGAAAACCAGCAGGAATTAAAAGCCACGAAACAAGAACTACTGCAATATAAAAAATATGTTGATAAAGAGTCGCAGAGTAGTGCTTCAGGCATCGTGGCAAATAACAGCATTAAAAGTGTCGATAAAACACCGACTACCCTATCAACACATGTGGTTCCTGCTAGTGCGACGAAAGTCACTGGCGCAACGCCCGCGCAGGACGTGACGCTGGCGGATATCAGTAAATATGTGAAAAACGATATCGGTTTTGAATATTCAGGCTATTTTCGTTCTGGTTGGTCAACCGGTACGCGTGGCGCGCCAAAATCTTATGCGATAGGGTCTTTGGGCCGTTTTGGACAGGAAAACAGCGCCTGGTTTGATCTGCAATTATCGCAGAAGGTTTACGATTCTGGCGGTAAAGTGGCGAAAGCGGTTGTGATGCTGGATGGCAACGTCGGCCAGCAATATAACGCAGGCTGGTTTGACAGCACCTCGGAAAACGTATTGCAGTTCTCCGATATCTATCTGACAACGAAAGGTTTTCTGCCATTCGCCCCTGACGCCGATTTTTGGGTAGGCAAGCATAACTTGCCGGTGTACGAAATCCAGATGCTGGACTGGAAAAGCCATCGCACCAATGCGGGTTCTGGTTTGGGGATTGAGAACTGGCAGCTTGGTCCGGGTAAGCTGAATATCGCGGTAACACGAGAAGATGTTAAAGCTCACGCGGTGGATTACACTACTTCAGGTTATTCTCAACAGGTAAACGCCAATAGCGCGGAAGTGCGTTATAAAGAAATTCCCTTGTGGGAGAAAGCCACGCTGGAGGTCTTTGGTCGTTATGCCATGCCGAACGAAACCGATGATAATCATAAAAACGAGAATGACGGCAGTTATTACAGCGTGAAAGACGCCTGGCATGCCGGGCTTATCCTACGGCAGAATTTTAACAGCGGGGGATTTAATGAGCTGACACTGCAGGGAGCGGATAATTCGATCGCCAGTGGCTTTGCGCTTATTTCTGACTCGAACCCGACCTATGGTTATAACGATCAATACTATGGCGAGCACACCAACGGTAAAGCATTTCGCGTTGTTTCACAGGGCGAGAATTACTTGTTCCCGGATGTCATTATGGCGCACGCTTTGGTTTATGCACACGGCAATGATATTTACGACTATAACACCGGTGCGCATACTGATTTTAATTCCGTACGTGCCGTCGTTCGCCCAGCCTATATCTGGGATAGCTTTAACCAAACCGGTGTAGAGCTTGCCTGGTTCGATCAAAAAAATAAAGCAGGTGGGGATGAATTTCATGAGTCAGGCTATAAAACCACGCTTTATCACGCCCTGAAGGTGGACACCAGTTTATTGACCTCGCGCCCGGAAATTCGTTTCTACGGAACATACCTAAAAGTGAAGGATAACGGCATTAGTCAGTTTGAATTCGCCGATGCGAAAAGCGACCAATTTACTGTCGGTGTGCAGGCAGAAGTGTGGTGGAAATAATCGGTCGCTAAAACATGAGACCTGTACAATGATTTGAACCCATCATTCACGCGGGTATGAATCACCTGAGTTTGGCCGTGTGCCAGACTCAGTTTTTTATGCCTTTCAGATTCTTCCTGGTAGTATATTTTCACCGCCCCCCTTTTTTTGGTAGCTAAATGTATTTTCTATCATTTTGCTTAAAGAGCATAATTGTGCCGAAATGCAGGATTAATACTTACTGGGGATATAAATGCACAGAGTGTTAACGCTATTGCTGTCGGTTTTACTTGCCGGGTGCATCAGTTCCCCGCAAAAAACGCAATATAACGCAGAATACGCGAACCGCCAGGATATCCGGGCGCATGACACCTACCGCTTCATGACGAAACCTGTCAAAGCCAGTGGGGAAAAATATTGGGGCGCAGGGGACTTAGCCCAACTTTTCTATGTTATTGATGATAAAGCGGTAGTGGTTGAGTTACGCTTTAACTATCCGGCGAAGTCAATGCAGGTCACAGCACGCGACGCGCAAAACAATGTGTTGCGTGAGAGAACGTTCATCCTGCTGGATGAATCAGCGAGTAAGCCGGCTGACACGGATATGAGCTACTTTTATCTGGCAAAAGAGGGTGAGTTATTCACTAAGTCCCGAAATTGCACCCCCGATATGAGTGCGGGTTGCCGATGGTGGAACTATAAACTGTTTATTACTCACAACGCAGACCTGGCGGTGCAATATGAGCACGGTGCGGCGGGTTTAGCTTTTTTAGTTTTCCCTATGTACGATGTCAGCCAAAACCTTGAGATTTTCCCGAAAGCGACGGGAGGCTGAACCTGGCTGCCGTTAAAAGTATAACCTTCCGATTGTGCGGCTCTTTTATCAAGCGCCGCACTCCGCTTTGCAGTGCAGAAATTTATCACCAACACTTAAGCCAAAGACGTAGTCGGCGCAGGCATTGTGTTTTACACTGCGCGCAGCAAAAACAGAGCAAATGAACGATTAAGTAGGTGGTAAGGCGATGAACGGAAAGATCACAACCTGGTTTAAAGATAAAGGTTTTGGATTTATCAAAGATGAAAACGGGGAAAACCGTTACTTTCATGTGATTAAGGTCGCCAACCCTGAGTTGATAAAAAAAGATGCGGCGGTAACTTTCGAACCCACGACAAACAACAAAGGGTTGTCTGCTTATGCAGTGAAAGTGGTGCCGGAAAGCAAATACATTTTTATCGCAGGTGAACGAATTAAGCTCACTTCGATCAAATCTTATCTGGTGTACAGCGAGGAAGTTTCTGCCGATACCCGCATCGATAAAGAGAATGCGGTGCTGTCTGTTGGCGCGCTGATGGGGAGTATAAGGCCGAAATCGGATACTAAGCCTGGTGAAATGCGCTCGCTAAAAAAACTGGCAATCACCACCTTTCAGGGAACGACCTTCATCTTTTCTGAAGACGAGATAGACGTGGATGCAACGGTCAAGCTGCTTAAAGTCTAAAAGCAGAGTGGTTTGCTGCCGAAACCGGCGTTTTTATAAACCCTGTTTCGGCATCGTTTACTGTGCGCCATGGTATCCACTTTTCTGCTCAATCTGGCCCGCCAGGGCAAAGCTTTCGCGCCATGGTGTATGTGGAATGGCGAGCGCAATGTCTGCTCTTCGCGGGTAATGA
The DNA here is from genome assembly GCF_004331415.1 of Kosakonia quasisacchari. Lineage (GTDB taxonomy): Bacteria > Pseudomonadota > Gammaproteobacteria > Enterobacterales > Enterobacteriaceae > Kosakonia > Kosakonia quasisacchari. The sequence continues at coordinate 44,091 of NZ_SJOP01000019.1, forward strand.
GTAGATTCCGCAATCTGGTCTCCTGGCAGCAATTACAGCTATAATCCGACACATTGTTCAACCGGTTTACAGACGAAAATGACAAAACTCACCTTACAAGAGCAGATGCTCAAAGCGGGATTAGTAACCAGTAAGAAAATGGCCAAAGTCCAACGCACTGCCAAAAAATCACGCGTCCAGGCTCGTGAGGCAAGAGAGGCAGTGGAAGAAAATAAAAAAGCACAGCTTGAGCGCGATAAGCAGTTAAATGAGCAACAAAAACAAGCTGCGTTATCAAAAGAATATAAAGCGCAGGTGAAACAACTTATTGAAATGAACAGGATCACTATTGCCAAAGGCAATATTGATTTTAATTTCACCGATAATAAGTTAATTAAAAAAATAGCGGTGGATAAAAATACACAGGCACAACTGATCAGTGGCCGCCTTGCGATTGCTCGTTTAGTTGTGGATGCCAATGGTGAGAGTGAATACGCGATTATTCCTGCAGTCGTAGCCGATAAAATCGCCCAGCGGGATGCGAACAGTATTGTATTAAACAGTGCGCTCAGTCAGGAAGCGCAAGATGAAGATGATCCATATGCCGATTTTAAAGTGCCCGATGATTTGATGTGGTAATAACCACTGTACAATATCTACCTCTGGGGGGATTTATGAATAACGAAGTACCGCTTAAATTTTATGACATCGTGGATGAGTATTCGACGGAAACCGAAAAAACGGTAAAAGAATCAGAACGTGATGCGCTGGCACACTATTTCCAACTGCTGATTACCCGTTTGATGAATAACGAAGAAATCAGCGAAGAGGCGCAGCAAGAGATGGCTAATGAAGCGGGTATCGACGCGCTTCGTATTGATGAGATTGCGACGTTTCTGAATCAGTGGGGCAACGAGTAAGTAACCTCTATTACTGTGATTTCCGAAAGCACGAAAGTGCATTTTTTATGTCCGCTCACAGCTGGAAGCGGACATCGCAAACATCCCCGAACGTGGAAAACATTAGTAGAGGATATTTGCCATCGCTTTGTACCGTTCGGGTAACGCACTGTTTAGCGCCAGGACTTTTTCAAGAATAGAGAATGTCGGTGTCCCTTTAGCACATTCGCAATCGACAATCGCGGAACGTATTGTTGCCGCCGCCGAAGAGATGTTGTTGAAATAGTCCTCTGATTCCGCGGTTTGTAATTCGCCTGAAACAGCGTAGCGGACAATTGGCCAGTCTGTAAAATCAATTAATGGGAACGCTTCTTTCTCGGGTGATATGTTGGCTAGCAACATCTCTTCTGCTTTTTTGGCATCTGTTTGTGCAGTTGAAAGTAGCTGTAAGCGATATTTCATTTTTGACAGAATATCGGCATTTGCTTTTTTTGACGAGAATGCCGCAATAAAGGCGGATAACTCATCATCAGGCGGGTTGTGATCATAATGCGTTTTTTTCTGTTCTTCTGAGAGAGGTGTGGTGTTATTTGATGCGATCTGAATGAGATAATTTAAAATTTCTAACGTCATTTGATTGGCCTTATAATTTCTCTTGTCGCGATCTGCGTGCGCGGAAGTAAAAATGGTGATGACAGCTTTTTATTGCTGTTAATAAAGCCCCGAATTAAAAATAACTCATAGCATGCGATAATATATCAGGTTCTTTATATAAACGTTTTTAAAAACGTCCATCAGATCCTATTTCATATTTAAATAGCGTCGCTCAACCAGGCTTACAATATGAGTATCATTGATGGTGTGTCGTTTGAAAAACGAAAAATAGTGCTGCCTGGTGTGAGTTCAACTCAACATGGCTAACCACAATGGGGCTTCCTCTGCTGACGAGCGACTGCCCCTGCGAGAGGTGATACCACCGGTATTCCACTGTTTTGTTTTCATCAACTACGTCCCGGTGTTTCGTAAGCCGCAAGCATTTTGTGGCTTAACGGTTAACGAGGCAGAAGCGCCTCAAAAGGAGGGCTTAGCTCACCACGATAGCGCAGCAGACTAGCCCCAATCATGAGGCATTGTGCGATAAGAACCGTTAGTCACCGCGCTGCTATGCCTTATTTTGCGGCTGCAGTTGATAAATCCATGCCGTCACTTGCTTGCCATCGAGCGTCTTCACATCCACCTGAACACGATCGTAGCCCGCTTCAAATTCGTCCAGCATCGGCCAATGCCCCGCCAGGTTAGTGGACAAAAACAGATAACCATCAATCCGGGGGCCATCTTTATCCAGCACAAGGCCTGGGTAATCAGCGGCGGCTCCCCAGCCAAATTCGTAAAACGTTCCCGTAACGTAACCCGGTACCCACTCTCCACCGATATTTTCCAGAATATAAGCATTCGCATGGCTGGGGCGAAGTGTACCGTAAACAAATAATGATTCCATTTTTCCTCATTATCTAACGCAATGAATAACCAGCAGAATGATTATCAACATACGTTTAAGTGATGCGGTTCGCAACTGTCTGGAATCGGGCAAGCGGTAGTGGCGTAGCGGGGAAGCGATTAAGATAATTACCGGGATGGGGAAAGTACTTACTAATAGCCTCATTATTTATGCAGGATCAACTGATAGTGTGTTCCTGCAAATCCGCAAGCCATGGCAAACGGTCTATCCTGTTTCCTCAGGATCAGAGTCTTACCCACGTTATTAACCTTACCGGCGGGATTATGAGGCTGACACAAAGCGAAAAGCAAAATTTGCGGCAATAGGATGGGCAGTATGAAAATTGATGTGTTAATGCGCCTCGGACCCCGTTTCTTCTTATTACAGACGGGTACATCGCTGGGCATGGTTTCGGGGCATATTTTTCGCCTGGCCATGGCCTGGTGGTGCCTGCAAGCCACGCACTCGGCAGTCGCTTTTTCTTCACTGATTGCGATATCCGTGGCGGCAGAGATTTACCTTAAACCGTTTCTGTCGTCATTTGGCGATCACTTCCATCGAATCAAGTTTATTATCGGTTGCCAGTTCGCTGTTTTAGGGGTAATCGCGTTATTCTGCCTGGCAAGTTATCTGGGTTATTTCAACCTGGTGGCTATCACCTCGGGGCTGGTCGTGATGAGTGCTATCTCATCTGTGCGTGAACCGACAATTATGGGGTTAATTCCCGATCTCGTTGCAGAAGGGGAAGTAACGCAAGCCGTATCGCACCGCTCGACCATCAATTCCCTTATTATGTTGATAGGCCCAGTGATTGCGGCTTCGTTTATTTCGCTTTTTTCAGCAGGCGTCGCACTGTCTATTTCGGCGTTGTTTTATGTTTTGTCCTGCATTGCATTTGTTATTTTATTCTTTAAATATGATATTGACGCCATTTCAACGGGTGAAAAGGAGACCTGGTTTCATAAAACGAAAGGAGCATTTAAAGCGATTTATCATGTTAAATCCGAGTTTCATATTGCATTGGTCTCTTCTGTCATTAACTTTACAATGTTCCCTTTCTTTTCCGTGACGATACCATACTGGATTAGCTCTGAATTAAAGCTTCCCGCCAGCTATCTTGGCGCATTCGAATTCTCATTTGCTCTGGGGCTGATTGTTAGCAGTCTTTATATTAACGCCATTGTAAGAGAGTGGGTGGGGCGGCTCAATAATGTTTTATTCGGCTTTATCCTGTTGGGCTGTAGCGTTATGGCGATTGTATTGATGGGAAATATCTATATTTCTATTGTGCTGGCGTTCTTGTGCGGCATGTCGTTTATTTTTATTAATGTCAACCTCAGTACGCTGCGTTCAACGGCCACACCGCGGGATTACCGAACGAGAATGAGCGCTATGGCCGGCTTTTTATCCAGCCTGGCGAATCCTTTTGGCGTGTCCATTGCTGGCTGGTATATCAGTTTATTGGGCGTGGTTCCGTTTACCGTTATTTCCGCTGCCGTTGTGGTGTTCATTGCCCCCGTTATTTTATGTTCGTTTCATTTGCGTCAGGCTCTTTCACTTGATGAAGGTGAAATGAAAGGGTATTACGAGAAAACTTATCCGGCAGCATTTTATAAACATGGGTCACGCAAACAAGATGCATAAACGATATTCAATGGAAGCACTTTCGGGTTATGATCAGACACCGAATGGGTTGCTGTTCTGGCAACCCATGGTGAATGCGTTTTCTCTGCGACGGGGTTCTGTTCGAGTCTAAGGCGTCTTTTCGGTTACGACACGGTTATTAATGGCGTACACCGTGCATTTTGCTGCGCCCGGACGTTGCTCCTGTTGACAGATACTGAGCGCCGTTTTTGCGGCTTCATGGCTATTTCTGGCCCAGTACGCAGCGCCCCAGTCGCCGTCCTCGTCCGTGGCAAAGGCTTTTTCATAGCGTTGTGCTGCTGCATATTCTGAGAACGCCTTCTTCCCGGTGGCATTGAGTGCGGGCGGTGCAGCCAGCTGCGTTTTGGGTAGAGGCACAGCTTCGCTGACCGGTAAATGCTGCTGTTTTAGAAAGGCGGCCACCGTCTGCCACCAGAAACTCTCCGGCGCTGAATCCATAAAGACATGGCCGTTATTGCCGAAAGCGGGCATCGTGATGAATTGCGCCGTATGGTTTTCTTGCTGATAGGCATCGAACATCTCTTTGCCCATCGCTGGCGGGAAGGATTTATCATTTTTAGCATACAGCCACAGGGACGGGATCTGCGCTGTTTTCCCGTAACGTGCGTAAGCGTTCAGCAGACCGGCTCTATCGCAGAGTGATTTCCCGTCAATTGCGCCCCTTCCGCCGTCGAAATTGATCACTGCCTTAACGCCCGGTGGATTAGCCGCGCCAGTAGCAATCACCGCAAAACCGCCTGCGGACATCCCGGCGAGGATCGCGTTATCGGGTGCAGCCCACGGCAGGTGGCGCACGGCATTGAAAGCGGCAAGCAGGTTACGGGTGTCTTGCTCCCCGGCCTGCTGATGTAAAGGTTGCGCGCATGAGCCATCGGCATACTCCGCCGCACCGCTTGATTGCCCGTAGCCCTGGCGCAGAACCACAACTGCTGCATAACCGTGGCGCGCAAAGGCGATAGCCGTTGCGGCATAACGGTTCGGGTTGATTATCCAGCGATCAAATTCTGCAGTGCCAACGGTTCCATTAGTGATTAACACGATAGGCTGAGGCGTTTGGCTGGTCATGCGGGTCACAAACGCATCCAGCACGGCCGGCTGACCATTATCTAAGGTCACCGCAAGCAAAAGCGGTTCTCTTATCAGCCCGTCAATCTGTTGGTATTCCGGGGGATGCTCTACAACATCAGCATGGCCTGCAACAGTAAACAGGAGGAGTGCGGTGGCGAAAAGACGTTTTGCCAGGCGAGTCGTAAAACGGTTGCGCATGGTGGTTAACCCTGAAATGTTTGGCCTTGATAGACGCTGCGTGATTGGCGAGCAACTTTACCTGTCGTGCTGGTCACACGTTTTTGTCGTTCTGTCGCGCGGTATTGATTACGCATGTTGATAATTTCTGCAAGCAGTGAGCTCTGGATTAAGGTAAGTAAAAATTTTTCAATGGATTACGTTACAGATTCAGCGCGAGGTTGCGCAGGTGGCATGCGCTTTCTGGAAGGGGGAAAAACTTATCGCTCTGCTTAGCGGAGCGATAAAAGCAAAAAGCCTGCTTAAAAGCAGGCTTTTCTCAATCTGGCTCCTCTGACTGGACTCGAACCAGTGACATACGGATTAACAGTCCGCCGTTCTACCGACTGAACTACAGAGGAATCGTTGTGGAGGCTTATCTTAGCGGCGAAAAATCTTTTGTCAAACCTCATTTCTCGCAGGGTGTTTTGACTGCTGAATCCATCGACAATTTGAGCTCGTCATCATTGTTTTCTGCGGAAATGCTTTGCAGGATCAGGGTTTCTCCCCCATCATTTGAAATGTAATTTCACCTTTCGCGGCTAAGGACCAATTTGAACGTCGTTACTCCTCTTCGCCAGGCTGTTATGCGCACGCCGTGGTACAGAAAGCGTAAAAGCTACCGTGTTTTGTTCTGGCGAGAAATCACCCCCCTTGCCATACCTATCTTCCTCGAAAACACCTGTGTTCTGATGATGGGCGTGCTCAGCACCTTCCTCGTAAGCTGGCTGGGCAAAGAGGCGATGGCGGGGGTCGGGCTTGCCGATAGTTTTAACATGGTGGTGATGTCGTTTTTCGCGGCTATCGACCTGGGAACCACGGTGGTGGTGGCGTTCAGTCTCGGTAAGCTGGACGGCGAACGGGCGAGGGCGGCGACGCGTCAGTCGCTGGTGATCATGACTCTATTTTCGATTGTGCTGGCGGCGGTCATTCACTACTACGGTACGGGAATCATCGATTTTATCGCCGGGGCGGCAACGGCGGAAGTTAAAGCGCTGGCGCTGACCTACCTTGAGCTGACGGTCCTCAGCTATCCAGCCGCGGCTATTGCATTGATTGGCAGCGGTGCACTGCGCGGCGCGGGTAACACCAAAATCCCGCTGCTGATTAACGGTGGCATGAACATCCTTAATATTATTATCAGCAGCGTGCTGATCTATGGCCTTTTCGGCTGGAAAGGTATGGGTTTCGCCGGGGCTGGGCTGGGGCTGACCATTTCGCGTTATATTGGCGCGGTGGCGATTATCTGGGTACTAATGATTGGTTTTAACCCGGCACTGCGCATTCCGTTAAAAAGTTACTTCGAAAAGCTCAACTTCGGCATCATCTGGGAAGTGATGGGGATCGGTATTCCTGCCAGTATCGAATCGGTGTTGTTTAACGGCGGCAAGCTGCTGACGCAAATGTTCGTTGCCGGAATGGGCACCAACGTTATCGCCGGTAACTTTATCGCTTTTTCCGTGGCAGCGTTGATCAACCTGCCAGGTAATGCGCTGGGTTCCGCCTCTACGATTATCACTGGTAAGCGGTTGGGCAAAGGGCAGATAAGCCAGGCTGAGCGCCAGTTGCGCCATGTATTCTGGCTATCGACGCTGTTACTGACGATGCTTGCCTGGGGAACCGCACCGTTTGCCGGGCTTTTCGCCTCGTTTTACACCCAGGAAGACGATGTAAAAGAGGTGGTTAAAGTGCTTCTCTGGCTTAATGCGGCGTTTATGCCCATCTGGGCGGCGTCATGGGTTCTGCCAGCCGGACTAAAAGGCGCCCGCGACGCCCGTTTCGCCATGTGGGTGTCGATGCTTGGGATGTGGGGTTGTCGCGTTGTTGCCGGTTATACCCTGGGGATTATGCTCGGTATGGGGGTGGTTGGTGTCTGGCTCGGCATGTTCCTTGACTGGGCGGTGCGCGGTGCGCTTTTTTACTGGCGAATGGTTAGTGGGCGCTGGCTGTGGAAGTACCCGAAGCCGCAAAAAAGCACCATTTCTGCACAGAATGGAGAATAATTCGTCAAACGCGCCAAAATGTGAAAATCAGGCTTTGACAAGGGCCTGGGGCATCGCTAATATTCGCCCCGTTCACACGATTCCTCTGTAGTTCAGTCGGTAGAACGGCGGACTGTTAATCCGTATGTCACTGGTTCGAGTCCAGTCAGAGGAGCCAGATTTAGAAAAGCCTGCTTTTAAGCAGGCTTTTTGCTTTTCTGCGCTCTTACAGCCCGCGTTACTTTCCTGCCCGTCACAATGCGTTTTTGCGGAGCGTTTTTCCGGTAACAAGCAGAGATGCTGTTGCCCGCTTTAAACTCGTCGGCGTGAAAAGCCTGCACAAAGACGTTCTTATCGGTAGTGATTCGTCATGCCAAAAACGCTCGCCACTCCCAAGCAAATGGTTGGCAGAATATCTTTGCTCACGTCCTTAAATTGTCACCACGAAGGCACTATTTTTTCCGGAAGCCAAAAATAATCCACAGAATAAAAAGTATCGACACCGTAACGCTGAACACCATGCTTAGCAGTTCGAGCGTCGATAAGCTGGCAAAAAAAACGCTGAATAGTCATTACGCCTGCGCTGTTAAAATAAAAACCCGCCGCAGCGGGTTTGTGAATGAAACGGACACTTAGCTTGCCTGTACGCGCAGTGGCGCAGTGGCGGCAAACAGCCACGAGCGGGCGTCGTCATCAATCAGCGGTGACAACGTTTCGCGCACTCGCTGGTGATAGTCATCCAGCCACTGCTGCTCTTGTTCGCTCAGCAGGTTCCACTCCACCTGGTTTAAATCGATGGGGACAAGCGTCAGCGAAGCAAAGCGGCAGAATCCCGGCTGGCTTTCCACCACTTCCACCTGGTTTTCAATGCGAATGCCGTAGCTGTCCGCCAGATAGTAGCCCGGCTCGATGGTCATGATATTGCCCGCCGACAGCGGCCACGGGTTGACCTTTTTCGCAATGCGTTGCGGCTGCTCGTGGATCAGCAACTGATGACCAACGCCGTGCCCGGTGCCGTGGTCGAAATCCAGCCCTAAGTCCCACAGCGCGCGGCGAGCAAAGGCATCCAACTGGTGCCCGTGCGTGCCGGCAGGAAATTGCAGAGTAAGCATCGACAAAAAGCCTTTCAGCACGGCGGTGTAGTGCAGCCGCTGCTGGGCATTGAGTGCGCCAAACGACAGCGTACGCGTCGTGTCAGTGGTGCCGTTATGGTACTGGCCGCCGGAATCATTCAAATAGAAGTTAGCGCGGGTGATGGCTTTGTTCGTTTTTTCGCTGCTGTGGTAATGGCACATCGCTGCGTTGCTGGCGGAGGCTGAAATGGTACTGAAGCTCTGTTCAATAAAGCCGGGTTGCTGTTGGCGGAAGGCCAGTTGCTTTTGCTGTGCTTCCAGTTCGGTCACCGGGTTACCCGCCGCTTCGCGCGCTGGCACTTCACGCGCTAACCAGGCGAGGAAATTCACCCACGCTGCGCCATCCTGCTGATGGCTTTCGCGGTAGCCTGCCAGTTCAGTCGCGTTTTTATGCGCTTTGATAAAGGTAATGGGATCGGCGCTCCACAGCACTTCGCCACCCTGTTGTTCAATGGCGAAACGCAGCGCCACCGGCGCGAAGTCGCCATCAAGCAGGATGCGTTTTCCGGCGGCGATTTGCTGGCAACGCGGCAGGAAGTCCTCGAAATCGTGCAGTGTCAGCGTTGAGGTCAGTTGCGTTGATAAACCGGCGGTTTTCTGCGGGTTAACAAACCATTCGACCTCTCCCTCGCGGCTGAGCAGGGAGAATGAATGCACCACCGGGTTCATTGCAATGTCCGAACCGCGAATGTTCAGCAGCCAGGCGATGTTATCCGGTAGCGTGATTGCCAGGTAATCAGCCCCTTTTTCCGCCAGCACCTGCGCGATGCGCGTGCGCTTATCGGCGCTGCTTTCACCGCTGATCTCCAGCGGCATTTCACGAATCACACCACACGGTGCCGCCGGGCGATCGGCCCAGATCGCATCGAACGGATCGCTATCCAGGGCGACCAGTTCACAATGCGTGGCGTTCAGCGCCTGAAACTGGTTGTTGACCATCAGCAGCGGCTCAAAGCCGATGCGGCTGCCGGCAGATAGCGAGGCGTTTAACCACTGGTCCAGCGGCTCGTTGTGCAGATGGTGGATCTCGAAATCATGGCGATTCACTTCGCTGCGCACCTGCACCTGATAGCGGCCATCCACGAACAGCAGCGCCTTATCACGCAGCACCAGTGCCAGCCCGGCAGAACCGGTAAAGCCGGTGAGCCACTGGAGTTTATTGTCATGCGGCGCGCAATCTTCGCTCTGGTGCGCGTCGGCGCGCGGAACAATCATGCCGTCAAGCTCCAGCGCGACCAACTGATCGCGTAACGCTTGTAACGGTGAAGGGGTTTGCATGGTTAATCCTTTTTAATTGTTATCTGAATGGCGGTTCGTTAAAGGTGCGTAATTTACGCGAGTGCAGGCGGTCGCCCTCGGCGCGGAGCAGGTCGATGGCGCGGATGCCAATTTGCAAATGCTCGGAAATCGCCCCTTCGTAAAAACGGTTGGCCTGGCCGGGGAGTTTGATCTCGCCATGGAGCGGTTTATCCGAAACACAGAGCAGAGTGCCATACGGTACGCGAAAGCGATAACCCTGCGCGGCAATAGTGGCGCTTTCCATATCTATCGCCACCGCGCGGCTTAAGTTAAAGCGCAGTGAGGAGGCGGAATAACGCAGTTCCCAGTTGCGATCGTCGGTGGTCACCACCGTGCCGGTACGCAACCGCTGTTTGACTTCCTCACCCGGCATGTCGCTCACTTCTTTGGTGGCGTCGTACAGCGCACGTTGCACTTCGGCGATGCTCGGGATCGGAATATCCGGCGGCAGCACGGCGTCCAGCACATGGTCGTCACGCAGATAAGCATGCGCCAGCACGTAATCGCCAATCGACTGGCTTTCACGCAGGCCGCCGCAGTGGCCAATCATCAGCCAGACATCCGGGCGCAGCACGGCCAGATGATCGCAAATCGTTTTCGCATTTGACGGGCCAACACCAATATTAATCAGCGTAATGCCCTGGCCGTCGGCGGTGACCAGGTGCCAGGCCGGCATCTGGTGTTTTTTCCACGCCAGGTCGGAAATGGCTTGCTCCGGCGCTTCGGTATCGGCAGTGATCCAGTTACCACCTGCGCAGGAGAGCGCGACGTACGGGCTATCTGGGTTGAGGATCTCGCTGCAGGCCCAGCGCACAAACTCATCGACATAACGCGTGTAGTTGGTGAACAGCACAAACGGCTGGAAATGTTCAACCGGCGTGCCGGTGTAGTGGCGCAGCCGCGCCAGCGAGAAATCCACGCGGCGCGCATCAAAATGGGAAAGCGGGTAAAGCTCGGTCGGGTGGAACAAGCCATCGGCGGTCTCATCGCCAATCTGCGCCAGTTCGGTAGTGGGGAAGTGGCGCGTTAAGCCGGCGCTCATTGATCTGTCCAGTGTCAGCTCCGAACCGTCAATCACGTAGGGGTACGGGATTTCATGGGCGGATAACCCCACCTCGATATGTGCGCCGTAGTCCTGGCACAGCAGTGTTAATTGTTCGAGTAAATAGGGACGAAACAGCGAAGGGCGGGTGATGGTGGTGGTGTAACAGCCCGAATGGGTGAAGCGGGCGTAGGCGCGGGTTTTCGGTGGGTTCGTCGCGCTACCATTCCAGCTTACGGATAACTGCGGATAGACAAATAACCCTTGTGCGCGGGCTTCGGTATCGGGAAGCTGACCGTCGTCGATATAGCGAGCGATCGCCTGACGAAGGGCTTCAACGGAACGATCATACAGCGCTTCAAGTTGATCCAGCGCTTGCTCCGGGGTCAGATTTGCACCCTTATTATTCATCTTTATCTCCTTATCTGCTCTACGGCTGTAGCCGATAGTATGTCACAGGAATGTGAAACGAAAGCAATGCGCAACGGGATTCGGAGGAAACGGATGAGGGAAGGATCCGGCGCGACGGCGCACGCCGGAAAGCAGGTTAGCCGCTGATTTTCACCAGCGTACGGCCCTGGATTTTATTACTCAGAAAATCGGCGGCGATTGCCGGAGCCTGTTCCAGCGCAATTTCGGTTGCGGCCTGCTGGTAGTAACTTTCTGGCAACGTGCGTGCGAGATTTTCCCACACGGCACCGCGCTGCGCGGTGGGCACCATCACGGAATCCACGCCCTGCAAACGGACGTTTCGCAGAATAAACGGCATGACGGTGGTCGGCAGCTCGAAACCGCCAGCCAGACCGCATGCGGCAACGCAGCCACCATAGTTAGTCTGTGCCAGCACTTTTGCCAGCACGTGGTTGCCAACGGTATCAATCGCACCGGCCCACAGCTGTTTTTCCAGCGGGCGGGTCTGTTCAAAATCGCTGCGCGGCAGGATCTCATCAGCACCTAAATTACGCAGAAAATCATGGGTCGATTCACGCCCGGTCACGGCGGCAACGGTGTAGCCCAGCGCCTTCAGCAGCACGACAGCGGTGCTGCCCACGCCGCCGCTGGCACCGGTGACCAGCACAGTGCCATCCTGCGGTTTAATCCCGGCCTCTTGCAGCGCCATTACGCACAGCATCGCCGTAAAACCTGCGGTGCCGATGATCATCGCATTACGCGCACTTAAGCTTTCCGGCAGGGCAACCAGCCAGTCACCTTTTACGCAGGCCTGGGCGGCAAGCCCACCCCAGTGATTTTCGCCCACGCCCCAGCCGGTGAGGATCACGGCCTGGCCGGGAACAAAGCGCGCATCGCGGCTTTCGCTCACGCGGCCGCAAAAATCAATGCCTGGCACCATGGGGAACTGGCGAATGATTTTGCCTTTACCGGTGATAGCCAGCGCGTCTTTGTAGTTAAGGCTGGACCAGTCAATATCGACCCGAACGTCGCCCTCGCCCAGTGCAGGCAGGGCGATCTCTTTCACTTCCGCCAGGGTTTTATTCTCATTCTGTTCCAGAACTAATGCTTTCATGACTGCGTTTTCCTCGTCGGATGAGGTGTGTTTTCGGCGTTTTGCCGTCCTGTGCAGATGCTCCATCCCCTGTCATGCTTCACGCTGCAGGGGCAGTTGTTATGCTGTGGCGAAAGAATTCCCAGTACTGATCCAGCGGTTTGACGGAGCGGAACAGCTTGGCGCGCATCACTGCGCCTTCCCAGCCGGACCAGAACACACTGGCCAGTTCATGGCTGGCAGCGTCTTGCGGCAATTCGCCGCAGGATTTTGCTTCATCCAGACACGTTGCGACGCGCGTTTCCCAGTCGGCGAGGATGGCTTTCAGGCGCGCCGGGAAGACTTCCGGTAAAAGTGGCGTTTCCTGCAACAGGTTGCCCACCAGACAACCACGGCGGAAAGCGTATTTCGCCATTCCCAGGCCAGCATGGTGCACAAAAGCCGCCATGCGTTGCAGCGGGGAGAGTTGGGTATCCGTTAAAAATTTATCCAGTTTATGGGCGAAAAAGTCGCCATAGGCAGCCAGCACCGCCATGCCAAACTCCTGCTTACTTTTAAAGCAGTGATAGAACGAGCCTTTAGGAACTGCGATATTTTTGATCACCGCGTCAATGCCCGCCGACAGATAGCCAGTTTCCGTTAGCACCTCAAGACCCGAGCGGATCAGCTCCTGGCGGGTATCGGTAAAGTCGCGCTCGACTTTCGGCGGCCGCCCACGGCGGGGTTTTTGCAGTGCTGCTGTTTCGCCATTCATAATTTAGACCGATAGGTTTTAATTCGGCAGAGGCTACGCCGATTTAACATCCCAGGCAAGTGAAGAAACAAAAAAGCCCGCACGAAGCGGGCTTGCAAGCGTTGCCGGTTGGCGCTGTTACCACAAACGTCAGCCAGCAAACCGGACTATGCGGTGGTATTAATATTACGACCGATTGCCGGGTTGGAAGGTAACTGCGGGATCTGCTGAATCAAGTCGCTGGCGATCGATTTCTGTGTATCAAGCGCTTTTTTCAGCACCAGCGTATTGACTTGATTATCAAGCTGATAAGAGTCAAGGCTGCTGGCTAATGATGCAATTTGTATCGGATCCATGCTGTAAATCCTTTATTGTAGAAAAAACAACCAGAGAACAGCTATAAGTATAACTGCACAGTTTTTATCGGCAGCAAGTGCCGGATCTTTAAGCGAGGCGTGAGACGAACCCAATGAACGGTAAGCAAAAACCCGCCGTGGCGGGTTGACGAGGAAAGATTAAGCGCGGGGGCTTTCGGCGAATTTCAGCAGGGCTTCGCCATCCAGACGGTAACGCACCCATTCACTTTGCGCTCGCGCGCCGATGCTCTGGTAAAAATCGATGGCGGGTTGGTTCCAGTCGAGCACACTCCATTCCAGCCGTCCGCAGCGACGCTCAACGGCGTACTGCGCAATCTTTTGCAGCATCGCTTTTCCTGCACCGTTACCGCGAAAATCGGGCGAAACGTAGAGGTCTTCCATATAAATGCCGTTGCGGCCAAGCCAGGTCGAATAACTGGTAAAGAAAACTGCATAACCCACGGTTTTACCTTCGATTTCACAGATTAAGGCTTCCGTTTTACTCTCTGCACCAAACAGGGTTTCGCGGATCTCATCCGCAGTGGTGATCACTTCTTCAGGCGCTTTTTCATACACCGCCAGTTCATAAATCATCTCAAAAATGGCGTTTGCGTCTGTCGGGCGTGCTGGGCGGATGGTGATGCTCATTGCTTTTCCTGTTGTTTTACCGGGCGTTCAAAATTGATGGCCGCAAGCATAAGCGGTATTGTGCAAAGAATTAAGTGCAATGAAATCACCGGTCGATGAATATTATGCATCCAACGTTACGGCGTCTTGATTTAAACCTGTTACCTGTTTTCGACGCGATCTATCGCCATCGCTCTGTGCGCCAGGCGGCGGAAGAGTTGGCGATGAGCACCTCGGCGCTGAGTCACGCGCTTTCAAGGTTACGTGTGACGCTCAATGACCCGCTATTTTACCGGGAAGGGCACTTTATGTGTCCAAGCGTCTATGCCACTCAACTGGCGCCCGCCATCGCTTCGGCATTAGCACATCTCAACCACGAGCTCACCCCACAAGCGGAATTTAATCCCACGACGACAACAGACTGTTTGCAGGTTGCGATCACTGATTTCACCGCGTTTGGTATTTTTCCCGCGCTAATGGCTGAATTGCAGCATACGGCTCCCGGTCTGCGTTTCGAATTTCGCTATTTGCCTCATCGTCCGGCGCTCAATGAACTGCTGGCAGGAGAAGTGGATTTTGCGCTGGGGTTTAGCGCGCCGCAGGATATTCGCCACGCGGAGCTCGACGAGATCGGCTGGTTTGCAGATGAATATGTCGTTATCAGCAATCAACTCAGGCAACAATTAACGCTGGAAGATTACCTTGCCGCGCGCCACCTGGTGGTGACGCCGTGGAATGAGGACAAAGGCGTGCTGGATAGTGAACTTGAACGCCTGGGCTATACGCGGCAGGTGGCAATAAAAACGCCCTCGATGCTCAGCGCGCCTTTTATTATCGCCAATAGCGATCTGCTGATGGCGCTTCCGCGTTCGGCCGCGGAGACATTGAAGCAGTCGGCCAAAATCACCATTTTTGCGCTGCCTTTTGCGGTTCCCCCGTTTGAGGTGAAGATTTATTCCCATAAACGCAGCGGCAAGCGAGGGGCGGCACAGTGGTTGCAGAAGATGTTGAAAAAACTGTCGCATACGCAAGCTCAGCGCAACACGTCAAAAGCCTGCTCGTAAGCCCGTTTCTGAGCAGGCCGCACAAAAACGGTGATGACCCATCAGCTAATGCTGCGGGATTGCCGAAACCCTCCCTGTGGCGCCTTCGCGCGCGAGTGTGACCGCGTTCTTATTTATGAATAAGACTTTCGTCGGATGAATTAATCCGGCGAAAAATAACACTTTATTTATTAGATGGTTACTTTCTTTTAACCTAAAAACAATTAAGTTGGAAAAAATATACAACTTCTATCGATTAACTCGTTTTTTTTTATTTCCGATATAGGGATAAGGCGCGGTTCGAACTCCCGAAGCCGATGCTGTACCCGCCATATAAAACAACAATAGGTACTCATGCCATGAAACTATCCCTCGCGCAAAAACTTTGGCTCCCTCTCATCGTGGCACTGGTATGCCTTGCCGGAACACTGCTCTACAGCTCTTTTACGGTCAAAGAAGACCAACTGGCACTGCGGAAAAACGAGTTGCAGCATGTTTCTCAACTGGCGCTCAGTATCGTAAAAACGCAGGCCGCGCTGGCTGACAAAGGGGCAATCACCCAACAGGAAGCGCAGCAGCGCGCAACCCAATTAATTAAAGATTTACGCTATGGGGAGGCGGGATACTTCACCATTCTGAATACCCAGGCGCAGGTGATTATGCATCCGATCAACGCCAAGCTAATTGGCCAGGGACCGGAGGTTATAGATGCGAATGGCGTTTATATCTTCAGAGATATGGTTGCGGTTACTCGTAATAATGAGGGGGGGTTTACCGCTTACGTTTTTCCACGCCCTGGCGATACGCAAGCTCAGCCGAAGATCGCTTACAGCATTCCATGGACGCCCTGGGGATGGATAATTACCACCGGTCTTTATGTGGATGATATCGACGCGGCATTCCGGGTTTCGCTCTACCAGAACCTGATTGAGTTTGTGGCTATCAGTATTCTGTTGTCGGTCATCGTCTATCTCATCAACCGGGGAACATTGCTGGCGCTTGGGGGCGAACCCCGCTATGCCGTTGATGTTGCCGCGCGGATTGCTGCCGGGGATCTTTCGCAGACGGTGGATAAAAAAGCCGGGGACAGCTCAAGCCTGATCCATGAAATGGGTGTGATGCGCGAGCAACTGACCGCCGTGATTAAAGACATCCGTGAAGGGGCGGAGATAATCAACACCAGCACGCATGATATTGTCGCCGGAAATCAACAGATTGCCTCGCATTCTGAGCAGCAGGCGGTGTCGCTGGAACGTACTTCTTCCAGCATGGAACAGATCACCGCCGCCGTGAAACAAAACGCGGAGAACGCCGGGCAGGCACGTCATCTGGCGAGTGAAGCCGTGGACATTGCCTCGCGCGGCGGGGTGGTAATGCAGAGTATGAATGAAACCATGAACGGTATTTCCGAAAGCGCCGGGAAAATCGCGAGCATTATTGAGGTGGTCAATGGCATCGCGTTTCAGACCAACATTCTGGCGCTGAATGCGGCAGTTGAAGCGGCCAGAGCGGGTGAACAGGGCAGAGGGTTTGCGGTGGTTGCGGGTGAAGTGCGCAGCTTGTCACTACGCAGTTCGCAGGCGGCGCAGGAAATTAAAGGGCTGGTGGAAGAGTCTGTCACGCGGGTTAACAACGGCTCGTCACAAATCAAAGTTGCCGGGAGCAGTATCGACGAGATGATTGTAGCGGTGCGACGTGTGTCGGACATCATGTCGGAAATATCTGTCGCGACCGAGGAGCAGAGCAAAGGCATCAGCCATGTTAACGAAGCGATTGTGCAAATTGATGCAGTCACTCAGCAGAACACCTCGCTGGTTCAGCATGCGGTATCAGCGGCCAGTGCGCTGGAAGAGCAGACCCGTCGGCTGACGCAAACCGTGGCCTTTTTTAATACCGGCAGGTAATGGCCGCAACATCACGCTTATGGGCCTGTCGATGACAGGCCCATTTATTCTTATCCCAGCCAGCAACGCCATTGCAGACAAACCACAACCCGTAACCAGGTTGATTTATCTTCACTTTCACTGCGATGAAAACCTTTATGCCTGAATCAAGGTAAGCGTTAGCCTTGAGCGAGACAATGCGCTGACCAGGAATGCCAGAACCCTTAGAGGGGGAAACTGCGTCTGCGTCGGGGACGCAAGCGTTCAGCTATCAAAGCAATGTTTTGTCTGAATGAAAGGTGAGTGGTGTATTGCGTGCAGTCGGCAGAAAAGCAAAAAGCCTGCTTAAAAGCAGGCTTTTCTAAATTTGGCTCCTCTGACTGGACTCGAACCAGTGACATACGGATTAACAGTCCGCCGTTCTACCGACTGAACTACAGAGGAATCGTGTGAACGGGGCGAATATTAGCGATGCCCCATGCCCTTGTCAAAGGGTGGATCGTTCTGCCGCGATCGTTTGCCGACTATTTCAGCAATCTGTTGCCGGGATAAGCACTTAAACGCGCATTTGCACCAAAACTGTGCAATGCATCTTTCATGGGGCATCACCCGAACCACTGTTTCAGTAATAATTACCCCGGTTGTAATTAGAATCTCTTATTATCCAGCCTGTTAGCACCTTTCATTTAGCCTAACTAAAACTGGCAAGCATATTGCAACTCCTTCGACTACATCACATCCAGCGTTGGCACTGGTATCCGTACAGGAGGCAAAATGAACTTAAGACGACTGAAATACTTCGTAAAAATCGTCGATATTGGAAGCCTGACTCAGGCAGCCGAAGTATTACATATTGCGCAGCCCGCGCTGAGCCAGCAGGTTGCCACTCTGGAAGGCGAACTGGATCAGCAATTACTCATTCGCACCAAACGCGGCGTAACGCCGACGGAGGCGGGCAAAATCCTCTACACCCACGCCCGGACGATTTTGCGTCAGTGCGAACAGGCGCAACTGGCGGTAAACAATGTCGGTCAATGCCTGCGGGGACAAGTCTCCATTGGCCTGGCACCGGGCACTGCCGCTTCTTCCGTCACCATGCCGCTGTTGCAGGCTGTGCGTACAGAGTTGCCGGAAGTCATGGTCTATCTGCATGAAAATAGCGGCACAACGTTGAACGATAAATTGCTCAGCGGGCAACTGGATATGGCCGTGCTGTATGAACGCGCGCCTGGCGCGGGGATTAACAGCCTGCCGCTGCTAAAAGAAGATTTGTATCTGGTGGGAACGCGCGACTGCCCGGGCCAGAGCGTCGATCTGACGGCGGTTGCTGATATGAACCTTTTCCTGCCGCGCGACTACAGCGCTGTTCGCTTGCGTGTTGATGAAGCGTTTTCGCTGCGTCGATTGACCGCGAAAATCATTGGCGAAATTGAGTCGATCGCCACGCTGACAGCGGCGATTGCCAGCGGAATGGGGGTGACGGTGCTACCGGAGTCTGCCGCTCGTTCGCTGTGCGCCGCGACCAACGGCTGGATGGCGCGTATCACCACGCCTTCGATGAACTTATCATTGTCGTTAAACGTTTCCGCGCGCGGTACGCTCTCGCCGCAGGCACAAGCGGTGAAAGATATTTTAATGTCTTTAGTCAGCCGCCCGGCGATGGAAAGCCATGAGTTGCAGCTGGTGAGTTAATCATTATTCCTTAATGGAATAAGATGCTGGTTTTTATTATTTGTTCTGCCTGGCCGCAGACTTTAACAATAACGTCATGTCTGACAGGCCAGGAGCAGCGAAGGGTGAATTTCCAGCAACTCAAAATTATCCGCGAGGCGGCGCGGCGGGATTACAACCTGACCGAAGTCGCCAACATGCTTTACACATCACAATCCGGCGTGAGCCGCCATATCCGGGAGCTTGAAGAAGAGCTGGGGATTGAGATCTTTATCCGTCGCGGCAAGCGTTTGTTGGGCATGACGGAACCCGGTAAAGCGCTGCTGGTGATTGCCGAGCGCATCCTTAACGAGGCGAGCAATGTGCGCAGGCTCGCCGATCTTTTTACCAATGACACTTCTGGCGTGCTGACCATTGCCACGACGCATACGCAGGCGCGCTACAGTTTGCCATCGGTGATTAAAGCTTTTCGCGCGCTGTTCCCGGACGTGCGGCTGGAGTTAATTCAGGGCACTCCGCAAGAAATTGAATCACTGTTACATAACGGTGGCGCAGACATCGGCATTGCCAGTGAACGCTTAAGCAATGACAACTCACTCGCGGCTTTCCCGTGGTTTCGCTGGCATCACAGTTTACTGGTGCCGTCGGATCACCCGTTGGCGCAATCCTCACCGCTGACGCTCGAAGATATCAGCCGCTGGCCGCTTATCACTTATCGCCAGGGGATCACCGGGCGTTCGCGCATTGATGAAGCGTTTGGCCGCAGAGGGTTAATTCCGGATGTGGTGCTGAGCGCGCAGGATTCCGATGTTATCAAAACCTATGTCGAGCTGGGGTTGGGCGTCGGGCTGGTGGCGGAGCAATCGGGCGGTGAAAACGAAGAGGGCAAACTGGTGCGGCTGGATACACAGCATCTGTTTGATGCAAATACCGTCTGGTTAGGGTTAAAACGTGGCCAGTTACAACGAAATTATGTCTGGCGCTTTATTGAGCTGTGTAATGCCGGACTGTCGGTGGAAGATATCAAACGCCAGGTGATGGAGCCGGACGAAGCGGCCATCGATTACCAGATTTAGCGATAGACTAAACAACGAAACAAAGCCTCCGCATTTGGAGGCTTTGTTTTTATTGATGTGTGTGCGGCGGTGTTTTCATCAGCGTTGCTGTCAGGGCGGAGAGCAGGCAGCCCGCCAGCAGATAAATGGCGACGGCATGCCACTCGCCGCCAGAAAAGTTCAGCAATGCGGCGGCAATAAAGGGCGTAAAACCACCGCCGACCACGCTGGCGACCTGGTAACCGACACCCGCGCCGCTGTAACGATAGCCGGCGCCGAACATTTCGGTGAACATCGGCTGTTGTACACAAACCACCATATCGTGGGCAATATTGGCCAGCAATAAAGAGAAGATCACCACGCCGGCAATGGAGCGTGCTTCCAGCGCCATAAAGAACGGGAACGCGCTCAGCGCGCCGAGTAATGCGCCGGTGATGTAGATGCGCCGTCGTCCATAACGATCCGCCATCCAGGCGAATAGCGGAATGGTCAGGCAACTTATTCCGCCGACCAGCAAGCCGATATTAAGGAACAGTTCACGCGGTAAACCCAGATTTTGCGTGGAGTAGTTCAGCGCAAACGCGGTGACGATATACATGGTCAACAGTTCGCACAGGCGCAAGGCGATTATTTTCAAAAACGCGCCCGGATGGCGCAACAGCGCTTCAAACACCGGCGGGCGTTTTTTTGTCTGCTCCGGCTGTTGCGTTTGCGCACGTTCAAACTCAGCAGATTCTGCCATGCCGTTTCGCACCCACAGCGCGCCAAGCACCAGCACGATGCTGAACAAGAAAGGCAGACGCCAGCCCCAACTCAGAAACTGCTCGTTAGTGGTCAGGCTGCTGATGAGCGACACAAGACCCGTGGAGAGCAACAACCCGACGCCATACCCGACCTGAACGCCGCTGCTGTAAAAGGCTTTTTTCCCGGAGGGCGCGCTTTCTACAGCCAGTAACGCCGCACCGCCCCATTCGCCGCCAACGGCGAAACCCTGGATTGCGCGCAGGATGACCAATAACGCCGGAGCCCACCAGCCGATGGTGGCAAAGGAGGGCAGAATGCCAATACAGGCAGTGGCGATGCCCATCATCCAGACTGTCGTCATTAGCATTCGCTTACGACCGAGTCGATCGCCAAAATGACCAAAAACAATGCCGCCGAGCGGGCGGAATAAAAACCCAACGCCGAAAGTGGCGAAGGCGGCAAGTGTGCCCATCGCCGGGTCAATCTGCGGGAAAAATTCGCTGTTAAACACCAGCGCGGCGGTGATGCCATAAAGTAAAAAATCGAACCAGTCGACCACTGCGCCAGCGAAGCTGCCCCAGGCCGCACGGCGGGCGCGATTCAGTGGTGGTGCCTCTTCATCGGGGCGGGTTGTGATGAGCGTGGAGTCCATAGTTGTTCTGTCCGTTCCTCAAAATTGCAAAATTTTCTAGTTTTAATAGGGAGAAAAGGTTACTCACATCGTACGCAGCCAAAAAAAGCCGCTATTGAGACTACAGCGACAGCGGACAGGTGAAAACTCTTTTGCAGAGCGGGCGGCATGAAAGGGGGAATTTAACTCAGGTGGCGTTAATGCACAGAAGATTATTCGGTTATTGAATGATTTGCGTGAGTGGCATTCGGTCGGTCGATGTTAAACCGCAGGCCCCATCCATATGCCGCTATCTTCTTGCCGGATGCCCGGCCTGTCATGCGCACTGGCAGGCCGGGTATGGGGATTTTTCATCGCGTACGGTATTGATGGCTAACGTGTGCGATGAATAAGGCGTAAAGCAGAAAGGAGGTTGTTTTTATCCGCTTCGCTAAGATTCGGAGCCATAATTTGTGCCGACAGCCATGCGGTGTCTGTTTCAGTGAAAGAGCCGGTGAGCAGCCGCTGGCTGATGGCGGTGAGCAACTGGCTATCCAGTTGATTTATCTGTTGCCGGGTTGCGTCCAGACTTCTGACAGTGCTGTTAGCATCCGGTGTGGCCAGCCAGTCGGCCAGATAGCGATACTGAACGGCCTTGCTGGCGCTCATCAACGCGCGGAAAAAAGGCTCCACGGAGCGGGGATCCAGACCCGCATCCTGGGCATTTTTCACTGCTTCTGTCAGCACTTTTTGTTCCCGCGCCACATCTTCCACAGGTGAATGATGCTGTGCCTTGTAACTGGCCACGTCTTTCATTATCAGCATGCGTTCATTGAGTGCAGATGAAAGTGTGCTGAGCGATACCGACGCGACAGAACCTGCAAAAACATTGCCGCACATAAACAGTGATGAAAGGAAAACAACCGCAGACTGGAACATCAACTTACCCTCCTGTCAAAACCCAAAAAAAAGCCGTTCTCGGGAAAGAACGGCGAATCGACCATCACGGCTAAAATCACTAACACGGTTCATATTCTATTAGTTACGTTAATGAATTATTTCGTAACGGTCGTTTTATGTAAGTAAATGAAACGATGTAAATAAGGTACAAAGAGTGAGGGCGCTGCGTGAAATGGTGCTGGCGCATTCAGGATGTACAATACGTGGCGCGAGACAGTGCGGGAATGCCTGAAGCTGTCGTGTCGATCAGGCTTAACGCTTGTTACCATTGGGAACATTCAGATGACAGATATCACAATCAGACCCGCGCGAAGCGAGCACCTGGCGGCGTTAAGGGCCATTGAATTGGCATCGTTTGAAACGCTGCGCGAGGCGGGAGCGGTGACCGGATCTCCTGTCGCTAGCAGCCTGGAAGATTTGCGCGAGCTATGCAGGGAAGGGGTATTACTCGTTGCTTTCGCGCCGGACGATATCCCTGTTGGGTTTGCCGGAGCCGTGATTACGGAAAACTGGCTGCACATTGCCGAAGCGGATGTTCACCCGAACTGGCAGCGGCAGGGAATTGGCCGACGCTTGATGCATTCGCTTCTGTCGGAAGGTAAAGCGCGCGGTTTATACGGTGCTTCGTTAACAACCGATCGTGATGCGCCCTTCAACGCACCTTTTTACGCCTCGCTGGGTTTTGACATTGTTGAAGGCAACGCCATTTCGCACCGGTTGAACGCGGTGCTTACCGCGGAAACCCGCATTGGGCTTGATCCGAAACGCCGCGTAGCGATGCAATTATTGTATTGAAATCAATGGCCGCGTTTTTTATGTGCAGGTGTGCGCGAACGCTGCACGTTGACGGATATACATTCATAAACAATTGGTTAACTCAGACAGGCGATATATTTCTGAGCTGACTGGCGCACAATGTCCGCAGCATTTTGCGCGATCTCTCGTCCTTCAAATGCACCGTAGAGTTTCTCGAATTTCACCGCATCTAGCCGACGCGTCATATCACGAACTGTTTCTGCCGGTAGCGGCAACATATTGGGATAGCTCCACATAAAGGAGACGGCATTTGCGCCCGGCGCGACCTGAACGATATCGCCGGACAGCAGCACACCTTCATCCCGCGCCCAGTGAAGGACGCAGCCACCGGCAAAATGGCCGCCAAGGCGCATGATGCTTACGTCCGGGGTCAGTTGCAGGGTATCGCCGTCCCAGAGGGTGATGTGCGGGCTGTCACGCATGATCCAGTCGCGATCGCGTTCATGCAGATAAACCGGCGCGTTAAACGCGGCGGCCCAGTCTTGCACGGTAGTGTAAAAATGAGGATGCGAGATGGCGATGGCCTGGAGCCCACCCAGAGAGTTGATCAGTGTTTTTGTGGCGTCGTCGAGGGTGGAGATACAGTCCCACAGGATATTGCCTTGCGCTGTTCTCACCAGAAACGCGCGCTGCGCAATGGCGAAATCAGGCACGGTTTTGATGCTGAAGAGATCGCTCTCGTGCTGTTGCCATTTATTAGCATGTGAGGTCAGAAGGGTAGGGAAATCAACCCATTTCTGCCCTGTTACCGGCACGAACTGGCGCTCATCTTCGCAGATTTTGCAGCGGTGTGGGGGAGTGGCGGTTATCTCATATGATGTGCCGCACGCGTTGCATAAAGTGATCATTGGCGTCCTCGCTGTTCCGGTTGCGTCATGCTAAAGGCGCTTTGCAGAGAATGGCTTCTTTTTGTCGGGTGATGCCCGTGCCATTAATTGAGTAATTAGCATGGCACATTGAGGCGGCGGTATGTGCTGGATTGTGCGGCCAAAAAAGAAGCACTGCCCGATGCGCGGGAGAACGGTTGAACGCGCATCGGGCTGTATCAGAGCGAAGGAAAAAGATTATCGCCGGATTTAAGGTTCGTCTGATGAGAAGGTTTCGCGTTTTTCTGCCCATTTCAGCATGGCATCCAGCGCAGGACACAGGGCTTGTCCCCAGTCCGTGAGCCGGTATTCCACCTTCGGAGGGATCTGCGGATAAACCTTGCGCGACACAATGCCATCCGCTTCCAGTTGCCTCAGTTGCTGGCTCAACATCTTTTGCGAAATGCCAGGAATAAGCCTGCTGAAATCGGAGTAACGCTGCACTTTTCCGTCAAATAAATGAAACAGAATGACCAATTTCCAGCGGCCTTCCAGTAATCGCAGCACCTGTTCTACGCCAATCGCTGCGGTATCGGGGGTATAAATCTTACTCATATGCCTGTTACTAACTTTTTTGTGCGTTCTTGATGGTTTGACACTATATGGTGAAAATGAAAGTACCGCAAACAAGAGGAGTCCATCACCATGTCTTTGTCATTACCCGAAGCTGTTGCGACCTACTTCGCCATCAGCAATGGCGCAGATATCGCCAACGTCAACCACTGCTTTACACCTGACGCCGTTGTTATCGATGAAAGTAAGACGCATCGCGGCCTTGAGGCCATCCAGGCCTGGCAACGCGACGTGCAAAATGCTTTTGAGTACACCGTTGAGCCGATCCGAGTGGCTGAAGACGGAGCGCGGTTAACAGTGACCTCTCATGTGGCGGGCAATTTCCCCGGCAGCCCGGTGCAGCTTAGCCATGCGTTCACTTTGTTGGACGGGAAGATCGCATCACTGGAGATCGTTTGATGAGTATGAATCTGGACTTACAAGGAAAACGCGTTCTGGTCACGGCGGGCACCAAGGGCGTCGGAAAAGCAGTTGTTGGCCTGTTTCATGAACAGGGGGCAAACGTATTAACCACCGCGCGAACCGAACCTGATGAATCTTTAGCGGATCACTTTGTGGTGGCTGATCTGACCACGGTCGAAGGTTGTCATCATGTCGCGCAAGCGGTGCAGGCTAGCTTTGGTGGCGTTGACATTATTGTTCATGTTGTTGGTGGCTCGACTGCGCCCGGCGGCGGTTTCGCGGTGTTGGGTGAAGATGAATGGCAGCAGGAACTGAGCCTTAATCTGCTGCCTGCGGTCCGGCTTGATAGAGCGCTCTTGCCCGGCATGCTCGCTCAGGGAACGGGGGTCATTATTCATGTGACCTCCATTCAGCGCGCGCTGCCGTTGCCGGAATCGACAACCGCGTATGCGGCGGCAAAGGCCGCACTCTCGACGTACAGTAAAAGCTTGTCAAAAGAGGTTTCGCCAAAAGGAATTCGTGTGCTGCGTGTGGCGCCGGGCTGGATCGAAACCGAAGCCTCCGTCGCACTGGCTGAACGGCTCGCTCGCCAGGCGGGTACCGATTACGAAGGCGGTAAGAAGATCATCATGGATTCGCTTGGCGGCATACCGCTGGGGCGTCCATCAAAACCTGTTGAAGTGGCCAATCTCATCGTGTTCCTGGCTTCGTCCTGCGCGGCCGCGATCACAGGAACAGAATACGTTATCGATGGGGGCACAGTGCCAACCGCGTAATCGCGGCGAGCATTGCCCGAACAGTCGCAGCTGGATCAACACAGTGCGGCTGTTTTCTGGCGCTGAATGATTATCGCGTACGAACTGAAGTACCTGTAAATCCGGCCGCCCGAATCAGCCAGAAAGGTTGGCGGACCAGATAGAGAAAAGCCTGCTGGAACGCAGGCTTTTCTCTATCTGGTTTCTCTGGCTGCGATCGCCTTTACCATTCACTGGCTCATAAAATAGAGTCGGCCATCTACGTCGATTAACGGAATGCAGATCAAAAGGGCCTCAAGCAGAAACCGCCTCGCGCAGCCATCTGGCTTACCTTTTCCTTCGTTAACATGGGCATTTGCCTACTTTGCCAGAGAGAATTTTCCGTTTCTTCCTTCACAAAAATCAGAAATCCCGGTTTTTGTTTGCTTCCGTTTTGCTAATTAAGCTATGAGCATCATCACTATTTAATCAGTTTTGTGCATTTATTCTGAATATGAAGAAGGTGGGTGAATATGTTTCTTGAAGAGCGGCGGCAGCAAATCCTGGAATATCTGGATAAGAATGAGCGGGTAAAAGTGGAGATTCTGGCGTCTCTGTTTGCCGTGACCAGAGAAACCATTCGCAGTGATCTGAATGCTCTGGCGGCTGAAAAATTGGTTCAGCGCTGTCACGGCGGGGCAATGGTAATACGGCGGAGTTTGCAATCAAAGCTGATTACCGACACTGGCGACAACTTTGAGGTGTTGCTACAACGGCTGCAGAGCCAGAAAAGGAAGCAGACTGTGCAACAGAATAAAGGAAAGAGCATGACGGGTAAGGTTTGCATTCTGGGTTCATTTAACGTCGATATCGTGGCGAAGGTTGAACGTTTTCCAAAAGGCGGTGAATCCCTGTTGGCGCTGGGCAGCACGCTCGGCCCTGGCGGTAAAGGGGCAAATCAGGCCACGGCTGTGAGTCGTGCGGGGGCTAAGGTGCATTTCGTTTCTAAGGTGGGCAAGGATCAGTTCAGCCAGTTTGCTTATGATCACCTGACCTCTTCGGAGATTCACTCCTTTACCCTTTATCAGTCGGAAACCGAGCCGACCGGTAACGCCATTATTTATGTCTCGCAGGAAAACGGCGAGAACATGATTGCCATTTATTCTGGGGCCAATAAAACCATCAGCGAAGACGAAGTGGTGGCGATCACCCCCGAGCTTGAAGATTCGAACGTGCTGCTGGTGCAGCTCGAAAACAACTTTGCCGCGACCTTGAGCGCGATGAAGTTGGCCAAAGCGCTGGGCGTGAAGGTGATACTCAACCCGGCGCCTTTCTCAAGCCACGCGCTTGAGTGTCTTGAATATGTGGACGTTATTACACCTAACGAAACGGAGGCATCGCAGCTGTCCGGCATTGACGTGAAGGATTTAGCCAGTGCCAAAGAGGCTGCACAGCGTATTGTCAGCCAGGGGGCCCGGCGGGTCATTATTACGATGGGATCGCGCGGCGCGCTGCTGCTCGATGGTAATCAGTTCCAGCACATTCCGGCTTTCCCGGCTCTGAGCGTTGATACCACCGGCGCAGGTGACGCTTTCAACGGCGCGTTGGCCTCAAGCATTGCCAATGGGCAAAATCTGGTGCAGGCGGCGACCTATGCTTCGGCGTTTGCCTCGCTGGCAGTCGAGCTCGAAGGTGCATCAAACATGCCCGATCACGCACAGGTTTTAGCACGTTTGGCGCAGCGATAAATGCTGCGTTCACTCTTTAGTTTCTTGTTGCGGTCGCTGCCTTAATACATTGAGTTTAGCGACCACGTAATCGATTCCGTTTTAAGGAGCAGTAATGACTAAAAGTATCGAAGGTATTGTGCCAGTGATGTTGACCCCATTCACTGACGACAATCAGATTGATTACCCGGGTCTGACTCGTTTGATCGACTGGTATCTTGAAAAAGGTGTAGATGCGCTGTTTGCCGTGTGTCAGTCGAGCGAGATGCAGTTCCTGACCCTGGAAGAGCGCGTTGAGCTGGCCGCGTTCGTGGTGAAGCACGTGGCAGGGCGCATACCGGTGATTGCCTCGGGCCATATCAGTGATGATATCAATGCCCAAATCAATGAGTTAAACGCGATGGCGAAAACCGGAGCCGACGCACTGGTGCTGGTCACCAACCATCTCGACCCGAAAAATCAGGGCACTGAGACCTTCTTTGCCACCCTGGATACGCTGCTGAGCGCATTGCCTGAATCCATGCCGCTGGGGCTGTATGAGTGTCCTGCACCGTATCGCCGCCTGCTGAGCGACGAAGAGTTAACTTACTGCGCCAACACCGGCCGCTTTGTTGTGCTGAAAGACGTGAGCTGTGACCTGGCAACGGTTACCCGCCGCGTGAAGCTGGTGGCGCATACGCCGTTGAATATCATTAATGCCAACGCCGCCATTGCTTATCCGGCGATGCAGGCAGGGTCCAAAGGATTCAGCGGTGTGTTCACCAACTTCCACCCCGAGCTTTACAGCTGGCTGTACCACAAGGCGGCAACCCAGCCGCAACTCGCCGACGAGTTAGCCATTTTCCTGTCGCTGGGCGCGGTGACTGAGACATTGGGTTATCCGAAGAATGCCAAGATTTATCATCAGCGTCTGGGCACTTTCGACAGCGAATTCTGCCGTGTGAATAAAGACAATGTGCTGGAAAAATTCTGGGGGCTGACGGTATTGCTGGATCAAATTCACAGCGGCACTGCACTGTGGCAGAAAAAAATTGCTGCCGAGTAAGATGCGATAGCGGTGAGTGATGCGGATAAGTTGCCGTCTTATCCGCTGATGAATAGCCTGGTCGAATATTCTATTCAAAGGATTATGCTTCCAGGCAGTAAGCTTTAATTGATTAACATTTTTAGCCGTAATCCGACCCTCGATATAAATATAAAAGGATTATTCAACATGATCGTATGTTGCCTAAGAGATTGGGAGCGCGAAAAATTCGCTTTCCATCCGATTATTAATAAAGGTATTGAGTATATTACTCAAACTGATTTTTCAACACTAACACCAGGGAAATTCGATATTATTCCAGGCAAAATGTTTTGCCTTTTTCAGGAAATGAATACCGTTCCTGCTCATGAAATGAGAGCTGAATCACATTTCAAGTTTGTAGATATTCAATTTCTCTTGCAGGGAGAAGAAACCATCGGCGTGGCGCGCGGTGCGGCAGAACATGAGGTGGTTGAAGACCGGGCGGAGAAGCATGACATCGTATTTTATCAAGAAACGAATAATGAATCGCTGATTCATTTGGAACCCGGCATGTTTGCCGTTTTCTTTCCGCAAGATTTACATCGCCCTTGCTGTAATACCCAAAGTGAGTCTTTTATTCGTAAGGCTGTAATTAAAATTCACCTGAGTCTGTTCAATGATGACTTATTTATGAATAACCAATAGTGGATAATTAAAATTATGAAAGACGCTACCTCTTCTCTCGATGCACCTCTGGTTAAAACGGCCACGCCTGTGGTTTCACGTTTACGCTGGGGAATTATTTTCATTTTGTTAATGGCGGCGGTGATTAATTATCTTGACCGCGCCAATTTAAGTATTGCCAACACCACTATTTCCAGGGAGTTTGGGTTCAGCCAAACGGAAATGGGCCTGCTGCTGTCGGCGTTCTTGTGGCCTTACGCACTGGCAAACCTGCCTGCGGGTTGGTTGGTTGATCGTTTTGGTCCTAAAAAAATGTTCTCGTGGGGCGTGGGCCTGTGGTCCACCTTCACGGTGATGGCTGGTTTCGTTAATGGTTATTCCATGTTCTATGCCCTTCGTGTGCTGTTGGGCATTTCCGAATCACCGTTCTTTACCTCCGGCATCAAGATTACTCACCGCTGGTTCTCTGACAAAGAGCGTGCACTGCCGACTTCCATTATCAACACCGGTTCGCAGATTGCGAATGCCATTGCGCCGCCAATCCTGACCGTGCTGCTGTTAACGCTCGGCTGGCGTGGCATGTTTATCGCCATTGGTCTGGCGGGGATTCCGCTGCTGCTGGTCTGGCTGAAATTCTATCGCAACCCGACGGCGTCAGAAGAAAAGGTGATCCACGCCAATTCTCAGCTGGTGCAGAAATCGGTAACCGACGTTAACGGCAATAACAAGGCGAGTTGGGGGGCGCTGTTCAAGCATAAAACCACCTGGTTCATGGTGATTGGCAACTTTTCTATCATGTTTACCATCTGGGTTTACCTGACCTGGCTGCCGGGCTACCTGGAAAAATCGCTGGGCTTTAGCCTGAAACAAACCGGCTGGCTGGCCGCAATCCCTTTCTTTGCGGGTATTTTGGGTGTGCTGTGCGGCGGAGCCATTTCTGACCGTCTTATTCGTCGCGGTGTGAAAACCATTACGGCGCGTAAAGTCCCGATTGTTACCGGTGCTGCGCTGGCGGCCTGTTTTGTCGCACCAATACCGTTCGTGCAAAGCACAACATTGAGTATTGCACTGCTGTCGATTGGCTACTTCTTCTCGCAATTGCCGCAGGGGGTGATCTGGACACTGGCTTCAGACATTGCGCCGAAAGAGCAGGTGGCATCAATGGGGGCGATTCAGAATTTTGGTGGCTTCCTTGGCGCGGCCTGTGCGCCGATCGTTACCGGAATTATCCTTGATGCAACCGGACAGTTCACCAACGTCTTTTTCCTCGGCGCCGGTTTACTGATGCTGGGGGCGCTTAGCTATGGGCTGTTCGTGAAGAAGCCGATTCAGGTGACAATGTCGAAGTCATAGCAATCGTAAACTTCATGAAACGCCTGGCTATTGGGGCGTTTCATGATTCTTAACTCGGTGTCTCCCCGCGAAAGGGCGCTCTGTTACCGTGCGCCTTTTCTGCTGAAATTTAGCATTCTTGCTAGTAACTTACGGATGCCATTACATTGTTGCCGGGCATCGACAGAGACACTACAGGATAGGCACTCAGATCAGGTCGGGATTCGTTGCTATTGATACGTTATTTGAGATACCACAGACGGGAGCCGCCAGGATTGACGAGAAGATAAAGACCATGGGAATCGGAGACTTTAAAAGGTTTATCAGAAGGTTTGAGACTGCGGATTTTTGTAGCACTAAGAGACATAAGGCGGTCATCTCATAATCGAACTGAAATGACACCAATGTTTCCTGATGCGGAGAGAAAACTGAAAAGCATCAGGAAGTGTTTTCACGCTAACTTTTTGAATCTTTATCAGACTGGGATTCGCCATGATGCATGAGAACGAAGATTTGGCTCCTCTGACTGGACTCGAACCAGTGACATACGGATTAACAGTCCGCCGTTCTACCGACTGAACTACAGAGGAATCGTGTGAACGGGGCGCATACTACTGGCCCCGTACTTGAGTGTCAACACTAAATTTAACACACTGATTCAATTGGTGAATTAAAACACAGATGGCGTTTTAATGTACCTGTCTTGCACTGTCGCTATTGCGGCCCGCCTGCCCACGCAAACGGTTTAGCGGGTCCTGCCCATAAAAATGGCAGAAGCGCTGCCACAGCGCCGGAAAGCGCGGAGCAAACAGCTCTGGCGCGCTAAAGAAATACTCTGAAAGTACGGCGAAACATTCTGCCGGATCGGTTGCCGCATAGGCGTCGATGCTGGCGGCGCTTTCACCAACCAGATCGATCTCATCCTGAATGTTGTCCATCGCGGCGCGCAGATCGTGTTCCCAGCCTGCCACTTCACGCAGAGGAATCAGCGGAATGCCGCTGGCGCGATCGCCGTTGCGCGTATCCAGTTTATGCGCCACTTCATGAATAATGAGATTGAAGCCTGATGCGTCGAACGAATCCTGAATATCGAGCCAATTAAGAATGATGGGGCCTTGTTGCCAGCTCTGCCCGGACTGAACCACGCGCTGATTGTGCACCAAGCCAATATCGTCTTCCCACTCGTCATCGACAACAAACGGTGCCGGGTAGATGAGCACTTCATGGAAACCATCCAGCCACTCAAGGCCAAGCTCCAGCACCGGCAGGCAAAACAGTAAGCTAATGCGCGCACTTTTCAGCGCATCTAAATCGAATCCTTGCAACGGAACCAGGCGTTTTTGCTGCAAAAAGCGGTCAGCCAGATGAACAAGTTTCTCCTGTTCTTCCGGTGACAAATTTGCTAACACAGGGGCATTTAACGCTTCTTCCCAAGGGTATTCTGCGCCTTCGGCAGATTCCCTTGTCTTCCAGGGCCACTTAATCATTGTTTTGCTCGCAAACTCGCCACTTGAACCAAATTAACGGGACAGGGTCTGTTAAAATGCCAAATTACCTGGCATCATGGCAACCATCTGAACGGAGAGATGCCGGAGCGGCTGAACGGGACGGTCTCGAAAACCGTAGTTGGGGCAACTCAACCGGGGGTTCAAATCCCCCTCTCTCCGCCATTATTCAAACAGTTACGCGCTTCGCTTTCAACGACTCCCGTCACAGTTGCTTTTCCACTCTTGCATTTGCACATTTTATAACCTTTTTTTAACATAATCGACAGAAATGATCGCCGCTTTTATCATTAATTTTTGTCGCGTTTCCGTCGGTCTGGAAATGTCACTGCTAGCGCGCTGATAACACTTTTCTTATTAATTTTTATCCCGTTACGTCTGTTTGTCATTTTCACATGGCACACTTTTTCTTGGCCTGCGGCCGTTGCAGGTTAGGGGATTCATCAGTCTCGCTGATATATCTTTAAAACTCATCAACAGACGATATGATGAGAGAGTAGTCACATTTATGTTGAGACAATTTCATTCTTTTCATCCCTTAACCTATGCGGAAAAAAAACATTATGGAAGATAAAGCGGTTCGCAGCCTCGGTGGCAAACTGGCACTCTGGGTGTTCTGGATTTTCTGCGTTTATTTTATCTGGTCTGTGCTAAACGATATCTGGCCAGTCAGCCAGACGAATTCGCCATCCGGGTTTAATACGGGCACAGTTGGAACGGCGACCGGAAACTGGCTGAACTCGTTTTTTGGTGTGCTGGTTTTAGCTGTCGTTGGTGCGATACTTGGCGCTATTGCCTGGTATACGCGCCCACAAGATCCGGATGCCTGAAACCGCAACTCATGGCTTTCATTGACGGGAACAAGAATGAACTTAAACGACTGGCAGCGCCGTTTTGACCAATGGATTTCTCAGCATTTTAATCACGGCGACGCCGCGCATGATGTCTCACACTTTCGCCGGGTCTGGAAAACGGCACAAACGTTAATGCAAGGCCAGCAGGCTGATGCACTGGTGGTGCTGACCGCCTGTTATTTCCATGACATCGTGAGTTTTGCCAAAAATCACCCACAGCGTCATCAATCTTCGGTAATGGCAGCAGAAAAAACGGCGGCTATTCTCGCCAGCGATTTTCCTGATTTCCCACAAAACGCCGTTGCTGCCGTGCGCCATGCCATTGAAGCGCACAGCTTTAGCGCTGGCATTGCGCCACAAACGCTGGAAGCGAAAATTGTTCAGGATGCCGATCGGCTCGAATCGCTTGGGGCGATTGGCCTGGCGCGCGTATTTGCCGTTTCCGGCTCGATGGGCGCGGCCTTATTCGATGGTGAAGATCCGTTTGCCGCGAAACGTGAACTGGATGACAAAGCCTTCGCCCTTGATCATTTTCGTTGCAAACTGCTGAAATTACCCGCCACCATGCAGACTGACCAAGGGCGTAAACTCGCCGAACACAACGCAGATTTTTTGGTGCACTTTATGGCGAAACTCAGCGCCGAACTGCAAGGTGATCACCAGCGCGTTGATGAAGAGGTGTTGCGCCGCTTTAGCTTTCACCTGGCCTGATGGAGACGTGCGATGGCGGATGTGCATGACAAAGCAACGCGCAGTAAAAATATGCGCGCCATTGGCACAAAGGATACGGCGATTGAAAAGCGGCTTGCCGCGAGTCTTGCTTCGCTGGAGCTTGATTTTCGTGTCCAGGACGCCGCCTTACCGGGGCGGCCTGATTTTGTGCTCGACGATTATCGCTGCGTTATCTTTACCCATGGTTGTTTCTGGCATCACCACACCTGTTATCTTTTCAAAGTGCCTGCCACGCGCACGGATTTCTGGCTGGAGAAGATTGGTAAAAACGTTGAACGCGATGCGCGCGACACTGCGTTGTTGCTGGAACAGGGCTGGCGAGTTCTGGTGGTCTGGGAATGTGCGCTGCGCGGGCGGTTAAAACTCAGCGATGAGGCGTTATGTGAACGACTGGAAGAGTGGATCTGCGAAGGGCAACAGACTGCGCAGATCGACACTCAAGGGATTCATGCGATGGCCATTACTTCTCTGCCTCACAAGGCGTAACCACCGGGCGTGCCGGGAAGAGATATTTACCCAGCGTCACCAGCACCACCGCCATAATAATAATGCCCAACGCCAGCCATTCCACAGACGAGAGATGTTCCCCGCCAAAGCTTGTACCAAGCAGCACGGCGACCACCGGATTGACATATGCATAGCTGGTTGCGACGGCCGGCGAGACATTGCGGATCAGGTACATATAGGCATTGATGGCGATAATGGAGCCAAATAACGCCAGATAACCGACGGCGAAGAAACCGGACAGCGGCGGTACTGCGCTAAGTCGCTCGCCACTTAATGCCGAGGCCGCTAACAACACAATGCCTGCGGCCAGCATTTCAATTGCGCCTGCCATCATGCCGCTCGGCAGTTCAATTCTCGAACCGTATACCGAGCCAAATGCCCAGCTTAGCGAACCGACCAGAATCATCACGGCACCCCACGGATTGCCGCTTAAATTCCCACCACTATTGAGCAAAACAATGCCCACCAGGCCAATGGCAATGCCAAACCACTCAAGTTTTCGCGTGGCAATGCCGAAAAAGTGACTGAAACACAACGTGAAAAGTGGAACGGTAGCAACTACCACGGCGGCGATACCCGACGGTACATTTTGGTGTTCGGCGACGGTAACAAAACCGTTGCCCACCGCCAGCAGCAGTACGCCAATCAGCGCGGCATTCAACATCGGGCGCAGCGGCGGCAATTTATGGCCGGTCAGTAATAAGACGCTGGTCAGAATGACGCCCGCAGATAAAAAGCGTGTACCGGCCAGCATAAACGGCGGCCAGCTTTCAACGCCAATGCGGATAACAAAGTACGTGGAACCCCAGATAATATAGAGCGCGAAAAGGGCGCCAATAAGCGGTAAAACTTGCCTGAAACGCATAACCCACCACGGCAAAAGATAAGAGGCTTATAGTAAACGTTAAAACTATCGGCCTGGCGAGTGGTTAATTGCGTAAGAAGTGTTAAATTTTTGTTGACTCAAAGAGGTGATTTTCGCCCTTGGGTTTTTTCCATCATACTGAGAAGCGTTACGTCATAAATTCAAAAGGAAGACATTTTGGCAGGAAGTAGTTTATTAACATTACTCGATGATATTGCGACATTGCTGGATGATATTTCAGTGATGGGCAAACTGGCGGCGAAAAAGACTGCCGGTGTGCTGGGCGACGATCTTTCGCTTAACGCGCAGCAGGTCACCGGCGTGCGCGCCAACCGCGAATTGCCAGTGGTGTGGAGCGTCGCGCGTGGGTCGTTGCTGAATAAGGTGATTCTCGTGCCGTTGGCGTTACTGATTAGCGCCTTTATTCCCTGGGCCATTACACCTCTGCTGATGCTCGGTGGCGCATTTTTATGCTTTGAAGGTGTGGAGAAAGTGCTGCACACGTTTGAAGCGCGTAAGCATAAAGAGAGCCCGGAGGCACGCCAGCAGCGTCTGGAGGCGCTGGCGGCGCAAGATCCGCAGCAGTTCGAGAAAGATAAAATTAAAGGCGCGGTGCGTACCGATTTTATCCTCTCTGCGGAGATTGTCGCCATCACGCTTGGCATCGTTGCCGACGCGCCGTTGCTGAACCAGGTGCTGATCCTGTCGGGCATCGCGGTGCTGGTTACCATTGGCGTTTACGGACTGGTTGGCATCATCGTTAAGCTCGATGATATGGGGTTCTGGCTGGTAGAGAAACCGGGCGTTCTGGCGCAGGGGTTGGGGAAAGGGTTGTTATTCACCGCGCCCTGGCTCATGAAGATCCTTTCTGTTGTCGGTACGCTGGCAATGTTCCTGGTCGGTGGCGGGATTGTGGTGCACGGTATTGCACCGTTACATCACGCCATTGAGCATTTTGCTGCGAACCAGCCTGCACTGCTGCAAGCGCTGGCTCCAATGGTAGCAAACCTGGTGCTGGGCTTTGTGATTGGTGCCGTGGTGGTCACGGTAATGAAAGGTGTGGAACGTTTACGTGGCGGCAAAAAATAAAATCTTGCGTCAGACATTACGCAAATTTAAGCAACTTCGTCTAAGGTGAAAAAGTTTCGCCCTGATACCGGAGGCAAGAATGGTCTTTTTGGTCAGCGATGAAGTGCAGAGTAAAAAGGGTGGTCCGCTCATGATTGTTACCGGATATGCCAGCGGTATGGTTGAGTGCCGCTGGTATGACGGCCACGGCGTCAAACGGGAAGCCTTTCGTGAAGATGAACTGATGCCTGGCGACAGGCGGCGGATCCACGAAGAAGCATAACCACTAAAACGCCCGGCATTGCTGGGCGTTTTTATTGCCGCATTACACGAGCGGGGCGAAAGAGCACTCACAGACATCTCAGGGAGCCCGTGTGCGGCAGAACCGTGTCGTAAAACAGCCCAGGTCGTTTAAACAACTGCAGCGCTATTTTGTTCCGGCTCAGGTGGTTAACCTGTGCTTCGTGATCGTGATGGTGTGCTCAACGATCCTGACGTGGCGCGAAGTTATCGTGCTGCAGGGTGCTTATGTTGCCAGCCAGCGTAGCGCACTGGAAAACGTCAGTAATGCGCTGGATATGCAGATTCAGGTCGGTGTAGACCGGTTGCTCTTTTTTCGAAATGGTATGCAGGCGGCACTGCAGAAGCCGTTGGGATTTGAGGCATTAAATTCCGTGCAGGGCGAGTTTGATCGTAAACGCACCTTACCGTACTGGCAGATTGGGCTTGATAACAGCCGGACGCTGCCTATTTACGGCGTTTCAGATTCTTTAGTTGAACAGAGCGGGCTGCTGCGTCGCGATGAGGAACGGTTACACAACGAACTCACGGCGGCGATGGAGCTTGGCTATTTGTTTCGCCTCTCTTATGAGGCCTCCATGTTGCCGCGTCAGGCTTATTATTTCTCACGTGCCGGCTTTTTCCTCTCCACACGCGCTGTGGAACGTGAGCAAGACATTATTTCTACCTATTACCGCTTATTAACGCGCCCATGGTTTAGTGGCCAACAGCAGCAGGAAAACCGTGCGCGTGGCGTTCGCTGGTTCACGCTGTTAACCAACCCGGAAACCAACAGTTTTGTCGCCGCCAGCGTGCCGCTCGATTACGAGCACTATTGGTACGGCGTGCTGGTAATGAGCTTTCCGGTGAGTGCCATTAAGCCGTTACTGGTTGGCGAACAACTCCAGCAGGATGGCGGGGAATACCAGCTTTACGATAACCATTTCCGGCTGCTGACCAGTACGCAACCGCTACAGAATGCCAGCGGCGAGTTTAATCAGGATGAGGTCGCGAAGCTACAAGCAGACATGGCTCGTGATACCGTCGGCGGCCTGCATTTGGGTACCCGCTATGTGAGCTGGCAAAAGCTGAAACATTTTGGTGGCGCCCTGCTGCGTGTTCACTCTTTGCGCGAAGGGCTCTCCGGGGATTTCGGGCGTATCAGCATTGCGCTCTCGCTGCTGTGGGTGTTGTTTACTGGCATGCTGCTTTTTTCCTGGGTGGTGATCCGCAGAATGGTGAACAACTTGTATAGCATGCAACACACGTTGCAATGGCAAGCGTGGTTCGACCCGCTGACGCGTCTCTATAACCGGGGATCGTTCTTTGAGCAGGCGAAGTTGTTATCTGAACAAGCGCGAGTTAAGCAAAGACCATTCTCGATCATTCAGCTTGATATTGACCATTTTAAGGGGGTCAACGATCAGTTCGGCCATCAAGCTGGCGATTTGGTGTTATCGCACGCCGCAGGGCTTATCAGCAGTACCATCAGAGAACAGGATGTCGCAGGGCGTGTCGGCGGCGAAGAGTTCTGTATTTTATTGCCGGACAGCACGCTTGAGCAGGCGGCACAGGTTGCCGAGCACATCCGTTCCCGCATTGAAAGTAAAGAGATCCTCATTCACAAACGTACGACTTTGCGTATCACCGTCTCGCTCGGCGTCAGCGATGCGCAGGAAAGCGGCAATTACGATTTTGAGTACCTGCAATCCATTGCTGATAGCCGCTTATACCTGGCGAAAAACAATGGTCGCAATCAAGTCTGTTCAGTTGATGAGATGCCAAAGAGGTGATCCATGCCTTCGCACCAGCCCGCTGATCCTTCTTGTTGCGTGTGGTAAACCCGTGGCGGTGTATCCTGGCGCAGCGTTACACCCTGGCGATTAAGACCTTTTACGACCACGGCGTAGTCAACGTTATCAAGCAGCGGCGCATCGTTTGGTCCATCGCCCAGCCCAACCGTGACGGCGCGTTTACCCTGGTAATGGCGATATTGTCGGGTCAGCCAGTTGACGGCCTGGTCTTTTCCGCCGCGCTCATCCAGCACATGCCAGAATCGTGCTCCCTGAACAACACGTAAGCCCAGTTGCGCCAGCGCATCATCAAAAGCAGCCATTCGTTCATCGCTGTCGCGCCAGATCAGCGTTTCAGACGCTTCCTGCAACTTAGCAAGGTTAGCCTGCGCAGGCGTAAGACCCGTTAACTCTGCCAGCACATGCTCATCCAGCTCGCTAAACGTCGTGAATTTCCAGCCATTGCTCAGGCGTAATTGAGTCAGCACGCGAGCGATTTCCGCATGGGGGGAACCGGTAATAATCCGTGGGTAGTCGTCGTGATCTTGCCAGTGTTCATCTAACTGAATCACCGCGCCGTTTTCAGCAATAAACGGCAGGCCTTGTAGTTGCAAAGTGTTCTGCACAGCAATCATTTCTGCAGCCGTTTTGCTGCTACAGAGGATCACGGGTATCTGCCGCTGACGTAGGCGCGCAAGCCACTCAGCAGCATGTTGCCATTCACCGGTATGACTATCCAGCAGTGTTCCTTCTATGTCAGTAAAAACCAGTAATGGGTCGTCCAGGCTCGGCATAATGAGCTCCTTTGGCAGTATGAGTCGGGAGACTTTTGTCGCGCATTGTATGCAGTAGAATACAGTTGTATGTGCTAATTTATTGATTTATAGATAGTTCTTGTCATAACAAAATTTTCTCTATAGAGTTGTCCCCACATCAGATTCCCTGGTGTACGAATTTTAAGTGCTTCTTGCGAGAGCAAGTTTGTCCCGGCCGTTTCGGCGGCCGGGATGTTTTCTTCAGCGATTTGCCTCTGTAATACTGAAGTCATGCACATCCAGCTCAAATGCTTCCGCCAGTTCCCGCCAGGTATGATATTCCCGACCATCAACGCTAACGCGCTGGCCATCTTCGTCGTCGACGCGATGCACTTCGCTTTCGCTGATTTCGTTAATCGCAGCCAGCAGGGCATCGACATCAATATGCACGTCCCGCTTTGCGGTCTCGCTGTACTCTTTAACTGTTTTCACACCGTCACCTCCTTCATAAATGCAGTTTAAGTATAGCCGGTAGAAAAAATCGCCAGCTAAACGCAGGCACGCTGTCAGGGCAGCGGTTTTGTTCTACACTGGCGTAAATGCGAGAGGAGGGTACTTATGAAGGTTAACGATCGGGTAACGGTCAAAACGGACGGGGGTCCACGCCGTCCGGGGGTGGTATTGGCTGTCGAAGCGTTTAATGAAGGTACAATGTACCTGGTCTCACTGGAAGATTACCCGCTCGGGATCTGGTTCTTTAATGAAAAAGACCACCCGGATGGCGTATTTGTAGAACGTGCAGATTAATTTTTCGCCCTCCGGTTGGAGGGTGAATATATAACAATACCTTCAACGCATATTAACAAATATACCGGTGGTAACATTATCTGTTAGCCGTACTACATGATAGATGACCTGCTTATTATGCGTTTTAATTTTTCTTTTAATATTACCCTTATGTGATGATACTGTTTTCGCTTTGATATTCATCTGATCGGAGATTTGAATCGTATCTTGCCCAGACATCCACATTTTCAACATGCTTGACTCGGTACGACTTAGTGAAAGCGTTGGTAAATTAATGGTCCCAACGCTTTTTTTCTCTTTGTTGAGACAATCTCCCAGAATATTATCCAGCGACTCAGGCTTGATTGATTTAGAACTAATCAATAAGTTTTTGCGAACCAAAAGATATTCATCAAAGTGGATATTGGCGATAGCCATAAACACAATAAAAAGTGTGCGGGGATGCTGATTAATGACTTGCTTAATGTGTTGACTGCTGCTTGGGTCATGAATAAAGCAGTCCTCATTAATAAACACCACGGTTGGCTGGAGTGTGGCGCAAGCTGATTCGAGTTCATCAACAGTTTGGATGTCGTTGATATCTCGCTTTTTAACCCCCCGGCTTGTCAGATACCCTGTTAATCCCAACCGGGTATAACTGCATAAATCCATAATAATCGTTGACATGGCATACCCTCACTCAATGCGTAACGATAATTCACCACCCGCCAGAAGCTTCAGAAGCCATACAGGAAAAACTTATATTACTGAAGTACGACGCGAAACTTCAGGCGAACCCACTATCCCGTAAAGTTAGGTATAATTTGCCAGGAATCATCTTAAAGTAAAGTAAATGTTGCGTTCTGTGAGAAGGCTAAAAACAAATAAGCCGCGCCAGATATATGGTGGGGGATGTTTTGCAAATTTAACTTTAGGAATATCCTCAGAAAGGCATTACTAAAGTCAGGGATTACTATTCTGTGGAAGCTCGCTAACAATATCAGCTAACAGATTGAAAATCTCACTGAATAAGCGCTCACAATAAGGGGCGATTAACGGCATCATTGCCGCCATCAGTAAAATCCCAACGCTTAACGTAACGGGAAAACCAATCACGAAGACCGACAATTGCGGTGCCATGCGGTTCAGTAAACCAAGGGAAAGGTTAATGGTCAGCAGCAGTGTGATAACCGGTAACGCCAGCATTAACCCATTGAGGAAGATCATGCCCGCCGCGCGCGTGAGCGCCAGGTATGCATTACCGTTTACCGGGTTACCGCCAATTGGCAAGGTGTGGAATGTATCGACCAACATCGAAATTAACCACAAATGCCCATTGAAGGTGAGAAACAACAGCAGCGCCAGCATATCGAGGATTCGCGCCAGCACCGGCATGTTTAAGTGGCTGGTGGGGTCAACAAAGGTGGCGAAGGAGAGACCCATTTGCAGGCCAATCAGTTCACCGGCGGTACGAATAGTCGCAAACGCGAACTGCATCGTGAAACCGAGCGCAACGCCAATCAGGATCTGCTGCAGTGCCAGCCAAAGTGCCGCCGGGGCGAATACCGGTACATCCGGCGTTGGCGGTAAGGTTGGGGCGATAACAATGGTAATGACAATCCCCAGCCCCACTTTTATACGGCGTGGAATACGTGATTCGCTGAGAATCGGCGCGGTCATAATTAACGCCATCACGCGCAGCAGTGGCCAGAAATACATACTGATCCAATGTAGCCACTGGTCGCTGGTGACGTTCAACATAAGTCGGCTTACCCGATGATATAAGGAATGTTGTTGAACAGGGCGCGCATGTAATCAAGCAGTAAATTCAGCATCCACGGCCCGGCAACCACAATCGTGACAAACACGGCGATGATTTTTGGGATAAAGGAGAGCGTCATTTCGTTGATCTGCGTCGCCGCCTGCAAAATACTGATAACCAGGCCCGTGACCAGCGCAACCAGCAGCAGGGGGGCAGCGAGCGCGAGCGCGACTTTCATCGCCTCGGTGCCCATCATCATGACCGATTCTGGTGTCACGGCTTACTCCTAACTGTAAAAGCTCTGGGCGAGTGAGCTGACAAGTAACTGCCAGCCATCCACCAACACAAACAGCATCAGTTTGAACGGCAGGGCAATGGTTGCGGGCGGTACCATCATCATCCCGAGCGCCATCAGGACGCTGGCGATCACCAGGTCGATAATCAAGAACGGGATAAAAATCGTAAAGCCTATCTGAAAGGCGGTTTTCAGCTCGCTGGTCACATAAGCGGGCAACAAAATACGCATCGATACGGCTTCCGGCCCCTGAATTGGCGGGCTATTAGAGAGACGGGCAAACAGCGCCAAATCGGCTTCACGCGTTTGGCGCAGCATAAATTCGCGCAGCGGTTGCGCGCCGCGTTCCAGCGCCACATCCACGGAAATTTTATTTTCGCTAAACGGCTGATAGGCGTCGGTATAAATCTTGTCGATTACCGGCGACATAATAAAAAAGGTCAAAAACAGCGCCAGCCCAAGCAGCACCTGGTTTGGTGGCGCAGAGGGGGTACCCAGCGCGTTTCGCAGCAGGCCAAACACAATGATGATGCGGGTAAAGCTGGTCATCATCAGCAAAATGGCGGGCAGGAAGGTGAGCGAGGTAATAAACACCAGCGTCTGCACCGGCAGCGACCAGCTCTGACCACCACCGGCTATCGGCTGGCTAATCAAACCCGGAAGTTGTGCAAATGCCGCAGGGGCAACCAGCCATAACCCGGCCAGCGCTAAAGAGAACAAACGGCGCATCAGGATCTCCCGGAACGCTTAAGCAAATTCTTCATCACGGTCTGGAAATCCACATTTTTCACGTTCACGTCTTCACTTTCTGCGGGTGCGGGAGGAAGTTTGTGCAACAGATTGATGTTAGTGGGCGTAACGCCCAGCACCAGGCGTGCATCCTCAACATCCACGATTACCACGCGTTCACGCGTGCCGACCGTGGTGCTGGCGGTCACTTTTAAACCCCGGCCACTGGCGGTTTTGCCGCCGAGGCCAAGGCGTTTGGCGAGCCACGCGATAATCAGGATTAACGCGATCATGCCAAACAGCGCGCCACTGACCTGCAACAGTGGCGAACCGGAAAGGGCAGACGGTTGGGAAACCGTGGCCTGTGTTTTCATGCTCGACTCAGCGGCTCAAACGGCGCATACGCTCGGAAGGGGTGATGATATCGGTGATACGTACGCCGTATTTATCCGCAACAACCACCACTTCACCTTGAGCAATCAGATAACCGTTGATCAGGATATCCAGCGGTTCGCCCGCCAGCCCGTCAAGTGCCACCACGGAACCCTGCGTTAAACGCAGCAGCTCTTTAATTGTCATACGCGTACGACCCAGTTCCACGGTCAGTTTGACCGGGATATCCATAATCAGGTCGATATCCTGGAGAGTGCCGCCAACATCACCACCGCCGAGTTGCTGGAACACGGCATCTGCCGCGCTTTTTGTCGCGGGAGTGGTTTTTTGTTCGTTCAACGCGTCAGCCCACAGATCGTCCAGTGCTCCGCTGTTCTCATCGGACGGATTGTTCATATCACTCATTTGGGCTGTTCCTCATTCAGCGAATTCAAAATCGGGTTTATCAAGTGCTCTACACGTAACGCATATTGTCCGTTGACCGTACCATACTGGCTCGTTAGCACCGGTACGCCATCCACATGAGCGATAATGCGATCGGGTTTATCAATCGGCAGCACATCACC
This sequence comes from Kosakonia quasisacchari, assembly GCF_004331415.1. GTDB lineage: Bacteria > Pseudomonadota > Gammaproteobacteria > Enterobacterales > Enterobacteriaceae > Kosakonia > Kosakonia quasisacchari. Next base: position 87,087 of record NZ_SJOP01000019.1, read on the forward strand.
GGGTTGGAGCTTAAGTATCTGCGACAGACGCAGGGGAATATCCGCGAAATTGGCAATCAAATTCAGTTCAGAGTGCTGAACCTGACGCACCAGGTTGTCACGCCAGTTCTGGTCTTCATTACGGGAGTTTTCCAGCGGCGGGTTAACCAGCGTTTCGCGTAGCGGTTCGATCATGCTAAACGGCAGACAGATATTGAACTCACCCGTCAGGTTGCCGATTTCAACATGGAACGGCGTGTTCACAACAATGTCGTTTGGCGATGTCGTGATGTTGGTGAATTTCACCTGCATCTCTGAACGCACATATTCCACATCAAGCGGGTGAATCGCCTTCCATGCATCGCTGTAGGCTTCAAGCGCCAGCTTCAGCATGCGGTTGATAACGCGCTGCTCAGTGTGTGTAAATTCACGGCCTTCCACTTTCGTTGGAAAACGCCCGTCGCCGCCGAACAAGTTATCCACGGCGATAAACACCAGGCTTGGCGAGAAAACAAACAGGCCGGTGCCGCGCAGTGGTTTCAGGTGGATCAAGTTAAGGTTGGTCGGAACGGGTAAGTTACGCGCAAACTCGTGATAAGGCTGGATGCGGATCGCGCCGACGGTGATATCCGGGCTACGACGCAGCAGGTTAAACAACCCCATACGGAACTGACGCGCAAAACGCTCATTGATGATCTCCAGCGCTTGCAGACGCTCACGCACCACGCGGCGCTGGGTATTGGGATCATAGGGGCGAATATCGCTATCGCCACCCATACCCGGTTGCGGATCATCACTCTTATCGCTGTCTCCGTTGAGCAGCGCATCGATTTCGGCCTGAGAAAGAATGCTATCGCCCATGTCTTTACCGCAAAATGAAAGCTGTATAAAGAACGTCAGTGACTTCCTGCTTCGGTTGTCCTGGCACTAACGGCGTTGCGATCGTTTCTTTAATCGCGGTAGCAAGGTTCTGCTTGCCTTCGTTGGTTGCAAGCTGTGCTGCGTCCTGACGTGAGAACAACATCAACAAGCGGCTGCGTACTTCCGGCAGATATTCGCTAAGTCTGGCGCGCGTAGCGTCATCTTTCAGACGCAGTGTGATACCGACATACAACACACGGTCAGCATCGCCCAGATTCACTGTGAAGGTGTCGAGAGCGAAGAAAACCGGCGCAGGCGGAGGAGGCGCTTCCACTTTTGCGTTAGCCGCAGGTTTCTGTTGCATACGCCAGTAACTATAGCCAGCGGTGGCGCAAGCTGCGAGTGTGATTAACACCAGCAGCGGGATCCAGATAGAACGCTTACGTTTTTTGTTAATAGCGGAGTCAGTCATCTGTTACGGGCTTCCTGTTAGTACTGCTTATGAGCTGATTATCCCGTGTCCTGCTTCCGTCAAAGCGCGGAAAAGACGGGGATAATCATGCTACCTCTGGCGTTTAGGCAAAGATGTCGACTGCGCCGTTACCGCGAGCCGCAGATTGCAGGCTCGCCGGAGCGACTAACGCGTCGCCATCATCCGTGCCAAACAGATCGCCTGCGCCAGAACGCGAAGCCTGTTGCTGCTGCTGAGAGGCCTGTTGTTGCTGTTGCTGACCCGCAAAAGACTCACTGCTGATATTGCTCTGACCCAGTTGAATACCGCTTTCTGCAAGCGAGGTACGCAGCATCGGCAGCGCCGCTTCCAGTGCCTGGCGAACATGGCTGTGCGCCGAAACCATCTGCAACTGCGCCTGGTTATCTTCGAGCTTAATAGAGATCTGCACTTGACCCAGATCTTCTGGGTGCAGACGCAGCTCCGCACTCTGCTGGCCCTGGCGGGTAAAGAGCGTGACATGCTGGCTGATATTCTGCTGCCACTCATGGCTACCGAGCGGGGCGCTAATCACCGACGCGGCGACTGGCGTGCTGGCGTGCGCGGCACTGGCAGTGGTGGTCACCGGCGCGATGCTGGCGGTGGTATTGGTGGTTTGCAGCGCATTATCATTATCTTTCTTCACCGCCGCAGAAGAGGAGGCGAGTGCCGCCGTCTGCTGGGCATCATCCGCTACCTGGAACGGCGTGGTGCTGGTGGTGTTGTCATTTTTCGCACTGCCGCGCGGTAAGTCAGCATCGGTAGTCAGCGAATTGGTATTCAGTGCGCGGTTCGCCGCCCTGGCAACATCTACGCCGCTTGTGGTATTAGCCGGTTGTGCACTGGCGTTATTTAACTGCGCGGCTTGTTGATGCGGGAGCATCGCCATCAGCGCGCTTAAACCTGCCAGCTCTTCATCACTTAAATCGGTTTTGTTTTCGCTGTCACCGGCTTTAGCGGTTTTGCTCAATGCAGCCAGCACATCGGTTTTCGCCGCAGGCGTCAGGCCAGAAAACAGTTTTTGCACGTCAGCGTCGCTTGCTGCCGAAGCAATCAGATCGCTTTTCGCACTCTGGCGCGCCAGCAGTTCCGCCAGTTTTTGCGCCGGAGTCTGAGCCTGCGCCTCTTCGCCGGTGGCTGCCGTTGCCGGCAGGTTGCCTTTCGCCAGCTTGCCGCTCAGGGCGGCAGCTTGCAGATCGGCAAGCGTAATCGGCGCGTCGCTCTCCTGCCCTTGGCCGCCGGTCATTGCACCCGTCAGCAGAGCGAGGAAATCTTGTGCAGAATCGCCGCCGCTTTTGCCGGCTTGCACACCGGTGGTGGCATCGGATTCTGTCATTAACAGTTTTGACAAGTTGATCATTCTATTTTCCTCAGGGACGCGCGCTGTGCAAATTCATCCATTTTTTTCTGATCGAGACGGTTTTCCGCCAGTAACGCCGCGGCGCTTTGCCGCTCCTGCAATGTCTGCCAGGCCTGTAAGCGTTGTTTCTTTTCACGCCAGCTACCCAGGGCACTATCGACTTTTTCATTCCACTGCGCTAACTGCAGACGGTGCTGCTCAATCGCTTTTTCCAGCGTCTGAATAAATTGCTGATAATTCTGCCAGCGTTGGTTATCAATCCCCTGGCTCATGTTGTTATTCAGACTGCTGCGATACTCATGCTGATATTCAATCAGCATTTTTAATTGCTCTTCCGCTTGCTGGCAGCCGCGACGCATCTCACCCAGTTTCAGGGCGGCGTCGTCAACTTCTTTCTCTGCCAAATCCTTTAGCGTCGTTAATGCGCTGTTTTGCGTCATAAGTCAGCTCTCCACTACCTTAGACTGTCGGGAAGATCAGCTCTAATGCCTGTATTGAATCTTCCCACCCGGCACGTTCAAAAATGCCCTGCTGCAGGAAGGCTTCCAGGTGTGGCCACAATGTGATGGCTTTATCCAGCATTGGGTCGCTACCGCGCGCATATGCGCCAACACTGACCAGATCGCGGTTACGTTGGAAGCTCGACAGCAACTGTTTAAAGTTCCGGACTCTGGCGTAATGTTGTTCCGTAATTAACGCTGTCATCGCACGACTGATGGAGGCCTCAATGTCTATGGCCGGATAGTGACCGGCTTCCGCCAGGCGGCGGGACAAGACAATGTGTCCATCAAGAATTGCACGTGCGGAGTCAGCGATCGGATCTTGCTGGTCATCCCCTTCGGTGAGAACGGTATAAAACGCGGTGATCGAACCGCCGCCGTGAATACCGTTCCCCGCGCGTTCCACCAGCGCCGGTAATTTGGCGAAGACAGAAGGGGGATAGCCTTTCGTCGCTGGCGGTTCGCCAATGGCCAGCGCGATTTCACGCTGCGCCATGGCATAACGCGTCAGGGAGTCCATGATCAGAAGCACATGCTGACCGCGGTCACGGAAATCTTCAGCAATGCGCGTCGCGTACGCAGCGCCCTGCATACGCAATAAAGGAGAAACGTCTGCCGGGGCGGCAATGACCACCGAACGTGCGCGACCTTCCGCGCCAAGGATGTTCTCGATAAAATCTTTTACTTCGCGGCCACGTTCGCCAATCAGCCCCACGACGATAACGTCAGCCTGGGTATAACGGGCCATCATGCCTAACAACACGCTTTTACCGACGCCGGAACCAGCGAACAGACCCATACGCTGGCCACGACCAACGGTCAGCAGTGCGTTAATGGCGCGCACGCCGGTATCGAGTACATGCTCAATCGCCGTACGTTGTAAGGGGTTAAACGGCTGCGTGACCAGCGCGCCGGTTTCACCGGTTTCCGGTGCGGGCAGACCGTCGAGCGGCTTGCCGCCGCCATCCAGCACGCGGCCAAGCAGGGCAGGGCCGAGCGGCAGTTGTTTACTGCTTTGCAAACCATCACCTAACACGCTGCGGGCATAAACGCGTGCGCCAGGCAAAATACCTTCGACTTCTTCCAGCGGCATCAAAAACAGACGCTGACCGTTGAAGCCCACCACTTCACATTCGACTTCGCGTGTTTCGACACCGTCCTGACGCTCAATAATGCAGGTCGCACCCAGCGGCAGTTGCAGGCCGGTCGCTTCCAGCACCAGACCTGTCGCGCGGGTCAGTCGACCATAACGGCGCACAGAGGGCAGCTGCGCCATCTTGACTTCAAAGTTATCCAGCGTCGTTAGCCAGCGGGTCAAACGTGCGGTCATTAAACTACTCCCGGCGCCGCCAGACGGCACAGTTCTTGCCAGCGTGTTGCCACGCTGGCGTCGAGATCGCCTTCATCGGCGGACACTTTGCAACCGCCCGGATGCAGGGTCGGGTCGCCACGCAAACGCCAGCCGTGCAGGCTGAGGGTTGCGCCAAGCATCTCTTCCACGCGCTGCAAATCGTCCGGATGCACGCGCAACTGCGGTTTACCGCTGAACAGCGGCTCTTGCTGAATTAAATGTTGGATCTGCTTAATCAGCGCGCTGTTATCAACAACCGGCACCTGGCCTAACACCTGGCGTGCGGCTTCCAGCGCCATCTGCATCAGACGCGACGCGATAACGCTGTCCAGCGCATCCAGCGTGTACTGGAATTCGCTGACCAGTTGCTGCATGCGGGCATGTATCGGAGCCTGTTGCTGGCGCGCCTGGTTCAGGCCATCTTCGCGCCCTTGCGCCAGACCTTCCTGATAGCCGACGTCGTGACCCGCTTTGCGACCTTCTGCCAGACCGGCGTTATAACCGGCGTCGTGTGCCTGCATCTGGATCTGCGCCAGTTGCTGTTGCAGCTTCTGTTCTTGTGATATCTCGTCTTCTTCGCCGTCCGCCTCAGCGGCTGACGAGGACTCTTTCATCAGCAGGGGGGCGAACTCAGCCGCCAGCGGGAGAGCCAGATCATCCGGCGTCCAGATTTTCCACGGCAATTCATTAGACATAGGTATCCTCGCCGCTGCCAATTACCATCTCGCCGGTCTCCGCCAGACGGCGAACGATGAGCAGGATGGCTTTCTGTTCGTTTTCCACCTGAGACAGACGCACCGGCCCACGGTTGGCCAGGTCGTCGCGCAGGATATCTGCCGCACGCTGCGACATGTTGCGCAGGAACTTCTCGCGCAGCGGCTGCTCGGCGCCTTTGAGGGCAACCAGCAGGGATTCGGAATCCACTTCCTGCAGCAGGCGCTGGATGCTGCGGTCGTCCACATCCACCAGGTTTTCGAACAGGAACATCTCGTCGATAATTTTCTGTGCCAGCTCGCCGTCGAACTCGCGAACGGCGGTAATAACCGCTTCTTCCTGCTGCGTTTTCATCAAGTTGATGATTTCCGCTGCGGTTCTCACGCCGCCCATTTTGCTGCGCTTGAGATTCTGGCCGTCGAGCAGGTTGTTCAGCACTTCGGTCAGCTCCGCCAGTGCAGCAGGCTGTACGCCGCCGAAGGTGGCGATACGCAGCATCACATCGTGACGCATACGCTCATCAAACAGCGCAAGGATATCCGCCGCCTGAGAACGTTTGAGGTGCACAAGGATAGTGGCGATGATCTGCGGGTGTTCGTCGCGAATAAGGTCGGCGGCGCTCTGCGGCTCCATAAAGTTGAGCGTTTCGATGCCGCTGGTGGTATCGCGCGTTTCGAGAATATCTTCCAGCAGGCTTGAAGCACGCTCTTCGCCGAGGGCTTTTACCAGCACCGAACGCAGGTAATCGTTGGCGTTGATGTTCAGCGCCGCGAATTGTTCTGCTTCGTTCTCGAACTCCTGCAATACGTCCATCAGCTGTTTGTTGGAGATCTGACGTACGCTGGCCATCGCGGTACTCAAGTGCTGGACTTCGCGGGCGGAGAGGTGTTTGAACACCTCAGCCGCGCGATCTTCGCCAATGGTCATCAGCAGGATGACGCTTTTGTCCGTTCCGGAAAGATTATTGCTCATGTTCGTTACTCATCCACTGGCGAATGACCAGCGCCACGACGCGCGGATCGTTATCTGACATTTCGCGAATACGCTGGCTCATCACCTCGGCGCTCAGGCGCTGATTAGAGCGACGCTGCTGTTGCTGTTCGTCTTTGCTGAGGCGAACTTCCACGGATTCTTCGATTTCCGCGCGGGTTTGTTGCGCTTCCTGCAAGGCTTTCGCCTCTTCCTGGCGGCGTACCAGTTGCGGACGTACCGCTTTACGCCACAGCAGCCACGCGACGATGAGTACCAGCAACCAGCGACCTGCGGACATCAACTGCTCGATAAACGACTGCTGCTGCCAGAACGGGAGCTGACCACCGACATCATCCGTTGCGTTGAACGGCGAGTTGACGACGTTCAGGGTGTCACCGCGTTTCTCGGTGTAGCCCATCGCTTCACGGGTCAAATCTTCAATCTGCTTAATCTGGTCGGCTGTCAGGGCAGCGGTTTTGCCACCAGGCAGCGAACGGTAGTTGACCACCACCGCGACAGAAAGGCGCTCGATATCACCCACGTTCAATTTGGTGTGGCGAATCGTACGGTCAACTTCGTAGTTATTGGTTTCGTTATGGGTAGTGTTACGCGGCCCGGTAGTGGTGCTTGCCGTGCTCGTGGCTTGTTGACCCTGTGCATTTTGATTCTGCTGACCGTTCTGCTGATTGGCCGGTGGTGTGGTGATCGGCGCGGCATTCGCTGGGGCAGGCTGGTTCGACAGCGCACCCGGAACGCCGCCAGGATACTGGCCGCCAATCTGTTCGCTGCTATTTACCTGACGTGAACGCAGCACTGCCTGTGATGGATCGCCGCCGTTTGGCGTGTATTGCTCTTCCGTCTGCTCTTTATTCGCAAAGTCGAGTTTCGCCGTAACCTGCGCGTGAACGTTGCCGTTGCCAACGATAGGCCCAAGGATCGCTTCGATACGACGCTGGATACGGCCTTCAACGTCGGCAGTGTATTTCAGTTGTGCATCATTCAGATCGCGACCGGCAGCGCCGGATTGGGTCAGCAGACGACCGCTCTGATCGACAACGGTCACGTTGCCCGGCGGCAAACCTGCCACCGCACTGGAAACCAGGTGTACGACGGCACTGATCTGGCCGTCATCCAGCGCGCGTCCCGGTTGTAAATTCACCGTTACGGACGCGGAAGGGGATTTCTGCTCGCGCACGAACAGCGACGGTTTTGGCATCGCGAGGTGAACGCGTGCGCCTTTTACCGGGCCGAGTGCTTCGATGGTGCGGGCCAGTTCGCCTTCCAGCGCACGCTGGTAGTTCACTTGTTCGCTGAACTGGCTGATACCGAATTTTTCCTGATCCAGCAGTTCAAAACCCACAGCGCCGCCTTTCGGCAGACCCTGCTGAGCCAGTTTCAGGCGCAGTTCCTGGACTTTATCGGCGGGAACTTCAATAGCGCCGCTACCGTCAGCAAAGCGGTAGGGGATGTTCATCTGCGTCAATTGGGTGACGATAGCGCCACCGTCCTGATCGGACAGGTTGCTATAAAGCGTGCGGTAGTCCGGGCTTTTCGCCCACAGTACCATCGCAACAACAATGGCAACCGCTGCTGCAGCGGCCACCATTAAAGGGATTTTGGGGTTCGCGCGTAAGCGGTTAAGCCACTCAAGAGATTTATTCTGCGGTGCAGTTGTTGCAGTCGCACTCATTGCGCACCTCGTAACTCTAGGTGGATGTTGTTATTTGAGTTGAGAAACAAAACAGACTCCCGGGTCGGCAAACTCGACAAATGTCCATTAACTGGCAGTGTCATTATTTGATGAATCTGAATTTTCTATGCCTCAAATAACCTGGTTTTTTGTCGCTATTTACCGCCATTATCCCATTGACAAGCTGTTAACCTTGTCAGGTATCAAACCATCCGGGGATTTACCATGGCTATACAGGGCATTGAAAGCGTCGTCAGTCAGCTGCAGGCAACTGCCGGGATTGCGCGTAATCAGAGCGTGGAAAGTGAACCGTCTATCAGCTTCGCCGGGCAAATGCATGCTGCGCTGGATCGCATTAGCGACACGCAAAACGCAGCGCGTACCCAGGCGGAAAAATTTACACTCGGTGAGCCGGGCGTAGCGCTGAACGACGTGATGACCGATTTGCAGAAATCATCGATCTCGTTGCAAATGGGCATTCAGGTACGTAACAAACTGGTTTCTGCATACCAGGACATCATGAACATGCAGGTGTGACCAACCTAAGATACTGTTGCACAACAGTATTACAGATTGGATCCTACTGCCTGGGGCATGGGTGGGGCAAACGCTGACAATTTCTGGTTCAGAATTGCGATCTGATCCAGATTGTTGTCGGCCATCCATTTCCCATAAACTTTGTAAACCATCTGGGCGTCGGCATGTCCCATCTGGTTGGCTATGAAGTTGGGGTTAGCTCCGGCAGATAAAGACCAGCATGCATAAGTGTGTCGGGACTGGTATGCATTCCTGTGCCGTAGTCCCGCTTTTTTTAGTGCATCCCCCCAGATCTGATTTATCGAACTTACGGAATAGTGATGACCACACTTGCCGTTTATCGAACTGATTTTTGGGTTGAACACAAACGTGCATTTATGCTTGACCGACCTTCCAAACTCTCTCGTCATAACATCAACTTCGTACTGCTTACCCAGCCTTGTCATTTCAGCCTGATTTCGCAAAATCTCTATGGCGGCATCAACAAGAAAAACCTTCCGATCTGTACCAGCTTCAGTTTTTGGGAATGTAAACTCGTTTGCCAGAGTGTGATTTCTTGAAACGGTAATAACCCCCTGAACGAGGTCTATATCCTCCCAGGCAAGAGACACCAGTTCTCCGTGTCGCAGCCCCGTATAAATGGCCAGTGACCACATGTTTTTGACCTGCTGATGCCGTAGCGCATCAATAAGCCTGTCGAATTCATCACGACTAAGTGGATCAGGCGCAGAACGTGATTTTTTAAGTGGCAACATTCCATTGAACGGGCTTTCCTTTATATATCCACCATCAATTGCAAACTGAAACAGGCCATTTACGACGCCCATATAGTAATTGACCGTAGGGACAGATCGGCCTTTCACTGGCTTAGTATGCCCTTTCTTCAGTATCTGATAACCCGTCAGCAGTTCGCGCCGGAGGTTCAGCATATCCTCCTTCGTAAAGGACGATATCAACCTGCCTTTACCAAGGCGCGGAAGCATATTTCTCACCACTGACCGATATCTTGCGTGTGCATTCGCGCAGATTTCGACCTTCTTCAACTCAAGCCAGCGCTCTGCAATTTCCTGCACTGTTATCTGCGTTATCTGCCGATCTGCAACGCCAAACTTTGAAAGGTTAGGGGAGTTTGGAAAATTTGCTGCGTAATTAAATCTCCCTGTTTTTATTTCAAAGCAAACTGCCGCCCGCAATTCTCCCGCTATCTTTCTGTTCTTTGGTGTATCGGTAACACCGAGATTCTCTCTGACCCTCCTCCCTTCGTAGATGAACCATATGCGTAGTGAACCGCCATGGTTTTCAACGCCTGTTGGGTATGTTTTATTCATTCACCCTCCTGACGCCCAAGAGCCTGACAAGAATAAACGGATTGCAATGTCCGTGCACCAGGCTGTTTCTTTTTGAGGCTTTCAATCCACTGGTCGATAGCCTTGCGGTTATACATACATTCACTGTTCGGCTTCGGATCTCCATCAGGAGCGACATGCAGGTATTCACGACCAAGAAGCCATGACTTCTTACGTGCTACCTCTATTGTGCCGTGGCGCAGGCCAGTAATTTCAGTGAGCTTTTGCTCAGTCACCCATTCATTGGGGACAACGTAAGATTTTTCATTCATCCAGGTATCTCCATACCGGCTGCAACCGGCTATTTCAATCTGTACGCACATGACGAGCAGCCAAGCCTGGCACCGTCGTTACATTTCAAACAAATCTCGGGTTCGCTGGTGGACGTAGCCACCAGTTTCATGATCGGGGCAGGGACGAGCACTAGCATCGGCACGCGAAATATCTGCCGGCGCAGCGCGGCAATCTCGTCGGCCTGTTCCATGACGCGGGCGTGAAGGTCTTTTGCTTCCTCTTTCCACCACCACAGATCCGCTTTCATGCGGCGCTGACGCCGCAGTTTCAGTTTGCTGGGCATTAGTCGTCCTCGTCCCAGTCTTCATCGTCCTCGTCATCAACACATGGGAAATTTAGAAGGGGATTGGTTGCTGCCAGCATTTCACTGGCAGCGCCACGGCGTTGAAGTCTGCGCAGCGCTTCATAAAGCTCGAAAGCTTCGGTGCGTTCTTCGCCGATATCTAAAGAGCAAGCAACCCGGTGCGCAGCGGTAACGATATTTTCTAACTGGACGCGAATATCCTGGATAGTTTCCACCTCACACCTCCTGCTCAGGCGCAGCCGGGTCAAAACCAAACCAGAATTTAGTCGGGTCAGCACATACCGGTTGTTCGCCATTCCGGAATATCACAAAGCTAATCCCATGCAGTTCTGCCAGCTTTTTAGCCTCGGCAATCCACGCCGCCGTTACAGGTTCGGCTTTGAGCATAGCGGTGCGGTAGGCGTTCCAGCCGACTTTGCGCTGAACATTTCCGAACTGCCTCAACATCTCAGCAACCGCCATGAACGAGCCAAATTCGTAGTAACAGGCTGGGTCATTGTTCTGGTGGCGACCTCCGAGGTGATTAGCCCAATTCTCGTAGCTCCAGTCAAAGCGCTCGCTGTGTTGTTCATCAGGCACAGCCACCGGCGCTGGCGGTGCGGCGTACAACGGCATATCACTAGGGTGGCGCGAAGGGATGTCTACAACCGCGTACATACCCTTATCAATGTTTGCTTTCTCAATAGCGCTTATGCGGCAAAATGGCTCGATGCTCATCACCGCCAGCAGCATGCGGATCATCGTTTCCTCTTCGGAATCCCCGCCGTGTTTGATGTGCTCAAGCAGTTTCTCTTCCAGCCGATCCCGGCTTAATTGTGTTTTCATGGCTTCAACCCCTCGAATGAAACAGTGGCATTAAACATGTCACTCGGATCGCGGTAGAACTTAATAGAGTGAACGCGGAGAACTCCTATACGGTTGTTGGTAAATGAAATCGTGAAGGTGTCACCTTTCTTTGGCATCGGTTCGTAAATCAGACCAGCACCAAAGTAATGGCCGGTGATCTCCATCTTTCCCTTTTCTTTGAAGCCGTGAACGAAGTGCAGGGCGTGGCCCCATGTTTGCGTTGTGTAATCGAACTCTGTGCTTTCAGCCCTGTTACCTTTCAGCAGTGCGATTAATTTAGCGAGCATTGTCGGCCCCCAATTCAATCAGCTGCTGGCAATCCACACAGGTTTTGCAGCCGGGAACGGCAGAGCGCCGCGCTTCCGGTATAGCCTCGCCGCACTCTTCGCAATGCTCGGCTGACGGAGCATTACGGTCGATGCGTATGCGTTGTAAGGCGTGCGCCATGTTGAGCTCTACCAGCTCGTTGGCTTGGTCGATGATTTCAGATGGCATCATGCACCACCTTCAATGCGTCGAAATTCGATTACCCACACCCACGGGCTATGTTGCCAACTTTCTGCGCCATAAATTGACTGCCAGAGGCTTATGAAGCTGTCGCTAGGACGGTCAAACCATTCTTGAACGTCATTCAAATTAGCCGCCAGGTAATTGCAATAGGCTGGGTCAGTTACTGGAGTACTGTCTCTACGACGAATACCTTCAGCCAAAGCGTCTTGCTCACTGATACTGTTCAGCCGCTCAACCCGCACGCCGGTAATCTCCAGCGTGATGCGAGATGCCCAGCGAGGCATGTGGATTGATGGTGTCCAGGCACCCTCAAAATCGAAGCCATCAGGCGAGGTCCAAAGGCCGTAGTTTTGGGGTTTCTGAATAGCGCTAGCGCGATAAATACGTTGCGCGTCTTCTCTGCTGCACAAGTTGCCATGGGCATCCACTGGATGATCATCTTCATTACCGATGCATGAGAACGTCTCGCGCACCCAGATGCGATCGCCGACGTAACCGAACGGGCAAGAGAACAATTTAGAACGGGCGTGAGTGCCAGTGGCATTCGATTCTGCCCAGTGGTATTTACCGATATCGTTACGTTTGGTTGAATTAGCGATGCGTAAAAGGCCTAACTGGTTTGATTCAGGCTGCACCTTCATGAGCCGGCGTGTCTGCGTCTTACGGCCATCGAGAATGGCGCGAACCATCTCGTCGTTAAAAAACATTGGACGCTCTTTCACGGTTGCACCCCTTTCATCTGCTCAAACTGGCGGGCGATAGCTGCGGCTTCGGGTGATGGTTCGGATTTATTGCGCAACCAGATGCACACAGCGCCTTCTTCTGTGTCATGGATAGACCCGACAAACCAGCCATCACCTTTTATTCCTGATGGCTGCCAGGATGAAATGTCATAACCATCACCGTGCTGCTCAATTTCATCCTCATCGCGCCACTCCTCCCTCAGTTCGAGGCCTTTTTCTTCCAGCCACGCATCAAATTCACCAGCCAATCCGTATTCTCTGCCATTAGCAGGCTTGAAATAATCGGGGTGTGTCCAGTAGCCGTTTTGATCACGTTCTACTGGCCGGGGTGCGATTGCGGGTGATGATTGCGTCTGCTCAACTTCGGCTGATGATGCTGTCTGAGTACGGACCTGGGCGATGTATGCGAGGTTCAACGCCTCAAGACGAGAAGACAGCTCTTTAATCAGGTCCGAATAAACACCGGTCTGCTTGATGCTGGTGGCGTAGCTGTTGGCGGTTCTCACCAGCTCGATAATGGTCATTGATGCCAGTTGTTGTCTCATTGCGTTGTATCTCCTTTGCGCGCTGCAACGCGCGATTTTTGGATGCACGAATCCCTCGCCGGATGGCGATAATTAAATTGATTTCGCTTCCAAAAATGCCCCGCACCGGGGGCATTTGCAGCAGAGAATTTAAGCGCTGAAGGTACCGATAAAAGTTTCCACACTGCTGCCTTTAAATTTTTCTACCAGCAGATCGCGAAATTCGGCGGCCATCTCTTCTTCGTAGCTTTCCAGCAGCGTGATACGCAGAACCAGTACCGGATTGTCGCTGGCCAGAATGCTCATGCGTAACTTGATGCGGTATTCACCAAGCCCTTCATAAGGGATGCACTTAAATTCGAACGCCACCGGCATAATGTCTTTGCTCTTGGCTTCAACACTTTCCATCACAGAGCGTTTGCCGCTGAAGTCCTGATCTTCGTACTCCGCACTGCGGATAGCATCGATTGTGATTTTGCGAACAGCCGCCGCCGCGCGCTTGGCTTCAATAACCTGTCCGTCGGCATCGAACCCGGTGACATAATCAGACCAGTCTTCCAGCCACTCAGCCAGTTGCTTCTGGCTATTGCGATCGCCGTTGATGTTCAGCAGCGCTGTATACGGTGAGGTGCGTTTCAGCGCCAGAACAGCTTTGTTATCTGCATGACCGGGATTTTCCAGCGTGCCAAGATTGAATACGGATACCGCTGCCATGCTGTCGGCATTGATAAAACAGCGGGTGCCGTCAGCAGCATAGTCACTGGAGTAGCGGACGAAATCTTCGATACTCTGGGTTTCCATCTTCCCGCGGAACCGAAAACGGGTGGTATAAAGCTTTTCCAGGCTTTCCACGCTTACATCTTTCGGCAGCGCGACAGCAGGGCAGTCAGCGCCAGCGAGCTTTTCTTCAACCAACTGACTGAAAACCAGATCGCGGATCTGACTGATGGCGGTTGAGTCGACTTGTTGAGACATGGTTTTTCCTTACGTGAATGATTAAGAAACCGGGCCGGTTAGCGCTGTGCCTGGTTCGGCTGGCCCTGAAGGGTAAACAGTTGCCCCTGGTCTTCCTGCAACACGGTGAGCTTCCCGCCGCGGTTGACATACATCGGGGTTTCGGTGGTGTCTTCTTCTGATGACTTGCCGCGCGGTGTAGGTTTCACGAAAGCCAGCTTATGCACGATGCCCACGCGCTTTTCTTCCATCGAATTACTGAGGCGGGAAATGTCGAAAGTGAGTGTCACCTTGCCTTTGTTGCCGTTGTTAAGCACGCCCAGGGCAACTTCATTCAGTGCTGCAGCCACTTTGGTTTCGAACACACCGCCGTCGAGTTCCCCGAAGAAGTCGGGGATATTGGTCAAACGTTCTTTGTCCATCGGTCTTACCCTCTGAATGGCGGCAGACACCGCCGGTTAGTATCTCCACACAACACACAAGAGCATCTGCGACTGCAATCGCCCGGGTGGATTGGGTTATGAGCCCGTCGCCCGGTGATGCTCTTGTGTGTTGCGTAAAAAATTGCGGCGCCCTCACGGGAAAGATCCGACGCCGCCAAAAACTACCAGTTGGCATTTATACTGTTGTGTGGTGCCAGATGCTTATCTTCTGGTTACCGTCAAAGCGGCTGCAATTCACCACAACTGGAAGCGCACTCCCGCTTAATCACACCTGCCACCCATAACTGATGAGAGAAGGAGTGCGCTTTCATGTTGTGTGCCTGGCTTTTAACCACATCAGGTTCGGTGGTGTCCTGGTGTTCTAACCCAATCAGAAGGGCTCGAATATGGACGCGGTGCTGCAGCAACAAATCAACCAACTGACTCTCGAAATTGCCCGCCTGAAAGAGGCTCAGGAAGTCGCTGAGAAGAATGTTGTTAACCTCGTTGCGCGGTCTGAATTTACCGTTGCGCTAATCTCTGCCCTTATCACTGACGGCACCATCAGCACCGATGATGCTGTGGATTTCATCAAGGAGGCTCCCGTTGAAATCCCCGGATTCACCGAGAGCGTCGAGCAGGCTCGCCACACCGTTATCGAAATCCTTAGCTATCCGAGAGCACACTTTTAGCCGCTGCGTTTTGCCGGACTCTTCCCGGTGGTCAAACCGAATCGCCACGATGGTTCATCGCTCAGGCCGAAGTACGGGGCTGGCTTGCACATTCCGGCTACCCGCTGGATCGGGATACTGTCAAAGGAATCCCCGGACCGCTAACGACGCATGTGCCATACGCCGTGATTTGAAGTTTAATTATTCAAACAAAAATGTCAATGCAGTAGTTCGTAAAATTAAACTAATTTTGTTTGGATATAAAAAAACCAGCCGTAGCTGGTTGTTTTTAAAATTTATTTATCAAGGGAGGTTCATCTCAAGCCGTACACATACGCCGACTATCTCGCATGAAGCGTCTATGGGGATTGGTCTATACGCCGGATTTAATGGCATCAGATACATATTAGGGCCATCAACAACCAATTTTTTAATTGTTGACTCACTTGAGCCATTTAGGCGGGCAACAACAATTTTCCCGCTTACGGGTTCAATATCTGGATCCACAATGACTAGCGAACCGTCAGGAAGAGACAAGCCTGAGCCAGGAGGGCTAGACATTGAATCGCCTGTTACACGCAATGAGAATGCATAAGGCGAGACCTTTGCTGTTGTTTCGATCCATTCAGTCACTTCGTCTAAATTTCCCTCGACCATTTCCTTCCAGTTGCCTGCTTGGACTGATGATAAAAGCGGCACGCGCCGACGAATATCGGGGCCAGGATGCGAGTTACCACTGGATTCCTCAACAAGTCCACCTTCCGTCAACCAGCGCTCAGTCACGCCAAGAACGTTTGCAAGCTTACTTAAATATTTTGCAGACGGTTCTGTTCCACCGTTAACCCATTGGCTAACAGTGCCTCTGGAGGCTCCAGTGGCCTTAATCAAGTTGCTGCTTCGTAGATTCAACGCCTTCAAGCGCTGACATATACGGTCGCTCATATTTTCTTTTTTCATGTTTAAAAATTTAAACAATCTCTTGTTTAATTTCTTGACTATTTTTTGTTTGAAACATTAAACTTCAAAAGTGAAATTCAAACCCGGAGGAGAAATGTTTAAACAAAAACTAATTGATCATTTCGTTACTGCAACTGCTGCCGCCAAGGCTCTTGGAGTGTCGAAATCGACGGTCAGCCTATGGAAAGAAAGTGTTCCCTGGAAATATGCATTGCTGGCTGAAAAGTTGACCAACGGAGCCATCAAATATGATCCGGTGGCATATCAGAAGCATAACGAAACGGCTGATTAACCGTAACTACCAAAGGAAAAACAACATGGTAGAGCACAGTTTGAAAGAGGTGGTTAAGGCGATGTGTAAAGCCTATCCCGGTGGACGTGAAGCGATGGCCGGCGCGCTTGGCATGACCGCCACGCAGTTCAATAACAACCTCTACGAGAAAAACGGCTGCCGGTTTTTCGAAGTGACAGAGCTGGAAGCGATGGAGGACTTATCGAATACCTCATTCCTGGCTGATTACTTTGCGAAGCGCCGCGGCTGTCTGCTGGTGGAAGTCCCAACCTTTGAAGATCTCGATCGCGTCGACCTTTTC
>NZ_SJOP01000002.1 GCF_004331415.1 Kosakonia quasisacchari
CAATTAAGTGAAGAGGCCATCCTGACGGATGGCCTTTTTGCGTTTTTACGCTGCGACAAATCCCGTCCGCCGTACCGGTTTTTAACTTTGATTTGCCGGACAGAAAGCCTCATGCGAAAGCATGGGGCTTTTTTGCTTAAGACCGTACATGCCCCTATTCTTAATTGCTTACATTGCTAATTTGAAATGTGATGTAAATCACTCTTGTAATATAACAAATATGTAACATTTTGGTCTTTGCGCTGAGTGGATAAGGATTTTCACGAAGTTCATATCTTCAAAATCTTTAGCAGGAGTATTAATAGAATGGCAGAAAGCAGTGTGACAACACCTGAATCCGAATCGCTCACTAGCAGCGATACCCGACGCAGGATATGGGCGATCATTGGCGCTTCATCAGGTAACCTGGTTGAGTGGTTTGATTTCTATGTCTATTCCTTTTGCTCCCTCTACTTCGCGCACATCTTTTTCCCCGCCGGCAACACAACGACTCAGCTATTACAAACAGCGGGTGTTTTTGCCGCTGGTTTTCTTATGCGACCGATCGGGGGCTGGTTATTTGGCCGTATCGCTGACAGGCGCGGACGCAAGGCATCGATGCTCATCTCGGTGTGTATGATGTGCCTGGGATCACTGGTCATCGCCTGCTTGCCCGGTTATGAGTCCATTGGGACCTGGGCACCAGCATTATTACTGTTGGCGCGCCTGTTCCAGGGGCTATCAGTGGGTGGTGAATATGGCACAAGCGCGACTTATATGAGCGAAGTTGCAGTGGAAGGGCGTAAAGGATTTTACGCGTCATTCCAGTATGTCACGCTGATTGGCGGGCAATTATTGGCTCTGCTGGTTGTTGTTGTATTGCAACAGGTTCTGAGCGATGAAGATTTACGTGCCTGGGGTTGGCGTATTCCGTTTGCGCTCGGTGCCGCACTGGCCATTGTTGCGCTGTGGCTACGCCGGCAACTTGATGAAACCTCGCGGCAAGAAGTACGGGCTCTGAAAGAGGCGGGATCGCTAAAAGGCCTGTGGCGTAACCGCAAGGCTTTCATTATGGTGCTTGGCTTTACGGCTGGCGGTTCACTGACGTTCTACACCTTTACCACCTATATGCAAAAATATCTGGTGAATACCGCCGGAATGCATGCCAACGTTGCCAGCGTCATTATGACAGTTGCGTTATTTGTCTTTATGTTGATTCAACCCGTTATTGGCGCGCTGTCGGACAAAATTGGCCGCCGCACCTCAATGTTGCTGTTCGGCGGCCTTGCCTCACTTTGTACCGTCCCGATTCTCAGTGCGCTGCATAGCGTAACGTCGCCCTATGCCGCGTTCGCGCTGGTTATGCTGGCATTAGTGATTGTCAGTTTCTACACCTCGATCAGCGGCATCCTGAAAGCCGAAATGTTCCCGGCGCAGGTTCGTGCGTTAGGTGTTGGATTATCCTATGCCGTGGCGAATGCGCTGTTTGGTGGTTCGGCTGAGTATGTTGCGCTGTCGCTGAAATCGGTCGGTTTTGAAAGCACCTTTTTCTGGTACGTTACCGTGATGGGCGCATTAGCGTTTGTGGTTTCCTTAATGCTGCATCGCAAAGGGAAAGGCATCCGGCTTTAGTGTCTATCTTGCCAGTTGCCACACGGCAAAACCTGTTGTGGCACCGGCAACATCCCATGCGAAATCTTTCCAGCTCCAGCCGCTCCCTGCCGGGCGGCTATCCCATAACTCTTTCGATGCGCCAAGGCTAACAGAAAACATCAGACCATATACTGCGCTACGGTCACGGCTAATACCCTGATGTTGTGCGTATTCGTTCCCGGCTGCGGAAAGCATCGCCGATCCAAGGAAATGTTGTGCTTTATCCTGCCCGCTCCAGCTATCGTTTGCCATATGGCTACAGCCTGTCAGCAGCAGCGTTGTTGCCAGCAAGGTGTATTTCATTGGAATACCTGAAAAAAGCCCCATCACAGGGATGGGGCTTAATGTTAAAGAATGCGGCTAATCAGCTTATCAATGCGGATACGGCGCAGGCGGCGTATCAGCTTACGGACTTTCACCGGGTAATCAGCAATACTTTGCAAGTCACGGTAATGATTTACCACTGTGGTGTGCGTGCGGATAAGTTCCAGCTCTTTATCACGCTGTGCGGCCAGCTCATGTTTCGGATCGTGGATCAGTACTGCGTTCTCCAGGTCCAGACGCCAGGCGCGTGGGTTCAGGTTATTCCCGGTGACCAGGATCCACTCATCGTCGACCCACATTCCTTTCAGGTGGTAACTGTTATCGTCATCTTTCCACAAGCGAACAACCAACTGATCGGTATTCACATAATATTGCAGACGGCTTAAGAAGCGACGCAGGTTGATCTCATACAAATAAGGCAACGCGCCAATGATCTTAAATGGCTCATCTTCAGGAATGAAAAAGTCATTCGCTGTCTTATCGCCAACGATGATTTCGACTTTTTTCCCCTCACGCAGCAACTGGATAATATTGCGTACTAGTACCGCAGGCAGGTTGAAATAGGGCGTACAAATCGTCAGCTTGTGCTCCGCGCACGGCATAAGATGGAAAATCGTCTTATTCAGCAGGCTGGATTTTCCCAGACCAACCAGCGGAGTCACGGCCAGTTGTTCGTTATCCGCATCGCCCTGGAAATGGTACGACGCATCGCGCAATTCCTGACGGAACAGGCGGATATCATTTTTGATTTCCGGGCTTTTGGGGCGCTGCGGATCGTCAAGGCGGTTCACACCTCGGCCCTGGATCAGATTCTGCTCAACCCAGCCTTGCATCACGTCCGCCATCTGTGGGTTACGGATCAGCTGATAACGGTCATAACGGTATTTATCGTGCTGATGCAGGTAAACATCATTGAGACTCGCGCCGCTATACAGCACACAGTCATCAATAATAAAACCTTTGAAATGCAGCACGCCAAGCGCTTCGCGGGTATTAACCGGCACCCCGTAAACGGGAACGACAACGCCAGGGTTTTCCTGTGCCATGCGGCAGTACCAGTCCGCATTGGTATTCGACGCTGCTGCGCCAATACGACCGCGCTGAGCGCGATGCCAGTCAACGAGGACGCGAACATCCAGCTCCGGGCGCTGGCGTTTTGCTTCATACAGCGCGTTCAGAATTCCTTTCCCACCATCATCCTGTTCAAGATACAGGGCAATGATATAGATCCGGCGCGTTGCGGTGGCTATCTTCGCAAGCAGCGTCTCCCTGAAATCAGCAGGCGCATAGAAGAACTCTATATCATCAGCTGACTGAGAAATCTTGGGTAATTGGGCAAGGTGTTGTTGATGTTTATTACGCTTAAATTTTGACAACATCACAGTGCGTTTCTTCTCTGTTTATTGAAGGGTCTTCTGTAGCATGCAGACGACATAAGCGGGCAATAATAACACCGAGCCTGCTAAAGCGGTCAACATTTCCAGTACCTTACTCGGGATTACTCGTTCGGTGTCAGATGGAGCGACAAACCGACGATTCCATCTTCCAGTTGGATATCGACATCAAATCCCAGTTTACGCGCCAGCGTCACCATGCCGCGATTGTTGGGCATAGTAATACCATTCAAGCGCTTAAGTCCGTGATCCCGGGTATAACTGATAAGCTTTTCAAGTAAACGTCGTCCGAGCCCAAGTCCTTTTAGGTCGGAACGAACCAGCACGGCAAATTCAGCATCGATATTATCCGGGTCGGAAATAGCGCGGGTGACGCCCAAAATTTCTTCGCCCTGATCTGTGCTGCGCACAGCCACGAAAGCCATTTCCCGATCGTAGTCGATCTGCGTCATATTCGCTAAATCATCGTGGGTAAATTCGTTAATCTCGCTAAAGTAGCGATAATAGAGATCTTCTTTTGTCACCCTGGCGATAAATGCCTGCAACTGAGGTTCATCCTCGGGAAGAATAGGGCGGAACAAGCACTGCTCGCCATTTCTCATCTCAACGCGCTCTTCCAGATGCTGCGGATAGGGGCGAATAGCAAGACGAGTCTCGCCGTTCCCCGCGGTGGGCGCGATAGACATCGTGACATCCAGCGCCGTGAATTCGCTCCCGGAAGCCAGCAAAGGGTGAATGTCGAGCCGTTCGATTTCCGGGCAATCGACGATCAAATTTGAAACCTGAACTAAAAACTGGCTCAGACCTGCAATATCCAGCGTGCGGAGTGCGCTGCGCCCACGGATCTTTTTACTTTTGATCGCCTGAATGACCAGGTAGCGCGCCAGATTCATATTGAGTGGCGGAAGTGCCACTGCGGCTTGATCCTCTGCTCGCCACTCAACGCCGCCTTCACCCAACATAATCAGCGGGCCGAAAACCGGATCGTGTTCTACCACAACGCGCAGTTCCTGCGCACCAGCACGGTTCGCCATGCTCTGCACTTGCAAACCGTGGATGCGCGCTTGCGGCCAGTTCATTTTGACACGATCAATAATCGCGTCAGCAGCCTGTTGCACTTCTTTCGCGGTACGCAGATAAAGCATTACCCCCTGAACTTCTGACTTATGCGGGATATCCGGAGAGCGTAATTTCAGCGCAACCGGGTAGCCAATCTGTTCGGCAATATGCACCGCTTCCGCACTGTCGCTGGCAATCCATGTCGGCAGCGTTTGCAACCCCCAGGCCCGCAGGATCGGCTGAACTTCGTGGGTGTCCAGCGTTGATGCGCCCTCGGTCAGCGCCTGCTGCAGAAGGTTGTGTGCGGCGGCGGTATCTGCTGTCAGGCTTACGGAGATCGCTGGCGTTTCACGCAACTGCTTCTGGTTTCGCCGATATTCCACCATATGCATAAACGCCGTAATAGTGCCTTCCGGGGTTCGATAGGTTGGCAATCCGGCCTCACTAAACAGACGCCGCGCTTCCTGAGAAGAAAACTCACCGCACCAGTTGGTCAGCACGGTGACATATTTCCCGCGGGGATGTTTTTTCAACGCATCAATTAACGCCACCGCGCTTTCGCTGCCCGGTGCGGCGGCACTGGGCGCGTGGATCACCATCAACGCATCGTAATCCTGGCTATCGAGCAAAATATTCAACGCCGCGATGTAACGCTCACTACTTGCATCATCGCGCAAATCCAGCGGGTTAGCGGGTTCCACATACTCCGGCAGTACGGCTCGCAACTGCGCTATCGTCTCTTCACTCAGTGTGGCCAGCTTGCCGTTGCGTGACCACAGTTCGTCAAGCGCCAGTGCGGCGGGTGCTGCGCCATTACTGATGATCATCAACCGTTCGCCGCGCAGTGGGCGCATATGGCTAAGTGTTTCGACGGCGGAAAAAAGCTCATGCGTATCCTGGACCCGCAATAAACCGGCGCGCTGAATAGCCGCATCCCAGGCTGGATCGAGCCCCGCATGAGAATGCAGCAGACGCTGTGCTTCCGGGCTGCGACCGCTTTTTATGACCAGAATCGGTTTATTACGTGAGGCGCTACGTGCGGCGGAAACAAATCGACGGGCATCACTTAACTGTTCCAGATAGAGCAGGATGGCGCTGGTCTTACTGTCGCGCGCCAGGAAATCGAGCAGTTCATCGACATCAATATCGAGACTATCGCCGAGTGCGATGAAATAAGAGAACCCCATTTCCCGCTGTTGCGCCCAGTCGAGGATAGTATTGGAGACGGCGGCTGACTGGGAAATAAACGCCAGCTTGCCACGTGTAATCGGCACCGGTGAGAAACTGGCATTAAGCCCTTGCCAGGGAGCGAGCAAGCCCAGGCTGTTCGGGCCAAGCAATCGCATCTGGTAGCGACCGGCGCAGGCCAGTAAATCGGCATGTTGTTCGGGCGGAGCGGAAAGGATAATGCAGGTTTTACACCCCTTTTGGCCGAGCGCTTCAAGCAGCGCCAAATTACGTTTTGCGTGGGTACACAATACGGCAAGATCGGGCGTGAAAGGCAGGCTGGCGACATCCGGCCACGCCAGCACGCCCTGTACCGCTTTATAGGCGGGCGTTACCGGTAAGACTGGCCCGGCGAAACCGCCTGCCAGCAAATTGCGCATCATTAAATAACCCGCACGATCCGGCTTCATGGATGCACCCACCACCGCAATCGATCGGGGACGTAATAACGCTTCCAGCCCTCGTTGGCTCATACCGGCCTCCGCAAAAGAGTGACCCGATGATATTAAACGTTTTCTGCAGCGTTTGCTGTGATGGCGGGCGAATGATGCGGTTTCCCCGCCAGGTAACGTTCGCGAAACAGGGTAAAGTGATCGCCGAGGGCTTGCGCTGCACTGTTATCGCCAGCCAGATCCAACAGAGCAATGGCCACTTCCGCCGTGCAGTATTGATCTTCTGCGTGCGCTTCCCGTAAGCGATAGGCAGACACACGTGATAAATCGACGGAGATAACCGGTAATGCATCCAGATAAGGGCTTTTGCGGAACATTTTACGTGCTTCGGTCCAGGTACCATCCAGCATAATAAACAGCGGGGGTTTTCCGGCTGCCGGAGCACTCAATACCTGACGTTCACTTCCTGCATAAGAGGCCGGGAAGACGACCATTGGCTGGTACGCTTCACTGGTGCATAAATCGATAAGCGCTTGCGGCGGCTCGGTGCGCGACCATTGAAAAGCCTGCGTGTCGGGCAGAATATCGGCAATCAAACGCCCGGTGTTACTGGGTTTCATCGGCTCGGTGTCAAACATGACCAGGCAAAAACGGCTGTTGGCGCAGGCCGGTTTTAAGGTATCACACAGACAGTTTTTTAGCGGCAGCAAGCAGCGCTGGCAGCGGCGAATACGGTTGCCACGCGCCAGAAACGGGCGCGTCGAGCGGGCAAGACGCTCAGCACGGAGTTGGAGAACAGCGTTATTGGTCATGAAGGTCGCACAAGAAAAACGCCATTGTCGCAGAGCTGAAAACGGGGCACAAGAAGCGCCCCGAAGGGATTACAGTGATTCGTTAAGCCAGCTGTCGAACGGCGCTTTCGGCATCGCCCCGCTTAGCATGTCCACCACTTCGCCATTTTTGAACAGCATAATGGTCGGAATGCTGCGAATGCGGAAACGCGCACTCAGCTCGCGCTCGGCTTCAGTGTTGACTTTCACAAAGCGCACTTGGCCGCTGCGTTCTTCCGCGACATCTTCGAAAATCGGCGCAAAGTTGCGGCACGGGCCACACCATGGTGCCCAGAAATCGACGACCACAGGCAGGTCATCTTTCAGCAGTTTATCCAGGGTTTCGCCAGTCGCATTGATCACATCTCCATCGAACAGCTCATGTCCACAGCGCCCACATTTCGCGCCGTCGCTCATTCTTTCTTCAGGAATGCGGTTCAGCGCCTGACAGCTTGCACATACGGTATTCATAACTAACCTCAGGGAAACGATGGTACAAAGCGGCGTTTCGCCGGTATGTTTCTTCAATGTTACATATTATTAATAAGAAGGTTTTAAACAACAACGCGTTTTATTCAATGAGTACAATAGCCGATAACTTTTGAACGAATTAATGGCTAAGCGCCAGCACATCAGGTAATCTGCGCGCTTCGCGCAGCGCTGGTGGAGAAAAGCATGAACGATGAATTAAAGAATAAAAGCGGCAAGGTCAAAGTGATGTATGTCCGCAGTGATGATGATTCCGATAAACGTGGTCTTAACCCGCGCACCGGGAAAGGGCCAGCACGTAGCGGAACGTCTTCGCGCGGTGGCGATGACCGTCGCACCTCCCGCGATGATAAAGGTCGTGCAGGCCGTGACGATAGAAGTCGTTCTGCCCGTGATGACCGGGGCCGCCCTGCTCGTGATGACAGAAGCCGCCCGCAGCGAGACAATTTCAGCAACCAGAGTGATTCGCCGTGGCGTACCGTTTCCCGTGCCCCGGGCGACGAAACGCCGGAAAAACCGGATCACGGTGGTATTAGCGGTAAAAGTTTTATCGATCCGGAAGTGCTGCGCCGCCAGCGTGCGGAAGAGACGCGTGTCTATGGCGAAAATGCCTGCCAGGCACTGTTCAGCAGCCGTCCTGAGTCGATTGTTCGCGCCTGGTTTGTACAGAGTGTAACCCCGCGTTTTAAAGAAGCCCTGCGCTGGATGGCCGCGAACCGTAAAGCGTATCACGTGGTTGATGAAGACGAGTTGACAAAAGCCTCCGGCACGGAACACCACGGTGGCGTGTGCTTCTTGATCAAAAAGCGTAATGGCCTGAGTGTCCAGAAATGGGTGGCGAACGCCGCAGACGAAGATTGCGTGCTGGCGCTGGAAGATGTGGGTAACCCGCACAACCTCGGCGCAATTATGCGTAGCTGCGCGCATTTCGGTGTGAAAGGCGTGGTGTTGCAGGATGCGGCAGTGATTGAATCTGGTGCGGCAGTCCGTACCGCAGAAGGCGGCGCGGAACACGTTCAGGCGATCACCGGCGATAGTTTTGTCGATGCGCTGGAAGAGTTCCGTCAGGCGGGTTATGCGCTGGTGACCACCTCCAGTCACAACGGAACCTCGCTGTTTAAAGCCGAGCTGCCGAAAAAGATGGTACTGGTGCTCGGTCAGGAGCGCGATGGTCTGTCTGATGTGACGCTGTCTCGTTCCGATTTGAGTGTCTCAATTGATGGCACCGGCAACGTTGAAAGCCTCAACGTTTCTGTCGCAACCGGTGTGTTGCTGGCGGAGTGGTGGCGTCAAAATAAAGCCTGATGCGCAATGTCAGGTGCAATAAAAAAGCCAGCGTAAAGCTGGCTTTTTTTTACTCACTTTCTGCCGGCAGTGTCGGCATCCAGTCGACTGGCGCTTCACCCTGTTTTTCTAGCCATTGATTCGCCAGGACAAAATGGTTACAGCCGAAAAATCCGCGGTGCGCGGAGAGCGGCGACGGATGCGGCGCTTTCAGAACATGATGGCGATTTGTGTCGATAATCGCCCCTTTCTTCTGCGCGTGCGAACCCCAAAGCAGAAATACCACGCCTTCGCGATGCTCATTAATCAGGCTAATGACTTTATCGGTAAAGGTTTCCCAGCCGAGGCTTGCATGTGAGTGTGCCTGACCAGCGCGCACGGTGAGCACGGTATTCAGTAGCAGTACGCCCTGACGCGCCCAGCTTTCGAGATAACCATGTTGCGGGCGCACAAAACCCGGAATGCTGGCTTCCAGCTCTTTATACATATTCAGCAAGGAAGGCGGTGGCGCAATGCCAGGCAAGACGGAAAATGCTAAACCGTGTGCTTGTCCCGGGCCGTGGTAAGGATCCTGGCCGAGGATGACAACTTTGACGTCGCCAAGCTCAGTGAAGCGAAAGGCGTTGAACACATCTTTCTGTGGCGGATAGATGGTTATCCCGGACTGGCGCTCAGTCGCCACTGTGCTAAGGGTGTTAATAAAGTACGGCTGCTGTTTTTCTTCTGCCAGCACATCATGCCATGATAATGAAGTGGTCATCCCGCTCTCCTGCGAAGTTCATTCCCCGTAGCTTAACTGCTTATTTCTCTGAAACAAAATTGACTGTCCTTCGTGATAGATAATCCTAAAAATATTTTTAAAATTTACAAAAATTTTAAGTCGGCGCGATTGGCGTAACTTGATATAAAACAAGTATATTCCCCTATGGCCATTTTTACTGTGTGGTTTTTATTGATTTAAATCAAAGAATGCCGCATGTCAGACTGGTATATAAACAATCAGACAACAATGGTTTTACCAATTGGCCGGAAAGAATCCGGCTAATCAAATAATGTGCCTAAGGGAGGCTATTCATGATTACTGGTATCCAGATTACTAAAGCTGCCAATGACAACTTGCTGAACTCATTCTGGCTGCTCGATAACGAAAAAGGCGAAGCACGTTGCGTGTGTGCCAAAGCGGGTTATGCCGAAGATGAAGTGGTTGCGGTTAGCAAACTCGGCGATATCGAATACCGTGAAATTCCGATGGAAGTGAAACCAGAAGTGCGCGTTGAAGGCGGCCAGCACCTGAACGTTAACGTGCTGCGTCGTGAAACACTGCTTGATGCTGTTGAACACCCGGAAAAATACCCACAGCTGACGATTCGTGTATCTGGTTATGCTGTGCGTTTTAACTCTCTGACTCCAGAACAGCAGCGCGACGTTATTGCTCGTACCTTTACTGAAAGCCTGTAATTTCAGGCACACATAAAAACGCCGGGATATCCCGGCGTTTTTTTTACTCTTCTGTATTTTGCGGCGCAGTACTTGCAGCGCTCGGCTTACGTCGTTTACCAATATTTTTGGTGTCACGATGGCGTTGCTTCACCCGCGGTTTCTCTTTTTCTTTCTCTTTTTTCTTCTCTTCGCGTTTCGCCAACACTTTCTTCGATGGTTTGCCTGTCAGCTTCTCACTGGGCGCGCGCGTTTTTGCACGCAATTCGTCTATCACACGCGGCTTCAGCGGTTCTTCAACATACCGGCCGATTTTACCCAGCAACAAATGATCGTGCGCTTCGACCAGAGAAATCGCGGTGCCTTTACGGCCCGCGCGGCCCGTACGACCGATGCGGTGCAGGTAGGTATCGCCGCTGCGCGGCAGATCGAAGTTAAATACGTGGCTGACATCGTCGATATCAATGCCGCGAGCGGCGACATCGGTGGCGACCAGCACGTTCACACGGCCTTCCGTCAGGCGTTTAATCGCTTCGTTGCGCTTCGCCTGTACCATCTCACCTTCGAGATAGCAGTTGTTAATTCCCGCTTCACGCAGCCAGTTTGCCAGCTCATGCACACGCTCGCGTTTGCGAACGAACACGATAGAGCGGCTAACTTCAGGTTGCTTAAGCAGATGCACCAGCAGTGCGGTTTTATGTGCCACGTCGTCGGCACGGTAGTACCACTGGTGAATTTTCTTGCGCTCGCGCGTTGATGGCGTGGCAGAAACTTCAACAGGATCTTCCAGCAGGCGCTCAGCAAAATTTTTAATCGCTTCGCCTTCCAGCGTCGCAGAGAAGAGCATGGTCTGCTTGCGCCAGCGGGTTTCACCGGCAATGTGCTCGATATCTTGCGCGAAGCCCATGTCCAGCATGCGATCTGCTTCGTCAAGGATCAGCGTCTCTACCGCGCGGCAGTCGAAGTTCTCTTCTTTAATGTATTGCAACAGGCGGCCAGTGGTCGCGACCACGACATCCTGGTTTTCGCTGAACACTTCCGCGTGGTTCATATACGCTACACCGCCGGTAATGGTGGCGATATCCAGATGCGTGTTAGCGGCAAGCTCACGTGCGTGATCGGCCACCTGCATCGCCAGTTCGCGGGTCGGGGTCAGGATCAGGATGCGCGGTGGGCCGGATTTCTTACGCGGGAAGTCCAGAAGGTGCTGCAACGCAGGCAGCAGATATGCCGCTGTTTTACCGGTGCCGGTAGGGGCGGAACCGAGGACATCACGCCCTTCAAGCGCAGGCGGAATGGCGGCGGCCTGGATGGCGGTCGGGCGTGTAAAGCCTTTATTCTGGAGCGCGTCCAGCAGGCTGTCGTCAAGTTCGAGTTCGGAAAAAGTCGTTACAGTCATGATCTACCTCTGTGTGGGGCGCCGATTATAGACGTTACGGCTGCAATCTTCATCTGTTGTCTGCTTATTGCTTTTCCAGCGCTTTGCTTTCCCCTATGCTACACCGGTTTCCGAATTGAGGTTGTAAAGATGTCTCAGCCCAAGGCTCTGTTGCGCCGTGATGGCTTCACGTTTAAAGAATTCTTTGTTGCTCACGATCGCTGTGCCATGAAAGTAGGCACTGATGGGGTGATGTTAGGCGCGTGGGCGCCGGTTTCCAAAGCAAGGCATGTGCTGGACATTGGCACCGGTAGCGGGCTACTGGCGCTGATGCTGGCGCAACGCACATCACCAGAAGTAACAATTGATGCCGTCGAACTGGATGATCACGCAGCCGGGCAGGCACAGGAAAATGTTCTGGCCTCACCGTGGGCTGAGCGCATTACCGTGCATCAGGCGGATATCTGCCAGTGGAGCACGGAAAATACCGCGCGCTATGATCTGATTGTCAGCAATCCGCCCTATTTTGACGAAGGGGTGCAATGCGGCACGCCGGAGCGCGAAAAAGCGCGCTATACCACAACGCTTGATCATCAATCCTTGCTGGAAATTGGCGCAACGCTGATTACAGAAGAGGGCTTTTTCTGCGTCGTTCTGCCGATTGAAATCAGCGAAACTTTTGTCAGCAAAGCGCAGACGCTGGGCTGGCATCTGCGTTTGCGTACGGATGTAACTGAAACAGAAAGCCGTTTGCCTCATCGCGTCCTGTTGGCATTCTCTCCGCGAGACGGCGAACTGTTTGCCGATCGTCTGGTGATCCGTGGGCCCGATCAACGCTACTCAGAGAGCTACACCGCGCTGACCCAGGCGTTTTATCTGTTTATGTAGTTTTGTGGCGACAGCACCGTCGGGCCAGATTCCGGCAGTAAATCGGGATAATCCAGCGTGTAATGCAACCCACGGCTCTCTTTACGCGCCATTGCACAGCGCACAATTAACTCCGCGACTTGCACCAGGTTGCGCAACTCCAGCAGGTTATTCGAGACGCGGAAGTTCGCGTAATACTCGTCAATTTCCTGCTGTAGCAATGTGATTCGGCGCAGGGCGCGCTCAAGGCGTTTAGTGGTGCGCACAATGCCGACGTAATCCCACATAAACAACCGTAATTCGTGCCAGTTGTGTTGCAGAATCACCCGTTCATCGGCATCGTCCACGCGGCTTTCATCCCATGCCGGCAGCGTCGTGGCCGCTTGTGCATGCGGTATACGATGGGCGATATCTTCCGCCGCCGACCAGCCATAGACCAGACACTCCAGCAGCGAATTCGACGCCATGCGATTTGCACCGTGCAAACCGCTATAACTCACTTCTCCAATTGCATACAGCCCGTCGACATCGGTACGCCCGCGATCGTCAATCATTACGCCGCCGCAGGTGTAATGTGCTGCAGGTACAATCGGCACGGGCTCTTTGGTTAAATCGATGCCAAGCCCGAGCAACTTTTCATAAATCATCGGGAAATGGTGACGGATAAATTCAGCAGGTTTATGGCTGATATCGAGACACATGCAATCGACGCCGAGACGTTTCATTTCATGATCGATCGCGCGGGCGACCACATCGCGTGGCGCTAACTCACCTCGCGCGTCAAAATCTGGCATAAAACGGGTGCCGTCCGGGCGTTTCAGATGCGCACCTTCACCGCGCAACGCTTCTGTGATCAGGAAATTGCGCGCCTGCGGGTGGAATAGTGCGGTAGGGTGAAATTGATTAAACTCCAGGTTCGCTACCCGGCAGCCCGCACGCCAGGCCATAGCAATGCCGTCACCAGAGGCGATGTCCGGATTGGTGGTGTACTGATAGACCTTCGAGGCTCCACCTGTTGCCAGTACCACGGCTTTTGCTTGGCAGGTCTCCACCTGTTCTTTATTACGGTTCCACACCCACGCGCCCACTACACGCCGCGTTCCGGCCAGGCCGATTTTATCGGAAATAATCAAATCCACCGCATTGCAGCGCTCAAGCACACGAATGTTCGGATGGTTTACCGCTTGGGTGACCAGCGTGTTTTCGACTTCTTTGCCGGTCGCGTCGGCACTGTGGAGAATGCGGCGGTGGCTATGCCCGCCTTCACGCGTGAGGTGATAACTGGCCTCGCCGTTGGCGGTAACCTCGGTATCAAACAATACGCCCTGATCGATGAGCCACTGTACGCACTGGCGCGCGTTGCTGGCGACGAACTCTGCTGCGTGGCGCTCAACAATGCCGGCGCCTGCAATGAGCGTGTCTTCCACATGCGATTCGATGCTGTCGGTTTCATCAAATACTGCAGCGATACCGCCCTGAGCATAAAATGTTGAACCTTCGCTAATGGGACCTTTACTTAAAACAATGACGTTATGTTTGTCTGCCAGCCGCAAAGCCACCGAAAGACCGGCCGCGCCGCTGCCGATGACCAGTACATCACAGGAGAGTTCAGGAGTCATTTTCATGGTTTGTTTAATTTACTAAACAGTGTTGGCGCAGCATAGCACCGTAAGCGGAAGATGATCACTGTTTTTTGCTTTTCTTGTACTAACGACTAAACATGATAATCGGCCAGGAATATACAACCCGGAAAAAGCTATTAAGAAGCAGTTTGTTAGCTAAGGTGTATTAGAGGTGAAAAAAAAGCGGTATTGCGTTACTCTCTGGCGATCTTAAGGTCTTTTCTTTGAGAAAACACATTGTTCAAAGTTTGCAGACTTATAATGAGTGAGAATGAAAAGTCTGTAGAACGATGCACAAAAACAAAGGCGTAACGGAACTTTATTACAGACCGGTCCTCTAATTGGCTGCTTGCTCATATTGTGCAGTATTGGAGTGGCGTTTCTGGATACGCGTGGAAATTGGTTTTGGGGAGACTTTACCTCGGATGAGCGAGCAGTTAACGGATCAGGTCCTGGTCGAAAGGGTCCAGAAAGGAGATCAGAAATCGTTCAACTTACTGGTGGTGCGCTACCAGCATAAAGTGGCGAGTCTGGTTTCCCGATATGTCCCTTCGGGCGATGTGCCTGATGTCGTACAAGAGTCATTTATAAAGGCCTATCGCGCGCTTGATTCATTCAGGGGAGATAGTGCTTTTTATACCTGGCTATACCGAATTGCGGTTAATACAGCGAAAAATTACCTGGTTGCCCAAGGGCGCAGGCCGCCATCCAGTGATGTGGACGCTATTGAAGCAGAAAACTTCGAAAGTGGCGGTGCACTGAAAGAAATTTCGAACCCTGAGAACTTAATGTTGTCAGAAGAACTGCGACAAATAGTTTTCCGTACCATTGAGTCGCTCCCGGAAGATTTACGTATGGCAATTACGTTGCGGGAGCTGGATGGCCTAAGTTATGAAGAGATTGCGGCCATAATGGATTGTCCGGTGGGTACCGTTCGTTCGCGTATCTTCCGTGCGCGGGAAGCTATTGATAATAAAGTTCAACCGCTTATCAGGCGTTGACGATAGCGGGATACTGAAAAAGGTATTAGGCATGCAGAAAGAACAACTTTCCGCTTTAATGGATGGTGAAACGCTGGATAGTGAGCTGCTCGTTGAGTTGTCTCAGGATCCGGAAATGCAGAAAACCTGGGAGAGCTACCATCTCATCCGCGATTCCATGCGTGGTGATACCGCCGATCTCCTTCATTTCGATATCTCAGCCCGAGTAATGGCCGCGATTGAGAATGACACTGTTCAGGCGCCAGCGCCGTTGATTCCTGAAGCTCAGCCCGTTCCACACCAATGGCAGAAAATGCCGTTCTGGCACAAAGTTCGTCCATGGGCCAGTCAGCTTACCCAGATGGGCGTTGCGGCATGCGTATCGCTTGCTGTAATTGTTGGCGTCCAGCACTATAATGGCTCAGCTGAATCAACCCAACAGCCCGAAGCGCCAGTGTTTAATACGCTGCCGATGATGGGCAAAGCCAGTCCGGTGAGTTTGGGTGTTCCGTCTGATGCGACGGCAAATGCCGGTCAGCAACAGCAGGTGCAGGAACAACGTCGTCGTATTAATGCGATGCTGCAGGATTACGAACTGCAACGCCGTCTGCACTCCGAACAGCTTCAGTTTGAGCAGGCGCAAACACAGCAAGCCGCTGTACAGGTGCCAGGAAATCAAACTTTAGGAACGCAATCGCAGTAATGAAGCAACTTTGGTGTGCCATGTCTTTTGTGGCTACTGGCTTGTTCTTCTCTGTCAACGCCTCGGCTGATGTTTCGTCCGGGGCGTTGCTGCAGCAAATGAACGTGGCGAGCCAGTCGCTCAACTATGAACTCTCTTTTGTCAGCATCAATAAGCAGGGTGTTGAATCGTTACGTTACCGCCATGTGCGTCTCAACGATCAGCCGCTTGCGCAGTTGTTGCAAATGGACGGCCCCCGCCGCGAAGTAGTGCAGCGTGGCAACGAGATCAGCTATTTCGAACCGGGTCTTGAACCTTTCACGCTTAACGGCAACTTCATCGTCGATTCACTGCCGTCTCTGGTGTATACCGACTTCAAACGCCTTTCCTCCTATTACGATTTTATCTCCGTGGGACGCACGCGCATTGCCGACCGGCTGTGCGAAGTAATCCGTGTCGTGGCACGCGATGGTACCCGTTATAGCTATATTGTGTGGATGGATGAAGAAACCCGGCTGCCGATGCGCGTGGATTTGCTTGATCGCGATGGCGAAACCCTTGAACAATTCCGCGTCATTGCTGTTACCGTCAACGGCCAGGTGACCAATAGTATGCAAACACTGGCGAAATCCAGTCTGCCGCCGCTACTTTCATTACCGGCTGGCGATAAAGTCGTGTTTAACTGGGAACCCGCCTGGTTGCCGCAGGGGTTTAGCGAAGTTTCCAGTAGCCGTCGCCAACTGCCGACCATGGATATGCCCGTTGAATCCCGTCTCTATTCTGACGGTTTGTTCAGCTTCTCCGTTAACGTTAACCGTGCTAACCAGAACAGTGCCGATCAGATGCTGCGCACCGGTCGCCGTACCGTTAGCACTACGGTTCGCGATAACGCCGAAATTACTGTCGTCGGTGAATTGCCTCCGCAAACTGCAAAACGTATTGCGGACAGTCTCAAATTTAAGGCCGCACAATGATAAAAGAGTGGGCGACCGTCGTTTCCTGGCAAAATGGTAGCGCGCTGGTCGAATGTGACGTCAAAGCTTCCTGTAGCAGCTGCGCCTCACGTGCCGGTTGCGGCAGCCGTGTGCTGAACAAACTCGGCCCCCAAACCACGCATACCATTGCCGTGCCCAGCGCAGAGCCGTTAGTTGCCGGGCAGAAGGTTGAATTAGGCATCGCCGAGAGCAGCCTGCTGGGCTCAGCGGTATTGGTCTATATGTCGCCGCTGGTAGGCCTGTTTGTCATGGGGGCTATTTTCCAGGCGTTTTTCGGCCAGGATCTTGCGGCGTTTTGCGGCGCGGTGCTTGGTGGCGTCGGCGGTTTTTTACTCGCCCGTGGATTGTCGCCAAAGCTTGCCACGCGCAGCGAATGGCAGCCGGTTATTCTTAGCGTCGGTTTGCCTCCGGATCTTATCCGCGTCGACAGCGCATCCGCTGAAAGCCAGCCGTAATATCCTCTTTAAGTCTTACGATAATAGCGATACTTTTCTGCTTGGTATCAGCATTTCCCCGCATTGTTGTTGTAGTGTAGAATGCGGCGTTTCAGTACATTGACGTCAGGCGCGTACAGGCCTCTTAGTTACTCGTAAGGCATAAAAACTCACTATATGAAGAATATTCGTAACTTTTCGATCATCGCTCACATCGACCACGGTAAGTCGACGCTGTCTGACCGTATCATCCAGATTTGCGGTGGTCTTTCCGATCGCGAAATGGAAGCCCAGGTTCTTGATTCCATGGATCTTGAACGTGAGCGCGGCATTACCATTAAAGCGCAAAGTGTCACGCTGGATTACAAAGCCAACAATGGCGAAACCTACCAGCTGAACTTTATCGATACCCCTGGTCACGTTGACTTCTCCTACGAGGTTTCCCGTTCTCTCGCGGCCTGCGAAGGTGCACTGCTGGTAGTAGATGCGGGCCAGGGCGTGGAAGCGCAGACGCTTGCAAACTGCTATACCGCCATTGAGATGGATCTGGAAGTCGTACCGGTACTGAACAAAATCGACCTGCCAGCCGCCGATCCCGAGCGCGTTGCAGAAGAAATTGAAGACATTGTTGGCATCGACGCCACCGATGCTGTGCGCTGCTCGGCGAAAACCGGCGTTGGCGTGCCCGATGTGCTGGAACGTCTGGTGCGCGATATTCCGCCGCCGGAAGGCGATCCAGATGCGCCGTTGCAGGCACTGATTATCGACTCCTGGTTCGATAACTACCTTGGCGTGGTTTCTCTGGTGCGTATCAAAAATGGCACCATGCGCAAAGGCGACAAAATTAAGGTGATCAGTACCGGGCAGGTTTATAACGCTGACCGTCTCGGGATTTTCACGCCAAAACAGGTTGATCGTACCGAACTCAAGTGCGGTGAAGTAGGCTGGCTGGTTTGTGCAATTAAAGACATTCTCGGCGCGCCAGTGGGCGATACCCTGACCTCCGCACGCAACCCGGCGGATAAAGCACTGCCTGGCTTTAAGAAGGTGAAACCGCAGGTTTACGCCGGTCTGTTCCCGGTCAGCTCTGACGACTACGAAAACTTCCGCGATGCGCTCGGCAAGTTGAGCCTTAACGACGCCTCGTTGTTCTACGAACCGGAAAGCTCCACCGCGCTTGGCTTTGGTTTCCGCTGTGGTTTCCTTGGCCTGCTGCACATGGAGATCATCCAGGAGCGTCTTGAGCGCGAATACGATCTGGATCTGATCACTACCGCACCGACCGTAGTGTACGAAGTGCAGACCACCAATAAAGAAGTGATTTACGTCGATAGCCCGTCTAAGTTGCCGCCGCTGAACAACATTGATGAGCTGCGCGAACCTATCGCTGAGTGTCACATGCTGCTGCCGCAGGAGTACCTTGGCAACGTTATCACGCTGTGCGTGGAGAAACGTGGTGTGCAGACCAACATGGTTTACCACGGTAACCAGGTTGCGCTGACATACGAGATCCCAATGGCGGAAGTCGTGCTGGATTTCTTTGATCGTCTGAAGTCAACATCACGCGGTTATGCGTCGCTTGATTACAACTTCAAACGTTTCCAGGCCTCCAATATGGTGCGTGTGGACGTGCTGATCAACGGTGAGCGTGTGGATGCGCTGGCGCTGATCACGCACAACGATAACGCACCGTACCGTGGTCGCGAGCTGGTCGAGAAAATGAAAGAACTGATCCCGCGCCAGCAGTTTGATATCGCGATTCAGGCGGCAATCGGAAACCATATTATTGCCCGTTCGACAGTGAAACAGTTGCGTAAAAACGTGCTGGCAAAATGCTACGGCGGTGACGTGAGCCGTAAGAAAAAGCTGCTGCAGAAACAGAAAGAAGGTAAGAAACGCATGAAGCAGGTCGGCAACGTCGAACTGCCGCAGGAAGCGTTCCTTGCCATTCTGCATGTGGGCAAAGATAGCAAATAATCGTAAGGAGTTGGCATGGCGAACATGTTTGCCCTGATCCTGGTGATCGCTACCCTGGTGACGGGTTTTTTATGGTGCCTGGATAAGTTTATTTTTGCACCAAAACGCCGGGAACGTCAGGCCGCTGCGCAGGTTTCGACAGGCGATGCGCTCGATGTAAAAACGCTGAAGAAGATCGGTCCGAAACCTGGCTGGCTGGAGACCGGTGCTTCCGTATTCCCAGTGTTGGCCATCGTGCTGGTGGTGCGTTCGTTTATTTACGAACCATTCCAGATCCCATCTGGTTCCATGATGCCAACGCTGCTTATCGGGGATTTCATTCTGGTGGAGAAGTTCGCCTACGGAATTAAAGATCCGATCTACCAGAAAACGTTGATTGAAACCGGGCATCCGAAACGTGGTGACATTGCGGTATTTAAATACCCGGACGATCCGCGTCTGGATTACATCAAGCGTGTGGTTGGCGTACCGGGCGATAAAGTGACCTACGATCCGGTGACCAAACAAGTGACCGTGCAGCCGAACTGCAGCTCCGGTCAGGCTTGCGGTAGCGCTTTGCCTATCACTTACAGCAACGTTGAAGAGAGCGATTTTGTGCAGACCTTCGGGCGTCGCTCCGGTGGTGAGGCAAGCAGCGGTTTCTTCCAGTTACCGAAAGGCCAGTCCCTGCCGGATGGCGTACGGTTAACCGAACGTAAAGAGACGTTGGGTGAGGTGACGCACCGCATTCTGACCGTGCCTATCGCGCAGGATCAACTGGGGATCTACTATCGCCAGCAGAGCCAGCCGCTGGCTACCTGGATTGTGCCGCCGGGTCATTACTTTATGATGGGCGACAACCGCGATAACAGCGCAGACAGCCGCTACTGGGGCTTTGTGCCGGAAGCGAATCTGGTTGGCCGCGCTACGGCAATCTGGATGAGTTTCGAAAAACAAGAAGGTGAATGGCCAACAGGCGTGCGCCTGAATCGTATCGGCGGAATTCATTAAGTAACCAGGGCGCAATCATCTCGATTGCGCCCTGAATTATTTCCAATATTATTCCCACCAGACTAACGACAACCCCGGTCGTTGCGTATAGAATGTTCCCCCGAAGTTTAAGGCTGGTTCCCCCGGGCGCCACAGCACACGAAACCGCGTTGGTTTTCTCAGGTCGGTTTCGTGTGCTGCATTGTTGACGCATTTATTTATTGGTATCGCATGAACCCCATCGTAATTAATCGGCTTCAACGGAAGCTGGGCTACACTTTTCAACATCAGGATCTGTTGCAGCAGGCATTAACCCACCGCAGCGCCAGTAGCAAACATAACGAGCGTCTCGAATTTCTCGGCGACTCTATCTTAAGTTATGTGATTGCTAACGCGCTCTATCATCGTTTCCCGCGTGTGGACGAAGGTGATATGAGCCGCATGCGCGCGACACTGGTGCGTGGAAATACGCTGGCGGAGATTGCCCGCGAATTCGAGCTGGGTGAATGTTTGCGCTTAGGGCCAGGCGAATTGAAAAGCGGCGGTTTTCGCCGTGAATCCATTCTGGCAGATACCGTTGAGGCGTTAATTGGCGGTGTGTTCCTTGACAGCGATATTCAGACCGTCGAACAATTAATTCTGAACTGGTATCAAACACGCCTTGATGAAATCAGTCCTGGCGATAAACAAAAAGATCCGAAAACGCGCCTGCAGGAATTTTTGCAAGGCCGCCATCTGCCGCTGCCATCTTACCTGGTGGTGCAGGTACGCGGTGAAGCGCACGATCAAGAATTTACTATCCACTGCCAGGTCAGTGGCCTGAGTGAACCGGTGGTGGGCACGGGTTCCAGTCGTCGTAAGGCGGAGCAGGCTGCCGCCGAACAGGCGTTG
The DNA here is from genome assembly GCF_004331415.1 of Kosakonia quasisacchari. Taxonomy (GTDB): domain Bacteria; phylum Pseudomonadota; class Gammaproteobacteria; order Enterobacterales; family Enterobacteriaceae; genus Kosakonia; species Kosakonia quasisacchari. The sequence continues at coordinate 20,864 of NZ_SJOP01000002.1, forward strand.
AAAAAACTGGAGCTGGAATGAGCACTGAAACTGAAAAGAGCTACTGCGGATTTATCGCTATCGTTGGGCGTCCCAACGTTGGCAAATCCACTCTGCTGAATAAACTGCTCGGGCAGAAGATTTCGATCACTTCCCGTAAAGCGCAAACCACGCGACACCGCATTGTTGGTATCCATACCGAAGGGGCATATCAGGCGGTTTACGTCGACACCCCCGGTCTGCATATGGAAGAGAAGCGGGCGATTAACCGTCTGATGAATAAAGCTGCCAGCAGCTCCATTGGTGACGTTGAGTTGATCATTTTCGTCGTGGAAGGCACTCGCTGGACGCCGGACGACGAGATGGTGCTAAATAAGCTGCGCGACGGGAAAGCACCGGTGATCCTCGCAGTCAATAAAGTGGACAATGTGCAGGAGAAAGCCGATCTGCTGCCGCACCTGCAGTTCCTGGCAAGCCAGATGAATTTCCTTGATATCGTGCCGCTTTCTGCAGAAACCGGTACCAACGTTGACACCATTGCCAGCATTGTGCGCAAGCATCTGCCGGAAGCGGTTCATCACTTCCCGGAAGACTATGTGACTGACCGCTCACAGCGTTTTATGGCTTCGGAAATTATCCGTGAGAAACTGATGCGTTTCCTCGGGGCGGAACTGCCATACTCGGTCACCGTGGAGATCGAACAGTTTGTTACCAACGAACGCGGTGGTTACGACATCCACGGGTTGATCCTTGTTGAGCGCGAAGGGCAGAAGAAGATGGTGATTGGCAACAAAGGTTCCAAAATCAAAACCATCGGCATTGAAGCTCGCAAAGATATGGAAGAGATGTTCGAAGCCAAAGTTCACCTGGAATTGTGGGTGAAAGTGAAATCCGGCTGGGCCGATGACGAACGCGCCCTGCGTAGTCTCGGTTACGTAGACGACCTCTAAGAGCCGCTCTCTATGGCTCTTGGGCTGCAGGCAGACGGCAAAGCCGTGAATGTTAAGGCGCTTACTCGAATGAGCGCCCTGGACGAGCGGATGAAGCCAACGCACCTGCGGCTTGAAAGACGACGAGAATAATATGGAAGGCTGGCAGCGCGCTTTTGTTCTGCATAGTCGCCCGTGGAGTGAAACCAGCCTGATGCTGGACGTCTTCACGGAAGAGTCTGGTCGTGTGCGCCTTGTTGCCAAAGGCGCACGTTCCAAACGTTCTAATCTGAAGGGCGCATTACAACCTTTCACTCCTCTGCTGGTGCGCTTTGGCGGGCGTGGCGAAGTCAAAACGCTGCGCAGCGCGGAAGCGGTATCACTGGCACTGCCGCTCAGCGGCATCACGCTCTACAGCGGCCTCTACGTTAACGAACTTATCTCCCGCGTGCTTGAACATGAGACGCGCTTTTCTGAACTGTTTTTTGATTATCTGCACTGTATCCAGGCCCTGGCGGGCGTCACCAGCACGCCGGAACCGGTGCTGCGCCGTTTTGAGCTGGCGCTGCTCGGGCATCTGGGGTATGGCGTTGATTTTCTCCATTGCGCGGGCAGCGGCGAGCCGGTCGATGATGTAATGACTTATCGTTATAGGGAAGAGAAGGGCTTTATTGCCAGCGTCGTGATCGATAACAGCACCTTTACCGGGCGGCATTTACGGGCGCTGGCGGAGCGGGAGTTTCCGGATGCCGACTCGCTGCGCGCCGCAAAGCGCTTTACCCGTATCGCGTTAAAGCCGTATCTTGGAGGCAAGCCGCTGAAAAGCCGGGAGCTGTTCCGGCAGTTCGTGCCAAAAAGATAGCAAAATAACAACCGGGCTGACGCGGCGAAGAGCGCGCCAGTACCTTTGAGAACATTGAGGATTGTCATGGCTGAATTACTGTTGGGCGTCAACATCGATCACATCGCCACACTGCGTAACGCGCGCGGAACGGCCTATCCGGATCCGGTGCAGGCCGCTTTTATCGCCGAGCAAGCAGGTGCTGATGGCATCACTGTCCATTTGCGTGAAGATCGTCGTCATATCACTGATCGCGATGTACGCATTTTGCGCCAGACTTTGCACACGCGAATGAATCTTGAAATGGCGGTGACCGAAGAGATGCTGGCGATTGCCTGCGAAACCAAACCGCATTTTTGCTGCCTGGTGCCGGAAAAACGCCAGGAAGTCACCACCGAAGGTGGGCTGGATGTGGCTGGTCAGCGCGAAAAAATGCGCGATGCCTGCCAGCGTCTGGCGCAGGCGGGCATCCTGGTGTCGCTGTTTATCGATGCCGATGCCGAGCAGATTAAAGCGGCGGCGGATGTTGGCGCACCGTACATTGAAATTCATACCGGTTGCTACGCGGATGCGAAAAACGATGCCGATCAGGCAAAAGAGCTGGAGCGCATTGCAAAAGCGGCGACCTACGCGGCAAGCCTCGGCCTGAAAGTCAACGCCGGGCACGGACTGACTTATCACAACGTCAAAGCCATTGCCGCGCTGCCTGAAATGCACGAGCTGAACATCGGCCACGCCATTATTGGTCGTGCGGTGATGAGCGGCCTGAAAGAGGCGGTAGCAGAGATGAAACGCCTGATGCTGGAAGCGCGCGCGTAATGGCGATTCTGGGATTAGGTACGGATATCGTCGAGATAGCCCGCATCGAAGCGGTGGTCGCCCGTAGTGGCGATCGCCTGGCTAAACGGGTGCTGAGCGACAACGAGTGGGCGCTGTATCAGGCGCATCAGCAGCCGGTTCGCTTCCTGGCGAAACGCTTTGCGGTCAAAGAGGCAGCGGCAAAAGCCTTAGGCACGGGTATCCGTAATGGGCTGGCGTTTAATCAGTTTGAAGTGTTTAACGACGCGCTAGGCAAGCCGAGCCTGCGTCTTTGGGACGAAGCATTGCGGATGGCGGAACAGATGGGCGTGCGTGCAATGCACGTGACGCTGGCGGATGAACGCCATTACGCCTGCGCGACAGTGATTATCGAGAGCTAAATTTTATCTGCGTGGTGCATCAGGACAAACTTGTCCCACAGTTGTTCTTCTGTTTCCACATGCGCCGGATCTTTGAGGATCGTATTGGGTATCGGACATACTTTCTGGCATGTAGGGGTTTCGTAGTGGCCGATGCATTCGGTACACCGATCGCTGTTGATCTCATAAATGCTGTCGCCCATCGAAATGGCTTCGTTCGGACATTCCGGTTCGCACATGTCGCAATTGGTGCAGCGTTTTGTAATTAGTAAAGCCATTTCAAAGAATTACCGTCAAATCTGGATGCTATCTGGAAACTACTGGATGTTAACCGGCGCACTTTACCACAGAAACCAGATAGCCCCAATCACGATGATGCTTTTACGCACAAAATTGGTGCGGGACAACGTTTCTACTCCGTCCTGTGACATTTTGGCGAATCTTCTTAATCAAACATAAGAAAAACGCCATTGACCGAATAATATTTCTCCGCTGAAAATATAAATACCACCCGGACAAAATAGAATACGGTGTGTTTTTATTCATTAAGAATGATTACCCGTCTCTGATATATAAATATTGTATATATCTTAGCGCGACTGACCAAGGATAATTAATAAGGGACTATGATGAAAAGAATGTCATTATATATTGCATTTATTGCCAGTATAACGAGCGGACTGGCGAGTGCTGCGAATGAGTATATCTATACCTCGCCTGTACCGCCTGCGTATGAATCCTCCCCAAACCAGCGCGCTTTACGGACAAACGAAGAAACTTCAACCTATATCAAATGTGTCTATAAGATCGATAATCAGGAACAAAGCAACCCTGCCTCATCGTGGGCCTGGGCGCGCGACGGGAGCAATTATCTTAAGCTGCGTGGGTATTGGTATAGCGCCACGCCGCTGGCAAATATGTTTTATACCAAATCATCTTACGTAAGCCTGGTAAATATGTGTCGGAGTACGTTGAAAGCCAGCAATATTAATGCCGAGACCATTATCCCTTATGCATCCGATTACACACTTTCCTGGTATTATATGATTTGGCATCAGGGGCAGGCACAACCGGCGATAACGTTCGGTAATAATAAAATTGATCGTATGGTCATATTTGGCGACAGCCTTAGCGATACGATTAATGTCTATAACGGTTCATATGGCACGGTTCCAAATCATGCATCATGGTTTCTTGGCCATTTTTCTAATGGTAAAGTCTGGCACGAGTATCTAGCCGGTTCGCTTAATTTACCGGGCTACGTTTGGGCGACAGCCAACGCGGAAAGCGGCGAGAAACCTTTATTTAACGGTTTTGACAAGCAACTGGATTCTTTCAGCGCTTATCTGGGTAAAACAGAGAACTATGACATCGCGCAGACCCTGTTTACCGTGCTGTTCGGGGGTAATGATTTTATTACTGGCGGAAAAACGCCGGACGATATCATCGCTACGTATCGCGTACAGCTGGCGCGTCTGGCGGCACTGGGAGCGCAGCATATTGCGATTTTCAGGCTCCCTGATTTTTCTGTCATTCCGAATGTCGCTGCGTGGACATCGGCGGAAAAAGAGGCGCTAAAAAACAAGTCAGAGAATTTTAACCAGCAGTTAAACCGCTTGCTCGGCGAATTACGCTCCGCGTATCCGAAGGCGAATTTTTTCACCGTCCAACTGGATGTTGCATTTAATGATTTGCTCCATGAAAGCGGTAAACATGGCTTTGTTAATACCACCGAAACTTGCCTGGATATCTCCGCTTCGGGCACCTCTTATGCCACAGGTGTTGCGGTGAAGCAGGCATGTAAAGCGGCGAATGGGGCGTTTGTTTTCTGGGACAATATGCACCCGACCACCAAAACTCATGCTCTGCTCGCGGAAATGATACGAGAGGAGATTGGGCAACATCTGACCAACGGCGGTAAGTAACGCGGTAAGACTCCTCGTCCGCCAGGACGGGGAGGCTACACCAGTTTTTTCACCAGTTCTTCGCTATGGCGAATGCGCTCCGGCGCATGCTCAAGATCCTGTTGCACCAGCGCCATAAACAGCAAATCCGTGAGCATCATTTGCGCGCTGGTGGACGAAATCGCCGCGCTGCGTGTCGCTTGCTCTTCCGCGATGGTGTACAGGCAGTGCGTGGCGCGCTGCTGTAGTGCGTTCGGCGTGAAGCCGGTTATAGCGAGGATCTTGCCACCAACGCGCAGTGTCTCATCGGCCGCCATGTTGATTTCACGGCGTTCGCCACTGTAAGAGACCGGCAGCAACAAATCGCCCGGCTCCATCGCCTGCACGGTTGCCAGCAGCGCGTGCATATCCTGTTCAACCACGGCGTTAACGCCGATTTTCATCAGCTTCCAGCCAAAATTTCGCGCGACCAGCCCGGAAGCGCCGATACCCGTCAGGATAATACGCCGTGCTTCGCGCAACAGTCGCACGCTCTCCAGCAGTTTCTCTTCGCTGTTAACATCCAGCGAGGCATGCATGGCGCTCTGGTACTCTTTAATCAGCTTTTCGCCCACCACCCGCAACGGATCATCGCCACGGATCTGGTTATGCACCGGCACAGACCACGGGTTGCTATTGCTGGCCAGCGCTTCGCTGATCGCCAGTTTCATTGCAGGAAAGCCTTTGAAGTCCATCTTCTGGGCAAATTTCACTACGCTGGACTGGCTAACACCTGCTTCGGCGGCCAGTTGTTGCGAACTCAAATGGCGCGCACGATCGGGGTTTTCCAGCAGAAATTCCGCCAGTTTTTTATCGCTCTGAGCAAGGCTTGGGTAGCGCTGGCGAATGCGAATTAGACAATTCATAGGATCTCCGGGAGCAAACCCATCCGCGATATTTTGCCGATGAATGAATTTAATATTCCAGTAATAGATTGAGATTATGAATTAAAAATTCTTTTAGTACAAAATATCCCTGAATGGGTTTTGACAGCGATCAAGAGGATCCGCTAAGACCACGTTGTTTAACCTTCGACGAATTATCCAGCAGGCGAATCGCCGGAATAACACTGGCACCTGCGCAAGCAATGACCACCGCGATTGCCGAGGCGATCAGCACGTTGCTGCTGCCAAAGTGCATAGCCAGCGGTCCGGCAGCCAGCTCGCCGACCGGAATGGCGATAAATGACCCCATTGCATCGTAGGCATAAACGCGAGCCAGCCGCTCTGGCGGAATGTGTGTTTGTAATGACTGCGCCCACGCTACGCCGAACAGGCCGAAACTGACGCCCGCAAGAAAAAACGCGCCCAGCAACCACACAGTAGAAACATGCTGGCTCAGGAGATAGATCGGCACTGCACATACGGCAACCAGCATTACGCCGATAAACAGGTCGCGTCGCGGACGCCAGCGCAGCGCGAGGAAGGAACCGACAATCAAGCCAACGCTCTGCGCGGCGACAATCATTCCCCAACGCGTACGGCCAAACGAGGCATCGGCAATGATCGGACCGAGCACCATCACCATACCGCTGAACGCGGCATTAATAATGGTGAATTGCACGACAATGGCCCACACCCAGGTGCGGCTGATGAACTCTTTCCAGCCATCGCGCAGATCTTGCAGGATATTGCTTTGCGCCGCTGTCTCCTGAATGGCGCCCATGCGAATGGCCAGATAAAGCGGAGCCGAGGCGGCAAAGCCCAGCGCATCAATCGCCAGGCCCCAGCCCGGCCCGACGGCGCTGGTGAGGATCCCTCCGAGCGACGCGCCGACGACCGTTCCGCTATAAATACCGAGCTGGATAAACGCGTTGGCTTCGCGCAGGTTATGCGCTGGCACCGTTTGCGGCACCAGCGCGGACGAAGCGGGTAGCGCGATCCCCGCTGCTGCGCCGTTAATGGTTCCGAGTATCGCCAGTAGCATTACCGTCGCCGAACCGTCCAGTACCAGCCAGGCGACAGCACCTTGAGAACAGGCGGCGACCAGCGATGACAGTACCAGCACCCGGCTGCGTGAATAGCGATCGGCCAGCACACCGCCGACCAGCAAAAATGCCACGTTAAACAGTGAACGTGCAGCCACCACAATGCCGAGCTCGGTGGCGGTGCCGCCAATGTCCAGCACCGCAAAAGCCAACGCAATGGGGGCGATGCCGTTACCGAGCACCGTCAGCAGACGGGCAAAAAACAGATGGCGAAACGGGGCAAAATGAAAGGCGCGCGTATGTTGTGTCGTCATTAGGATCGCGGTTAATTAAAGGTTCGGGCCAGTGTAGGGCATCCCTCTCTGACCAGCATAGCCGCTTATTATTGCAGGTATCGGTGACCGATTGTTACCGGAAAAGTGAGGGGCTATCTGTTAGGCTATTGGAAGAGCGATCGCCACACGGAGAGCCCCGGCGATCGAAGGTTAACCAACAGAGGACTCCCATTTGTCTAACAGCGAGCGCCGCGTTGTCTTTTTTGATCTTGATGGAACCCTGCATCAGCAGGATATGTTTGGCACGTTTCTACGTTACATTTTGCGCCATCGGCCGTTAAATGCGTTGCTGGTGCTGCCTTTGTTGCCAGTGATTGCGGGCGGATTACTACTCAAGGGGCGTGCTGCGCGCTGGCCGATGAGTTTGCTGCTGTGGGGCTGCACGTTTGGCCATAGTGAGCGTCACCTGAATGCGTTACAGCAGAAATTTGTCAGCTGGTTTCGTGAGCATGTTATCGCCTTTCCGGTCGTGCAAACGCGGTTAACCAACTATCTGGCGGCGTCCGATGCAGATATCTGGCTGATTACCGGTTCGCCGCAGCCGCTGGTGGAGCAGGTCTATTGTGATACCCCGTGGCTACCGCGCGTTAACCTGATAGCCAGCCAAATCAGCCGCCGCTACGGTGGCTGGGTGTTGACTATGCGCTGCCTCGGTCATGAAAAAGTCGCTCAGCTTGAACGTAAAATCGGTACTCCGTTGCGCTTGTACAGCGGTTACAGCGACAGCAAGCAAGATAACCCGCTACTCTATTTTTGCCAGCACCGCTGGCGCGTGACGCCGCGTGGCGACTTGCAACAGCTGGAGTAGTGTCGAACCGATAACGGCTGTGTATAATGCGCTCCGCCTGAATTACTGGAGTAACTCGCTTTGTCCATTCCTGAACTGAATCACGACGTTTGGATGCGTCATGCGCTCACCCTGGCGAAACGCGCCTGGGAAGAGGGCGAAGTGCCGGTTGGCGCGGTGCTGGTGCATAACGGTCAGGTGATCGGCGAAGGCTGGAACCGGCCGATTGGCCGTCACGATCCAACCGCGCATGCGGAAATTATGGCGTTGCGCCAGGGTGGGCTGGTGCTGCAAAACTACCGTCTTATTGATACCACTTTATATGTCACGCTGGAGCCATGCGTTATGTGCGCGGGCGCCATGGTGCACAGCCGTATTGGTCAATTGGTCTTTGGTGCTCGGGATGCGAAAACCGGCGCGGCGGGATCGCTGATGGATGTGTTGCACCATCCGGGCATGAACCATCGGGTGGAGATAACCGAAGGCGTATTACGCGACGAATGCGCTGCGATGCTGAGCGACTTTTTCCGCCAGCGTCGGCTGGAGAAGAAAGCCCTGAAAAAACCGGCTGGCGATCCCTCAGCTCTCCAGAACAACCGCTAGCGGTTAACTTTGCGTGGGTTTTGCACCAGTGCGTCCGGCACCAGCAGCGGGTTTCGCGGGAAGGCGTCATTAGCGGTTAACGCACTAAAGGGCAGCACGCCGTAAGCCGGGCGATTCAATTCATCCGTTGATACCGCCGGGTAACTCTGCGCCAGCTTCAGCGCTTTTACGGCTTCCTTCTCTTTTTCCAGCAAATAGCCAACCAGGCTAATTTCATACTTACGAATATTTTCTACATAGGCATAGGCTTCATGCCCGCGAGCGTAACCGTACGTCAGCTTGCTGTAGTATTGTTTCTGGCTTAATAGCGGCAGGCGCTGTTTCACGTCTGCCCAACTGTCCGGATTGCCTTTCGTCTTCGCCGTCAATGCGCGGGCATCCAGCATATGTGCGTAGCCCATATTATAAGCCGCCAGCGCGAACCAGATTTTTTCATCCTGCGGAACGGAGTCCGGCACTTTGCTCATCATATCCACCAGATAACGTGCGCCGCCGCTAATGCTTTGCTCCGCGTCAGTACGATCGCTTAAACCCAGACTCTGCGCCGTATTGCGAGTCAGCATCATCAAACCACGAACGCCGGTGGGGGATGTGGCCTGGGAATCCCAGTGCGACTCCTGATAAGAGATGGCTGCGAGCAGTCGCCAGTCGATCGCCTGGGCGTACTTTTCAAACAGCGGTTGCAGATCCGGCAGGATGCTATCAACGGCACGTAAAAAGGTGCGCGTGTCGACATAGTCAAAACCTTCGCCGTGGCCGAGGTATTTCTCCTCTAATCGCGCAAGTGTGCCGTCTTCATTCATATTATTGAAAAAATCGAGCATCGCGGCCGACAGCGTATTATCGTCATCGCGCTTGCTAAACCAGGTGACGGGCTGCTCATCGGTGATATCCAGCGCCACTGCCAGTTCGGGATGGACGCGCTGGTACAGGCTAATCGCGACCGAATCGGCGATGGTGTAGCTCAGTTTCCCGTCGACGACTTGTTGCAGTAGTGCGGTCGTGCCGAGTTTTTCATCCACCGTCCAGCTTAACTCCGGGTACTTCTTCTCTTTTATTTCGCGCAGATCGTCCAGCACAACATGGCCGGAGGCAACGGTTAACTGGCTGGCATTAACGGACTCCAGCGTCCGTGGGCGGTAGCTGCCCACGCGGTACACCAGTTGCTGAGAAACGGAGTAGTAAACCGGCCCGGTTTGGTAGTTTTTCACCCGTTCGCTGTTGTAGACCAACCCAGCGGCGAGCATATCGGCGTCGTCATTATCCAGGTCGTCAAACAATTGGCTGATATTCTGCCGTACTGTGACTTTCAGTTTGACGCCAAGGTAATCGGCAAAATGCTGCGCGAGATCGTAATCCAGCCCATACGTTTTGCCATCAACAGTGTTGTAAGTCAGCGGTGTGGCTACCGTACTGACGCGCAGCTCCCCACGAGCTTTGATCGCCGCGATGCGATTATCGGCTTTGCCGAACCAGGGGATAGAAGGCCACAGGGCCGCTGCCAGCAGCAGGGTGACAATGCCGATGAGCAGATAATTAATCTTAAATTTTTTCAAGGAGTTAATTCTCTGCGCCGTGCTTTGCCTCAGAAGGTTCTCGTGATGATAACAGTAAGGTTTGTCGGTGATTGAGCGGCATTCTGCGCAACAAAACGCCAGTTGGCAACTAATTAGAGCATTCGGCGACAGCTATTGTTAAAAATTGGCGGCGATTTTATTTCGACGCAAACGGTTTCGTCGGCGCGCAGGATTCTCTATAATGACGCCCGTTTTCCCCTGGTGCACACTTAAAGCGTCCCCGACGCTTCGTAATCGAAGACGAGAGACTTATGATGGAAATTCTGCGTGGTTCGCCTGCATTGTCCGCTTTCCGTATCAACAAACTGCTGGCACGTTTTCAGGCTGCCAACCTCCCGGTAAGCAACATTTACGCCGAATACGCTCACTTCGCCGATCTCAATGATGGGCTGACAGAAGATGAATACGCACGGCTCCAGCGCTTGCTGAAATACGGCCCGAGCCTTAGCAGCCATACCCCGACCGGAAAATTACTGCTCGTCACTCCTCGTCCCGGCACCATCTCTCCCTGGTCTTCTAAAGCCACCGATATCGCTCACAACTGCGGCCTCAATAAAATTAATCGCCTTGAACGCGGCGTCGCCTATTACGTTGACGCAACCGGGCTGACTGACGCCCAGTGGAGCGACGTTGCCGCAGAGCTGCATGACCGCATGATGGAGAGCGTATTTACCACGCAAGCAGACGCCGAACGCCTGTTTGAACACCATCAGCCTGCACCGGTACAGAGCGTGGACCTGCTCGGTGAAGGCCGCCAGGCGCTGATTGAGGCCAACCTGCGTCTGGGGCTTGCGCTGGCGGAAGACGAAATCGACTACCTGCAAGAGGCGTTTACCCGCCTGGGACGCAATCCGAACGACATCGAGCTTTATATGTTCGCGCAGGCGAACTCTGAGCACTGCCGCCACAAAATTTTCAACGCCGACTGGGTGATTGATGGCCAGCAGCAGCCGAAGTCGTTGTTCAAAATGATCAAAAACACCTTCGAGCAAACGCCGGATTTCGTGCTGTCGGCCTATAAAGATAACGCCGCGGTGATGGAAGGTTCCGACGTGGGCCGCTTCTTCGCCGATCGCGGGGAAGGGCGTTACGACTATCATCAGGAACCGGCGCATATTCTGATGAAAGTGGAAACCCACAACCACCCGACGGCGATTTCGCCGTGGCCGGGTGCGGCGACAGGTTCCGGCGGCGAAATCCGCGACGAAGGTGCAACCGGCCGTGGTGCAAAACCCAAAGCGGGGCTGGTGGGTTTTTCCGTTTCTAACCTGCGCATTCCTGGCTTTGAACAGCCGTGGGAAGAGGATTTCGGCAAACCGGATCGTATCGTCACCGCGCTGGATATCATGACTGATGGCCCACTGGGCGGCGCGGCATTCAACAATGAATTTGGCCGTCCTGCACTGAACGGCTACTTCCGTACTTATGAAGAGAAAGTGAACAGCCACAACGGCGAAGAGCTGCGCGGCTACCACAAACCGATCATGCTGGCGGGCGGCATCGGCAACATCCGCGCCGATCACGTACAGAAAGGTGAAATCACCGTTGGCGCGGAACTGATCGTGCTGGGTGGCCCGGCGATGAATATCGGTCTGGGCGGCGGCGCGGCGTCGTCGATGGCATCTGGTCAGTCCGACGCCGATCTCGATTTTGCCTCCGTACAGCGCGACAATCCGGAGATGGAGCGTCGTTGCCAGGAAGTTATCGACCGCTGCTGGCAGCTGGGCGATGCCAACCCAATCCTCTTTATTCACGACGTTGGCGCGGGTGGTCTTTCTAACGCCATGCCGGAGCTGGTGAGCGACGGCGGGCGCGGTGGTCGTTTTGAGCTGCGCGATATTCTGAGCGATGAGCCGGGAATGAGCCCGCTGGAAATCTGGTGTAATGAATCACAGGAGCGCTACGTGCTGGCGGTTGCCGCCGATCAACTGGCGCTGTTTGACGAATTGTGCCGCCGCGAACGCGCGCCGTACGCGGTGATTGGTGAAGCGACGCAAGCGCAGCACCTGACGCTCAACGATAATCACTTTAACGATCAGCCGATCGACATGCCGCTGGATGTGCTGCTGGGTAAAACGCCGAAGATGACCCGCGATGTCGCGTCTCGTCAGGCAACTGGCGAGGCGCTGAATGTGCAGGGCATTTCTATTGCCGATGCGGTTAACCGCGTGCTGCACCTGCCAACCGTGGCAGAAAAAACCTTCCTTGTGACCATCGGCGACCGCACGGTGACCGGCATGGTCGCGCGCGATCAGATGGTTGGCCCGTGGCAGATCCCGGTGGCGAACTGCGCGGTAACCACCGCCAGTCTCGATAGCTACTACGGTGAAGCGATGGCGCTGGGCGAACGTGCGCCGGTTGCGCTGCTCGATTTCGCCGCTTCTGCCCGCCTGGCGGTGGGGGAAGCGCTCACTAACATCGCCGCGACGCAGATTGGCGATATCAAACGCATTAAGCTGTCGGCAAACTGGATGGCCGCAGCCGGGCACCCTGGCGAAGACGCCGGCCTGTATGCCGCAGTGAAAGCGGTGGGTGAAGAGCTTTGTCCGGCGCTCGGTTTAACTATTCCTGTGGGCAAAGACTCTATGTCGATGAAAACCCGCTGGCAGGAAGGCAGCGAGGAGCGCGAAATGACCTCTCCGCTGTCGCTGGTGATCACCGCGTTTGCCCGCGTTGAAGATGTTCGCGGCACGGTTACTCCACAGCTTTCCACGGAAGATAATGCGCTGCTGCTGATTGACCTGGGTAATGGCCGTAACGCACTGGGCGCCACCGCGCTGGCGCAGGTTTACCGCCAGCTTGGCGACAAACCGGCCGATGTGCGTAACGTCGAGCAACTGAAAGGTTTCTTTGACGCCATCCAGGCGCTGGTAGCGGACTGCAAACTGCTGGCCTACCACGATCGCTCCGATGGCGGCCTGCTGGTTACGCTGGCAGAGATGGCCTTTACCGGCCACTGTGGCATCAACGTTGACATCGCGTCTCTCGGCCAGGATCGCCTCGCAGCGCTGTTTAATGAAGAGCTGGGCGCGGTGATTCAGGTGCGTGCAGCCGATCGTGAAGCGGTAGAAAGCGTGCTGGCGGCTTACGGCCTGGGCGATAGCGTTCACTATCTCGGTCATGCCGTCGCTGGCGATCGCTTTGTCATTGAAGCCGATGGTCAGGCGGTGTTCAGCGAAAGCCGCACTCAGTTGCGCATGTGGTGGGCGGAAACCACCTGGCAGATGCAGCGCCTGCGTGATAACCCGGAGTGTGCGGATCAGGAGCATCAGGCGAAAGCCAATGACAACGATCCGGGCCTCAACGTGAAGCTCTCTTTTGATATTAATGAAGATATCGCCGCACCGTTTATTGCTACCGGCGCGCGCCCGAAAGTGGCTGTGCTGCGTGAACAAGGCGTTAACTCCCACGTTGAAATGGCGGCGGCGTTCCATCGCGCCGGTTTTGATGCCATTGACGTGCATATGAGCGATCTGCTGGCAGGGCGCACTGGCCTTGAGCACTTCCAGGCGCTGGTAGCCTGCGGTGGCTTCTCGTATGGCGATGTGCTCGGCGCGGGTGAGGGCTGGGCGAAATCTATTCTGTTCAACGAGCGCGTGCGTGATGAGTTCGAAACCTTCTTCCACCGTCCGCAAACACTGGCGCTGGGCGTGTGTAATGGTTGCCAGATGATGTCTAACCTGCGTGAACTGATCCCGGGCAGCGAGCTGTGGCCGCGCTTTGTGCGTAACCACTCTGACCGCTTTGAAGCGCGCTTTAGCCTGGTGGAAGTGACGCAAAGCCCGTCGCTGTTGCTGAACGGTATGGTTGGCTCGCAGATGCCGATCGCCGTTTCTCACGGTGAAGGTCGCGTGGAAGTGCGTGATGGTGCGCATCTGGCACAGCTGGAAAGCAAAGGGCTGGTGGCGCTGCGCTACGTGGATAACACCGGGGCCGTGACGGAAACCTACCCGGCGAACCCGAACGGCTCACCGAACGGCATTACGGCAGTGACCAGCGAAAGCGGGCGCGTAACCATCATGATGCCGCACCCGGAGCGCGTGTTCCGTACCGTTTCCAACTCCTGGCACCCGGAAAACTGGGGCGAAGACAGTCCGTGGATGCGTATCTTCCGCAACGCGCGTAAGCAACTGGGTTAATTTCGCAATAATCTGTAAGCCCTCTTCTTAAGAGGGCTTTTTTCGCCTGTGCAAAAGTGTCTGTATTTCCCGACATTGGGTATTGGACAGTGTCTCTAAAAGGAGACATTTAATTTATTGATTATAAATGATTTATTTTTGATGCTATGAGCGTGTTGCTAAATAGCGACAGGTTGTTGAAATGTTAAGCACATCACATTTTCATATTTGAAATATTAAATGCATTATAATCAATAGATTAAATTAAATGTTGGTAAGTTGGCACAATACCTGCATAATATTAAGCAGTGGCTCATTCACCTTCTTATGTCAGCCCCTTCGGGACGCGCTACATAAACTTCGAATGACGCACGTAAAGGTGCCTGCCGTCCACCTGCTGATTATTGCACTGCTTTATCAGACATCGGGCGAAACGTCGAGTTAGGCACCGCCTAATTTCATAACAAAGCCGGGTTAATCCCCGGCTTTGTTGTTTCTGGCTTTTGGCAAATCGGTTAGCATCTCTGTACCTTTTATTGCGAGAGTACTGCCTTGAAACGCTGGCCCGTTTTCCCCCGCTCGCTTCGCCAACTGGTTATGATGGCGTTTTTGTTAATTCTGTTGCCGCTGCTGGTATTAGCCTGGCAGGCGTGGCAAAGCCTGAATGCACTGAGCGCGCAGGCGTTGCAGACCAACCGCACAACGTTGATTGACGCACGTCGTAGTGAAGCAATGACCAATGCCGCTCTGGAAATGGAGCGGAGCTACCGGCAGTACTGCGTGCTGGATGACGCCACCCTGGCGCGCGTGTACCAGAATCAGCGTAAGCGCTATACCGAGATGCTCGATGCCCACGCCGGCGTGCTCCCTGACGATAAACTTTACCAGGCGCTGCGCCAGGATTTAAACGCGCTCGCCCAGTTACAATGCAAAAATAGCGGCCCGACAGCCGAGTCCTCTGCGCAGCTTGAAGCGTTTGCCGCCGCCAATACCGAAATGGTGCAATCGACGCGCGCGGTGGTCTTTTCCCGCGGGCAACAGCTCCAACTGGAAATTGCCGAACGCGGCCAGTTTTTCGGCTGGCAGGCGCTGGTACTGTTTCTGGTGAGCCTGGCGCTGGTGCTGCTGTTTACCCGCATGATCATCGGCCCGGTGAAGGGCATCGAGCGGATGATTAACCGCTTAGGCGAGGGGAGAACCCTGGGCCGCAGCGTTGTCTTTAAAGGCCCGCGTGAGTTGCGTTATGTAGGAGAGCGGATCCTTTGGCTGAGCGAAAGGCTGGCCTGGCTTGAATCACAGCGCCACCAATTCTTACGCCATCTTTCCCACGAACTAAAAACGCCGCTTGCCAGTATGCGCGAAGGCACCGAGCTACTGGCCGATCAGGTGGTCGGGCCGCTGACGGTGGAACAGAAAGAGGTGGTGGAGATCCTTGACGACAGCAGTCGCAATTTGCAAAAACTGATTGAACAGTTGCTGGATTACAACCGCAAGCTGGCCGAGGGTTCAGTGGAACTGGAAACCGTTGAACTTGCGCCACTGATAGAAATGGTGATCTCTGCCCACAGTTTGCCTGCGCGAGCTAAAATGATGCATACCGATGTCGCCCTTGATGTGGCGACCTGTCAGGCTGAACCGATGTTGCTGATGAGCGTGCTGGATAATCTTTACTCCAACGCGGTGCACTATGGTGCTGAATCCGGTAACATTTCTCTGCACAGCTATACTGCCAACGCACGGCTCTGTATCGACGTGGCAAATACCGGTACGCCAATCCCTGAAACGGAGCGTGAAATGATCTTCGAACCGTTCTTTCAGGGTAGCCACCAGCGAAAAGGGGCGGTGAAAGGCAGCGGGTTAGGGCTAAGCATTGCCAGAGACTGCATTCGCCGTATGCAAGGCGAACTGCATCTGGTGGCGAGCAGCAAAGCTGATGTCTGTTTCCGTATTGAGCTTCCTCTCAATGCGCCGGAAGCATCCACTCAATGAATCTAAATCTGGTGAGTATGTCGCATGTTTTTTCCCGCGTGGTTAACGCGGTTACACAGCAAAACGCCTGGCTTCGCGTATTTCCCTGTCTGCTGTTGGCGGGGTGCGTTGCGCAAAAAACGCAAAGCGCGATTCATGACACCCAGGAAGAACGGCTCCCTGAACATCAATTGGCCGATTTCTTGTCCACAGATTGCGACGATATCTGGTCACTGTCCGGTCAGAACGTCGACACCAACCCGCTTTACTGGCTGCGCGGTATGGATTGTGCGCAGCGCTTATCGCCCGCCGCAGCGCGTGCCGAAGCACGTACCTGGTCTGACGATAACTGGCAGGCCACGTTTAGGCGCGGCATTTTGCTGTCTAACGCTAAAATTTCGCCGCTTGAGCGACGTGAATATACTGAGCGGCTAGGCGCATTAAGCCCCACTATTCCTACGCAGGTTCGCCCATTATTTGAGCTTTGGCGTGATGGTGAAAAAGCCCAATTGCAACTGGCGGAAGAGCGTGCCCGTTACGCGAAGTTACAGCAATCAGCGGATAGCGAGCTTGATAGTTTGCGCCAGCAGCAACAATTTCTGCGCGAACAACTGGAAACGACTACACGCAAACTGGAAAATCTCACCGATATCGAACGGCGTCTCTCCACGCGTAATAAACCCGCCGCCACCGACCTGCCGGACAGCGCTCACCCGTCTAAAAGCGACGGCACTCAGGAGGATGTGAAACCATGACCAGCCGTAAACCTGCCCATCTGTTGCTGGTTGATGACGATCCGGGGCTGTTAAAACTGCTAGGGCTGCGCCTCACCAGCGAAGGCTATAGCATCGTCACGGCGGAAAGTGGGCAGGAAGGGTTACGCATTCTCGCGCGGGAAAAGGTCGATCTGGTGATAAGCGATCTGCGCATGGACGAGATGGACGGTATGCAGTTGTTTGCCGAAATCCAGCGCGTACAGCCGGGCATGCCGGTGATTATCCTGACGGCGCACGGTTCGATTCCCGACGCGGTAGCCGCAACACAGCAGGGCGTGTTCAGCTTTCTGACCAAACCGGTGGACAAGGACGCGCTGTATAAAGCGATTGATGATGCGCTGGAGCACAGCGGATCGACGATGGACTCACAGTGGCGCGAGACCATTGTCACCCGTAGCCCGGTGATGCTGCGTCTGCTGGAGCAGGCGCGGATGGTGGCGCAGTCTGACGTGAGCTTATTGATTAACGGCCAGAGCGGTACCGGGAAAGAGGTGCTCGCGCAGGCGATTCATAACGCCAGTCCGCGCAGCAAAAGTGCGTTTATCGCCATTAACTGCGGCGCGTTGCCGGAACAGTTATTGGAATCTGAGTTGTTCGGTCACGCGCGCGGGGCGTTTACCGGCGCGGTCAGCAGCCGCGAGGGGCTGTTTCAGGCGGCGGAGGGCGGCACGCTGTTCCTCGATGAGATTGGCGATATGCCGATTCCGTTGCAGGTCAAATTGTTACGCGTGTTGCAGGAGCGCAAAGTGCGCCCGCTCGGTAGCAACCGCGATATTGATATTAATGTGCGCATCATTTCAGCCACGCACCGTGATTTACCGAAAGCGATGGCGCGCGGCGAGTTTCGCGAAGATCTCTACTATCGGCTGAATGTGGTGAGCCTGAAGATCCCGGCGCTGGCTGAACGTGCGGAAGACATTCCGCTGCTGGCCAATCACTTGCTAAAACAGTCGGCAGAAAGGCATAAACCTTTTGTTCGTGCATTTTCTACCGATGCTATGAAGCGTTTGATGACCGCCAGTTGGCCTGGCAACGTGCGACAGTTGGTTAACGTCATTGAACAATGCGTGGCGCTTACCTCATCGCCCGTTATCAGTGATGCGCTGGTGGAGCAGGCGCTGGAAGGGGAAAATACCGCGCTGCCGACCTTTGTCGAAGCGCGTAATCAGTTTGAACTGAACTACCTGCGTAAGCTGCTGCAAATCACCAAGGGCAATGTCACGCATGCCGCGCGAATGGCGGGGCGTAACCGCACCGAATTTTATAAACTGCTCTCCCGCCATGAGCTGGACGCCAATGACTTTAAAGAGTAATGGCGAAATGATTATGGTACTGTGAGCAACCGATTACGATGCAGCAGACTGGCAAGAGCGTGTAAGGAACGACCATGAAAAAGATTGATGCGATTATTAAACCTTTCAAACTGGATGACGTACGTGAAGCGCTGGCTGAAGTCGGCATCACCGGGATGACGGTAACGGAAGTGAAAGGTTTTGGTCGCCAGAAAGGCCACACTGAACTTTACCGTGGCGCGGAGTATATGGTGGATTTTCTGCCGAAGGTGAAGATTGAAATTGTCGTGACTGACGACATCGTTGATACCTGCGTGGACACCATTATCCGTACTGCTCAGACCGGTAAAATCGGCGATGGCAAGATTTTCGTCTTTGATGTCGCGCGCGTGGTGCGTATCCGTACCGGCGAAGAAGACGACGCCGCAATCTAATTTCTTCCCTCACCCCGCAGGGTGAGGGAGTCTGCTTTACAGCACCTTATGCGGGCCAAAGCATTCGTAATGAATGCTCTCTTTGTTCACGCCAAGCGCGACCAGCTGTTGAGCGACAAATTGCATAAAACCGACCGGGCCGCAGAGATAAAACTGCATCGCCGGATCGCTGAACTTCCCTTCCAGCACGCGTAAATCCATCAACCCTTCACTGTGATAGCGACCGCTATTCACCTCAGCCGCCGCCGGCTGTTGATACCAAACATGCTGATAAAAATGGTTCAGCGACGCACCGAGTTTGCTCACTTCATCGGCAAAAGCATGTACGTCGCCATTCATCGCAGCGTGGAACCAGTTTACCTGTGCGGCATGCTGCGATTTAGAAAGGCTGTCGAGCATCGCCAGCATCGGGGTTTGACCTACACCGGCGGAGATCAGCGTGACCGGCGTGTTGCTCTGTACATCAATAAAGAAATCCCCGGCAGGTGCCGCAAGATACACAATGTCGCCCACTTTTGCGCTGTTATGCAGCGAGTTAGAAACCTGGCCACCTTCTTCTCGTTTTACCGCGATACGGTAGCTTTTGCCGTCAGGCTTGCGGGTCAGGGAGTACTGGCGGATCTCCTGATTGGCGAAACCTTCAGGTTTCAGCCAGACACCAAGATATTGCCCTGGTTGATAAGCGGCGACCGGCTGGCCGTCGACCGGTTCGAATTCAAAACTGGTGATAAGCGCGCTCTGCGGTTTTTTCTCTACCAGGCGAAATGCGCGCGTGCCTTGCCAGCCGCCCGCTTTTTCGGCGTGTTCGCTGTAGATTTGCGCTTCACGGTTGATAAAGACACCCGCCAGTACGCCGTAGGCCTTTCCCCAGGCGTCCAACACTTCCTGTCCGGGGCTGAACATCTCGTCCAGCGTCGCCAGCAGGTGTGTGCCAACGATGTTGTACTGTTCCGGCTGGATCTGGAAGCTGGTGTGCTTCTGGGCGATTTTTTCAACCGCCGGCAGCAGTGCGGCAAGATTATCAATATTGCTGGCGTAAGCGGCAATGGCGTTGAACAGCGCTTCACGCTGATCGCCGTTGCGCTGGTTGCTCATATTGAAAATCTCTTTCAGTTCCGGGTTGTGAGTGAACATCCGGTCATAAAAATGGGCAGTGAGTTTGGGGCCAGTTGCCGCCAGCAAGGGAAGAGTGGCTTTGACCGTAGCGATGGTTTGAGCGTCGAGCATAATTGCTTCCTTTTTTGCAGATTATTTTAAAGTTGCATTTTAAATGCATCTTATAGCGCGGCGCCTTGGCTTGTAAAGAGTGGACAATGTAAAGGGATTTACATCGTGAATAAGTTGCATCACAAACCTGAAAAGAAATCCGCTTTCGCGGGCAACGTCGTTATCGCTCAAACCCTTGCCTGACGCGGAGCCAATCGTTTGCGTAAAAACCTTTGTCAAGACCTGTTATCAGAATATTAATCAGTTATACTGTGGGCCGTCCCCCAAATTGGGCCCTCGTTTAGAGTTGTTTTGTTAGCTGAGTCAGGAGATGCGGATGTTAAAGCGTGAAATGAACATTGCCGATTATGATGCCGAACTGTGGCAGGCTATGGAGCAGGAAAAAGTACGTCAGGAAGAACACATTGAACTGATCGCCTCCGAAAACTACACCAGCCCGCGTGTAATGCAGGCTCAAGGTTCTCAGCTGACGAACAAATACGCCGAAGGCTACCCGGGCAAACGCTACTACGGCGGTTGCGAGTATGTGGATATCGTTGAACAACTGGCGATTGATCGCGCGAAAGAGCTGTTTGGCGCTGACTACGCGAACGTACAGCCGCACTCCGGTTCACAGGCGAACTTCGCGGTCTACACTGCGCTGCTGCAACCGGGCGATACCGTTCTGGGTATGAACCTGGCGCAGGGCGGTCACCTGACTCACGGCTCCCCGGTTAACTTCTCTGGCAAACTGTACAACATCATCCCTTACGGTATTGATGAGTCCGGTAAAATTGACTACGAAGACATGGCGAAGCAGGCGAAAGAGCATAAACCGAAGATGATTATCGGTGGTTTCTCTGCTTACTCCGGTATCGTTGACTGGGCAAAAATGCGTGAAATCGCCGACAGCATCGGTGCTTACCTGTTCGTTGACATGGCACACGTTGCGGGTCTGATTGCCGCTGGCGTTTACCCGAACCCGGTTCCGCATGCGCACGTTGTGACCACCACCACCCATAAAACCCTGGCGGGTCCGCGCGGTGGTCTGATCCTGGCGAAAGGCGGTGACGAAGAGCTGTACAAAAAGCTGAACTCCGCTGTTTTCCCAAGCGCGCAGGGCGGCCCGCTGATGCACGTTATCGCGGCAAAAGCGGTGGCACTGAAAGAAGCGATGGAGCCAGAGTTTAAAGTTTATCAGCAGCAGGTTGCCAAAAACGCCAAAGCGATGGTGGAAGTGTTCCTGAACCGTGGCTACAAAGTGGTGTCTGGCGGTACTGAAAACCACCTGTTCCTGCTGGACCTGGTTGATAAGAACCTGACCGGTAAAGAAGCGGATGCCGCGCTGGGCCGTGCGAACATCACCGTGAACAAAAACAGCGTGCCGAACGATCCGAAGAGCCCGTTTGTTACCTCCGGTATCCGTATCGGTAGCCCGGCGGTCACTCGTCGTGGCTTCAAAGAAGCGGAAGTGAAGGAACTGGCTGGCTGGATGTGTGACGTGCTGGATAGCATCAATGACGAAGCTGTTATTGAGCGCACTAAACAGAAAGTTCTGGATATCTGCGCCCGCTTCCCGGTTTACGCATAAATTTATTCAGGTCTGAAAAACCCGCTGCGGCGGGTTTTTTTATGCCTTATTGCAGTGCGCTATAACCGTGAATACCCATATAAATGCCGACAAGTGCGATAAGCGCACTGGAAAAATAGGGCGCCTTACGCGCCAGGGTGTTGAATCCAGACCAGCGTTTTGCCGCTTGCTGTACGCTGATTGCCGCGCCAACGCCAACCGCAACCAGTGTCAGTGCGAGACCAATACTGAAGCTGACTACCAGCGTTGCGCCCAACGTGATGGCTTTCAATTGAATACAGATCAGCAAAATAGTGATAGCCGCCGGGCAGGGGATGAGGCCGCCAGTTAAACCAAATAGCAGGATCTGCCCGTTTGTCACTTCACCGCCGGTAAAACGCCGCTCAATATCCCGCGCGTGCGCCCGCTCGTGCGCATCCTGATACTCCTCCTCTTTGGTCACTTTACGCAGCGACAGAATTGTTGGCTGTGCGGTAACTCGGGCGTGTGTAACGGGTTGAAGCACCATGCTGGGCGCGCGATGCGCGTGGCTGTGGTCATGATCGTGGTGGTGATGATGCCCGGCGAGCCACGAACGTTCACCTTGCCAGGTGCGCAGGAACATCCACACCGCCGTACCAAAGATGACCACCGCAGACACCATTTGCAGCCAGGGTTCAACGGCTTGCGCGGTGAATTGGTTGCTGAGATACATGCCTCCGAGCGCAATCAGCCAAACCACCACCGTGTGCGACAGCGTGGCGGCGAGACCCAGCATCACGGCCTGTTTAACAGTGCCTTTGATGGCGATGATAAATGCGGCCATCATTGTTTTTGAGTGCCCCGGTTCGAGGCCGTGCAGCGCGCCGAGCAGGATAGCGCTTGGAATAAAAAACCAGGCATTCCCTTGCTGAAAAAGCATGGTGAAGTCATTCATGAGAATAATTCTCGGTAACAATTTGTGCGCTCAAATCTACTCCCCCCCAGTAAAAAATACTACCCCCCAGTAGAAATAAACTCCCCCCCAGTTGATGCATGGTATGCTAAAGTTCGTTTAAGCACGGTCGATTTGAGGTCTGTATGTCGCACACCATCCGGGACAAGAAAAAGCTAAAAGCGCGGGCGAGCAAAATAGAAGGGCAGGTTGCCGCGCTGAAAAAAATGCTCGACGAGCCCCATGAATGCGCCCAGGTTTTGCAGCAAATCGCGGCGATCCGTGGCGCAGTAAACGGGTTAATGCGCGAGGTGATCAAAGGGCATCTGACCGATCATATCGTGCATGAGAACGACGAAATTAAGCGTGAAGCGGATCTGGATGTAGTGCTGAGCGTTCTCGATTCTTATATCCGCTAAGCAACGGCGAGCAGCCTGGATGCTGATATTCGCCTGCAAACATTGGGTAAGCGCATGTGTTGCCTGATTGTTACTTGCCAGCCCTGTTATTTATCGCCAGACTATCGCCTCCATTCAGGAGGAAATCATGGTCTTGCAGTCCACGCGCTGGCTGGCGCTCGCTTATTTCACCTACTTTTTTAGCTACGGCATCTTTTTACCTTTCTGGAGCGTCTGGCTCAAAGGCGTGGGGCTGACCCCGGAAATCATCGGTATGCTGCTTGGTGCCGGTCTTGTCGCCCGTTTTCTTGGCAGCCTTTTCATCGCCCCACGCGTGAGCGATCCTTCCCGCTTGATTACGGCTCTGCGCGTACTGGCGCTGGCGACACTGCTGTTCGCGCTGGCTTTCCACGCCGGAACTCATGTGGCGTGGCTGGCGGTCATTATCATTGGTTTCAACCTCTTCTTTTCGCCGCTGGTGCCGCTCACCGATGCGCTGGCGGGTACCTGGCAGAAACAGTTTCCTATGGATTACGGCCGCGTGCGGCTGTGGGGATCGATTGCTTTTGTGATTGGTTCGGCGTTGACCGGCAAACTGGTGAGCCTGTTTGATTACCAGGCGATTCTGGCGCTGCTGACGCTGGGCGCGGCATCCATGTTGCTGGGTATGCTGCTGCGTCCTTCCATTTTGCCGCAGGGTGAAAATCGTCAGCAGGACGGCGCAGGTTGGCAGGCATGGCGGGTACTGATTGCGCAGAACTGGCGTTTCCTCGCCTGCGTGTCGCTGCTACAAGGCGCACATGCAGCCTATTACGGCTTCAGCGCCATTTACTGGCAGTCGGCGGGGTATTCTGCTTCAACCGTGGGGTATTTGTGGTCGTTAGGCGTGGTGGCAGAAGTGGTGATTTTCGCGCTCAGCAACCGGCTGTTCCGCCGCTTCAGTGCGCGCGATCTGCTGCTGCTTTCCACCGTCTGCGGGTTGGTACGCTGGAGCCTGATGGGCTGGACGACCGAGCTTCCGTGGCTGATTATTGCTCAGATCCTGCACTGCGGCACGTTCACCGTTTGCCATCTGGCCGCGATGCGCTATATCTCGGCGCGTCAGGGGAGTGAGGTGATTCGCCTGCAAGCGGTCTATTCAGCGGTCGCGATGGGCGGCAGTATTGCGCTGATGACCATGATCGCCGGTTTCCTGTTTGAACATCTGCATCAGGGGCTGTTTTTTGTCATGGCCGTGCTGGCCATTCCGGCACTGTTCCTGCGCCCGAAAGTCGCCGTGCAGGCTGGCTAACTTTCCAGCATGTCGCGAATATGCCGCTGTTGCTGCCCGCTCAGCGGCCCGTCAGTGTGAATCAACGGCGGTGAAAACAACGGCAGCGGCGTAGTGTAAGGCGTGATAATCAACGTCACGTCTTTCGGGGCACCGGCCTTACGAAATTCCGCCAGCGGCAAATATTTAATACTGAGCGGCAGCAGCGTTAATTCACGCAGTTGCTGCTCAATCTGCTGTTCGCGCGTACTGTCTTCGCCAGTAATCAACACCACCTGTTTCTCATGCAGATCGCTGTCCTGCATCAGCCAGGCGCCGAAAATCACCGCCACCAGCCCGGCCTCTTCATCGCTAAAGCGCAAATCGTACTCGTCTTCCAGCTCCTGCAATGCATCGCGGGTGGTTCGCATCAGGCGCGGGTAAAGCTGGTTGATCTCGTCGGGCAGGCTGTTATCAATGCCAATGCCAAACAAGCTGCGATCCAGCGCTTGGGCAATGTGAATATAGAGCTGGGCGCTTAAACCCTGCTCGTTGCTGAAGCGCAACCCCGCCAGAGCGTGAAAACGGGCGATCATCCGGCGGATGGCTTTTTGCAGACGGCGATCCTGGTGTTGCTGGTCACGCAGCGGATCGGGCGTGCGCACCAGCATAAACAACAGCGACAAAAACAGGTGCTCATTCTCCTGCGGATAGTCGACAACGCGGCGCTGCCAGTGGCGCACAATCTCCTGTGCCACCTGATACTCGGCGCGCATTTGCGCCCACTCTTGTTGAACCGGATTAAATTCCGGCGTATGTCCCTGGTGATGTTGCAGTAAACAATATTGCAAATAGAGACGCAGAAATTGCATATCCCGGCATTCAAAGGCGCGTTGCAGGCGGCGCGAACAGAGGTTAATTAACGCCAGCAGATTGGTATCGTCGTATAACGTTCGGGCAATGCCTTGCTGTTTAAGTGCGGTTTTTAACGCTGGGGTAAACTGTTGCGTGATAAATTGCGGACACAGCCGCAGCGCACGGCGAAGCCAGTGCAACAGGCACAGGCGTTGATCGAGCGGAGTGCCCTCAATCCGAAAGCCGCCGTGAGGGTGGGGGACGATAGAAAGCCGGTGGTAGCGCTGAATTTCACTTTGCATTTCAGCGATATCCCGGCGAGCCACGGCGTCGTCTACTCCATTCATCGCGCTGATATGTTCCATGGTGACATGTTGCCCCGGCAAAGCGAGCATCAAAAGCACCTGGCAGCGGCGCTGCGGACTGGAGAGAGCAGATGGCGGTGTCATTACAATAGTCATCTGTCAGGTTCCAGTTAGGGTTTTTGATAAGCGTAGTTAAAGGTATGCTCAGCGATAGCGCAGCGGCAGCTCTTTCCTTCAGGATTGCCGGAGAACATCACAGAATTTTTCACGTGAGGAATACATGCAAGCAGTTAAACAATGCACCAGTGGCCTGTTTCTCGCGCTTTTATCGTTTTCAGTGATGGCGCATCCGCACAGTTTTATCCGCATGAAAACGCAAGTTTTGGTTGATAACGGGCAGTTCACCGGGCTGAAAATGCGCTGGACGATGGACGAAATAACGTCGGCGGACCTGCTGTACGACGCCGGAAATGCAAAACCCGGCGATGTGATCTGGAAAAAGCTGGCGGCGGAAGTGATGGCGAACGTACTCGGCCAGCACTATTTCACCGAAGTCTGGCATCACGGGCAGAAAGTGAAGTTTCTTAATCGGCCCACGGAATATGGCATGGAACGGGTCGCGCACCAGGCGGTGCTGACATTTATTTTGCCGCTTGCCGAACCGCAGTCGCTCAGCGGCCAGCTGTATACTTTTTCAACCTTCGATCCCACCTATTTTGTTGATATGAGTTACGCAAAAGAGAGTGACGCGACATTGCCTGATGCTGCGCCACAGGGCTGTAAACTGGCAATGCAAACCCCCAAACCTGGGGAAGAGGTGCTGAATTACGCCCAGTCGCTGGATAAAGCCGACGCGCCGGAGGAAGACATGGAACTCGGAAAACAATTTGCCCAGACGGTAACGCTGACATGTCCGTGATGTTGAGCGCGGTAGCGCGAAAACGACGCTTATTGCACTGGTGGCCGCTACTGCTCTTCATGGGATGCGCGCTGGTCGCCGCATTGTGGCTGTGGCAGATCTGGCCGCAGGTGATGGTGAAAAGCGCTATCTGGCAGCGCGATGTGAATATGAAAATGAGCAGCTTACTGAAAGCGGTGGCAGAAAATCCGCATCAGGCGGGTGGGGCGCTGCTGCTGTTCAGCTTTGCTTATGGCGTGCTGCATGCGCTCGGGCCGGGGCACGGCAAAGTGGTGATCACCACCTGGCTTGCCACGCACCCATCAAAACTGAAATCTGCGATTGGGTTAACGCTGGCCTCTTCATTATTGCAGGGGCTGGTGGCGATTGCGTTGGTGGTGGTTGTGCTGAGTATTTTGGCGCTGCCAGCACGGCAGTTGCATTTAAGCGGTTACTGGCTGGAGAAGGGCAGTTACTTACTGGTGGGAATGCTGGGAGGGCTTTTGTGCTGGCGAGCGTTGAAAAAGCTGCGTGCTCTTGTACAAACACCGAAATTTCGCGCCTTTACGGCGCACCATGTGCATCACGAAGGCTGTGGTTGCGGTCATCAGCATTTACCCACACCATCGCAGTTGCAGAGCGGTGAGGACTGGCGCGCGCGGCTGATGATTGTTTTGTCGATGGGGATGCGCCCCTGTTCCGGTGCGATTATGGTGCTGCTGTTCAGTAAAGTGATTGGCGTATTTAGCTGGGGTGTGGCATCCGCGCTGGCAATGGCGGTCGGAACGTCGCTGACCATCAGTTCGCTGGCGTTGCTGGTGCATGGTTTTCGCCAACTGGCGGTGAAATTAAGCGGGGATCGTGCGCCGGTATTGTGGCGGCAGGTCGGCTGGACCACGCTGGCTCTGGCCGGTGGTGTGTTGTTAATTAGCGCGTCGGTAGTGATGTGGATCAGTGCGTTACCGCCGGGCGGCGGATTACGACCGTTTTGATAGTGCCCGGTGGCGGCGAACCACCGCCGGGCACAGTCTGACTTAGCGTTTCAGCGCGTCGCTTAGCTCATCGCGCATATTCGCCAGCATCGATTTAACGACGCGCGGGTTACCCGCCACGATGTTGCCGGACATCATGTAGTTATGACCACCGGTGAAATCACACACCAGGCCGCCGGCTTCACGCACCAGCAGTTCGCCTGCGGCGAAATCCCACGGTTTCAGCGCGATTTCGAAGAAACCATCCACGCGGCCTGCGGCAACGTAGGCCAAATCCAACGCAGCGGAACCTGTGCGGCGGAAATCCGCACATTCGGTGAACAGTTTGCCCACGATGTTGATATAAGTTGTGGCGTGCTGTTTGGCTTTGAACGGGAAACCGGTCGCCAGAATAGTGCCATCCAGATCGCGAGCGGTGCTGCCGCGCAGACGGTAGCCGTTTAGCTGTGCGCCCTGGCCGCGAGTAGCGGTGAACAGTTCGTTACGCATGGGATCGTAAACCACAGCGACTTCTGTGCGGCCTTTGATTCGTACGGCGATGGATACCGCGAAGTGCGGCAAGCGTTTGATGAAGTTGGTGGTGCCATCCAGGGGATCGATAACCCATTGTACATCCTGGTCAGCGCCTTCGTGCTCACCACTCTCTTCGGTGATGATGGTGTGTTGCGGGTAAGATTTGCGGATTGTTTCGATAATCAGCGCTTCGGCTGCTTTATCAATGTTAGTCACGAAATCATTGCTGCCTTTCTGGCTGGTTTCTACGGTGTCAGGGGTTTCGTAGTTTTTGGCAATTAAATTACCCGCCTTGCGCGCAGCACGCACGGCGATGTTCAGCATCGGATGCATCGGTCTCTCTCACTGGATGTTAAAGAACGGAAAACGGCGCATATCATAGCAGCGAATTCGGATTATGTCTTTGCTTTATGATAATATGCGCGAATATTCTTTAGCCGTTGAAAATCTATGCTGCAAAATATTCGAATCGTACTGGTGGAAACCTCCCACACCGGCAACATGGGCTCTGTGGCTCGTGCAATGAAAACAATGGGTTTGACGAATCTCTGGTTGGTGAACCCGCTGGTAAAACCGGATTCACAGGCTATCGCGCTGGCCGCAGGTGCCAGTGATGTGATTGGCAATGCGCAAATCGTCGACACGCTGGATGAAGCGCTCGCCGGTTGCAGCCTGGTTGTTGGTACCAGCGCGCGTTCCCGTACGCTGCCGTGGCCGATGCTTGATCCACGTGAATGCGGGCTGAAAAGCGTTGCCGAAGCGGAACACGCGCCGGTCGCGCTGGTGTTTGGCCGCGAACGCGTTGGCCTGACCAATGATGAACTGCAAAAGTGCCATTACCACGTGGCGATTGCCGCTAACCCAGAATACAGCTCGCTGAACCTGGCGATGGCGGTTCAGGTTATCGCCTATGAAGTGCGTATGGCCTGGCTGGCCGCACAAGAGAGCAATGCCCCGGCGGTTGAGCACGAAGAGACGCCGTACCCGCTGGTCGACGATCTTGAGCGTTTTTACGGGCATCTGGAACAAACCCTGCTGGCGACCGGTTTTATTCGTGAAAACCATCCCGGTCAGGTGATGAACAAATTGCGCCGTTTGTTTACCCGCGCCCGCCCGGAAAGCCAGGAACTTAATATCCTGCGCGGCATCCTGGCGTCGATCGAACAGAAGTATAAAGAGTAACGCGTGGAACCGGGTAAATGCCCTTTTTTCAGCCTAACTCTATGAAAGCACTAAACGACAAATACCTGACTAAAACAGTCAACTAAATAGTTGACCAATTTAGTCGGGAATGTCAGACTTGCGTCTGCTATGCAACATTAACATATTAATAATACACCCCGGGCAGGGGCGAGTTTGAGGCTTGTAAGACATGAGACTGACATCTAAAGGGCGTTATGCCGTGACCGCAATGCTGGACGTTGCACTCAACTCCGAAGCGGGCCCGGTTCCGTTGGCTGATATTTCCGAGCGTCAGGGAATTTCCCTCTCTTACCTGGAGCAGTTGTTCTCCCGTCTGCGTAAAAATGGCTTAGTCGCCAGCGTACGTGGTCCGGGCGGCGGTTACCTGCTGGGTAAAGACGCGAATACCATTGCTGTTGGCGAAGTCATTAGCGCGGTTGACGAATCAGTAGACGCAACCCGCTGCCAGGGTAAAAGCGGCTGCCAGGGTGGCGATAAGTGCCTGACCCATGCGCTGTGGCGCGATCTGAGCGACCGTCTGACCGGTTTCTTAAACAACATCACGCTGGGCGAACTGGTGAACAACCAGGAAATCCTTGATGTGTCCGATCGTCAGCACAGTAACGAATCCCATCGCAACACCCGCGGTCAAGACGCTATCGACGTCAAACTGCGCGCATAATAAAAACAGAATTCAGAATCGGGCCAGGGCACAAAACAGTGCCCTGTTAACGCGGTCGTACATCCAGCCGGTTGCCTGATTCCTTGCATTAGAGCGATGTACGGAGTTTAAAGAGCAATGAAATTACCGATCTATCTCGATTACTCCGCAACCACGCCGGTGGATCCGCGTGTTGCCGAGAAAATGATGCAGTTTCTGACCCTGGACGGGACCTTTGGTAACCCTGCTTCCCGTTCTCACCGTTTTGGCTGGCAGGCTGAAGAAGCGGTGGATATCGCCCGTAACCAGATTGCAGAACTGGTTGGTGCGGACCCGCGTGAAATCGTCTTCACTTCCGGTGCAACCGAATCCGATAACCTGGCGATCAAAGGTGCAGCCAACTTTTATCAGAAAAAAGGCAAGCACATTATCACCAGCAAAACCGAACACAAAGCCGTGCTGGACACCTGCCGTCAGCTGGAGCGCGAAGGTTTCGAAGTGACCTATCTCGCCCCGCAACGCAACGGCATTATCGATCTGAAAGAGCTGGAAGCGGCGATGCGTGAAGACACCATCCTCGTTTCCATCATGCACGTGAACAACGAAATCGGCGTGGTGCAGGATATCGCGGCAATCGGCGAAATGTGCCGTGCGCGCGGCATTATCTACCATGTTGACGCCACCCAGAGCGTCGGCAAGCTGCCTATCGACCTGAGCCAGTTGAAAGTCGATCTGATGTCCTTCTCCGCTCATAAAATTTATGGACCGAAAGGCATTGGCGCACTGTATGTTCAGCGTAAACCGCGTGTGCGTATTGAAGCGCAGATGCACGGCGGCGGTCATGAGCGCGGCATGCGTTCCGGCACCCTGCCAGTTCACCAGATTGTTGGCATGGGCGAAGCGTATCGCATCGCGAAAGAAGAGATGGCGAGCGAAATGGAACGTCTGCGCGGCCTGCGTAGCCGTCTGTGGAACGGCATCAACGACATCGAAGAAGTTTATCTGAACGGCGATCTCGAACATGGCGCACCGAACATTCTCAACGTCAGCTTTAACTACGTTGAAGGCGAGTCGCTGATCATGGCGCTGAAAGACCTGGCTGTGTCCTCCGGCTCTGCCTGTACGTCTGCAAGCCTGGAACCGTCCTACGTGCTGCGCGCACTGGGCATGAATGATGAGCTGGCGCACAGCTCCATCCGTTTCTCTTTAGGTCGTTTTACCACCGAAGAAGAAATTGATTACACCATCGCGCTGGTACGCAAATCCATCGGCCGTCTGCGTGAACTCTCTCCGCTGTGGGAAATGTTCAAACAGGGCGTGGATTTGACCACCATCGAATGGGCTCATCATTAATTGTTGCGCAAGCAGGAGAAGAAAAAATGGCTTATAGCGAAAAAGTAATCGATCACTACGAAAACCCGCGCAACGTTGGCTCGTTCGACAACGACAACACCGTTGGTAGCGGCATGGTTGGCGCACCGGCGTGCGGCGACGTGATGAAACTGCAGATCAAAGTTAACGATAAAGGCATTATCGAAGACGCGCGTTTCAAAACTTACGGTTGCGGCTCTGCAATCGCTTCCAGCTCGCTGGTCACCGAATGGGTGAAAGGCAAGTCTCTGGACGAAGCGCAGGCGATTAAAAACACCGATATCGCTGAAGAGCTGGAACTCCCGCCGGTGAAAATTCACTGTTCTATCCTGGCGGAAGATGCGATCAAAGCCGCGATTGCGGATTACAAAAGCAAACAAGAAGCGAAATAAGGCGGGAGGTTGTTGTCATGTCCATTAGCCTGAGCGACAGTGCTGCCGCGCGAGTCAATACCTTCCTGACTAACCGTGGTAAAGGGTTTGGTCTGCGTCTGGGGGTAAGAACCTCCGGTTGTTCTGGTATGGCTTATGTCCTTGAATTTGTCGATGCACCGAACGAAGAAGACACGGTGTTTGAAGACAAAGGCGTGAAGGTAGTGGTTGACGGCAAAAGCCTGCAATTCCTCGACGGCACTCAACTGGACTTCGTAAAAGAAGGCCTGAACGAAGGGTTTAAATTTACCAACCCGAACGTCAAAGACGAGTGCGGTTGCGGCGAAAGCTTCAACGTTTAATCGCCACCATCCGATGACCCCACCGCAGCGTCCTGCGCGTGGGGTTTGTTTCGATTGCATACCCGGAATTGTTATGGATTACTTCACCCTCTTTGGGTTGCCGGCCCACTATCCGCTCGATGTTCAGGCGCTGGCGACACGTTTCCAGGATCTGCAACGTCAGTTCCACCCGGACCGCTTTGCGAACCGCCCACAGGCGGAGCAACTGGCTGCCGTTCAACAATCCGCTACCATTAATCAGGCATGGCAAACGCTGCGCAACCCGCTAACGCGCGCAGAATATTTGCTGTCGCTGCACGGTTTTGATTTAGCCTCCGAGCAGCACACGGTGCGTGATACCGCCTTCTTGATGGAGCAGCTTGAGCTGCGTGAAGAACTGGACGAGATTGAAAAAGCGCAAGATGCGGCTCGCCTGGAAGCATTTCAACAGCGTGTGAAAGGGATGTATGACACGCGCCATCGGCAAATGGTGGAGCAATTAGATAGCCAGACGTGGGATGCGGCGGCGGATACCGTGCGTAAACTGCGTTTTCTCGATAAACTGCGCAGCGCAACAGAACAACTCGAAGAAAAACTGCTCGGTTTTTAATTTTTTTGGAAGCACATCATGGCCTTATTACAAATCAGTGAGCCCGGTCTGAGCGCCGCGCCGCACCAGCGTCGTCTGGCGGTGGGGATCGACCTCGGCACCACCAATTCATTGGTTGCCACCGTGCGCAGCGGGCAGGCGGAAACGCTGGCCGACAGCGCCGGACGCCACCTGCTGCCCTCGGTAGTTAACTACCAGGCCGACAGCCATGTTGTCGGCTATGACGCTCGCACCAACGCCGCGCTGGATTCAGTGAACACCATCAGTTCGGTTAAACGCCTGATGGGGCGCAGCCTGGCTGATATTCAGGCGCGTTACCCGCACCTGCCGTGGCAGTTCCAGCCCAGCGAAAAGGGTCTGCCGATGATTGTCACACGTGGCGGTCTGGTTAACCCGATTCGCGTCTCTGCGGATATCCTCAAAGCCCTTGCCGCGCGTGCGCAAGAGACGCTTTCCGGCGATCTGGACGGCGTAGTGATCACCGTTCCTGCCTATTTTGATGACGCGCAACGCCAGGGCACTAAAGATGCGGCGCGTCTGGCGGGCTTGCATGTATTGCGTCTGCTGAACGAACCGACCGCTGCGGCTATCGCTTACGGTCTGGATTCCGGCAAAGAAGGCGTGATTGCCGTTTATGACCTGGGCGGCGGCACCTTTGATATCTCTATTTTGCGCCTGAGCCGTGGCGTTTTCGAAGTGCTGGCAACCGGCGGAG
This sequence comes from Kosakonia quasisacchari, assembly GCF_004331415.1. Taxonomy (GTDB): domain Bacteria; phylum Pseudomonadota; class Gammaproteobacteria; order Enterobacterales; family Enterobacteriaceae; genus Kosakonia; species Kosakonia quasisacchari. Next base: position 53,722 of record NZ_SJOP01000002.1, read on the forward strand.
ATTCCGCGCTCGGTGGCGACGATTTCGACCATCTGCTGGCAGATTACATTTGCGAACAGGCGGGTATTACCGATCGCAGCGACGCGCGCCAACAGCGCGAATTGCTGGATGCGGCGATTGCCGCAAAAATCGCCCTCAGCGATGCCGACAGCGTCACCGTTGAGGTGGCGGGCTGGCAGGGAACGATTGCACGTACCGAGTTTGAAGCGTTGATTTCATCGCTGGTCAAACGCACTTTACTCTCTTGTCGCCGCGCGCTGAAAGATGCGGGTGTGGAAGCGCAAGAGGTGCTGGAAGTGGTCATGGTTGGTGGCTCAACGCGTGTGCCGCTGGTGCGTGAGCGGGTGGGCGAGTTCTTTGGCCGCACGCCGCTGACGTCAATTGACCCCGATAAAGTGGTGGCGATTGGCGCGGCAATCCAGGCGGATATTCTGGTCGGTAACAAGCCGGACAGCGAAATGCTGCTGCTGGACGTCATTCCGCTCTCCCTTGGGCTGGAAACCATGGGCGGCCTGGTAGAAAAAGTGATCCCGCGTAACACCACCATTCCGGTGGCGCGCGCGCAGGAGTTCACCACCTTCAAAGATGGCCAGACCGCGATGTCTATCCATGTGATGCAGGGCGAGCGTGAGCTGGTGGCTGACTGCCGTTCACTGGCGCGTTTTGCGCTGCGTGGTATTCCGGCGATGCCAGCGGGTGGGGCGCATATTCGCGTCACTTTCCAGGTGGATGCTGACGGTCTTCTTAGCGTGACCGCGATGGAGAAATCCACCGGGGTGGAAGCCTCCATTCAGGTGAAACCGTCTTACGGCCTGACCGATGGCGAAATCGCCGACATGATTAAAGACTCCATGAGTTTCGCCGAGCAAGACGTGAAAGCGCGCATGCTGGCGGAGCAGAAAGTGGAAGCCGCGCGCGTGCTGGAAAGCCTTGCCAGTGCGCTTGCCGCTGACGCCGCGCTGTTAAGCGCCGCAGAGCGTACGGAGATCGACGACGCAGTCGCGCAGTTGCGCGCAGTTGCTGACGGCGATGACACCGACGCGATAGAACAAGCCATTAAAAACGTAGATAAACAAACCCAGGAATTTGCCGCACGCCGTATGGATCAATCCGTACGTACCGCGCTGAAAGGCCATTCCGTCGACGAGGTTTAATATGCCTAAAATTGTTTTTCTGCCTCATCAGGATCTCTGTCCGGATGGCGCAGTTCTGGAAGCTAAGAGCGGTGAAACCATTCTTGATGTCGCCCTGCGCGGCGGAATTGAGATTGAGCATGCCTGCGAAAAATCCTGCGCCTGCACCACCTGCCACTGCGTGGTTCGTGAAGGTTTTGACTCGTTGCCGGAAAGCAGCGAAGACGAAGACGACATGCTGGATAAAGCGTGGGGTCTGGAGCCGGAGAGCCGCTTAGGTTGCCAGGCGCGCGTGACTGATGAAGATCTGGTGGTTGAAATTCCACGCTACACCATCAACCATGCGCGGGAGCACTGATATGGGGCTGAAATGGACCGATAGCCGTGAAATCGGCGAGGCGCTGTATGACAGCCGCCCGGACGTGGATCCGAAAACTGTGCGTTTCACCGATATGCATCAGTGGGTCTGCGAGCTGGAAGAGTTTGACGATGATCCGAATGCATCGAATGAAAAAATTCTCGAAGCGATTCTGCTAGTCTGGTTAGACGAAGCATCGTAATCATCAAACGGGCTGCCTTCGGGCGGCCCGTTTTCATGAACAGCCATAAGGATAAAAATAATGACAGAAGCTATGAACATTACACTGACAACGCAAAGCGCCGACGCGCGCTGGGGTGAAAAAGCCACTTACAGCATCAATAACGACGGCATCGCGCTGCATTTGACCGGGAAAGATGACGTAGGCTTAATCCAACGCGCCGCACGTAAAATCGACGGCATGGGCATCAAGCATGTTGCCCTGAGCGGTGAAGGCTGGGACGCGGATCGCAGCTGGGCGTTCTGGGCCGGTTATAAAGGGCCGAAAGGCACCCGCAAAGTGGAGTGGGCGCCGCTTAATGACGCCGAGCAAAAAGAGCTGGATAGCCGCCTGCTGGTGATCGACTGGGTGCGCGACACCATCAACGCCCCGGCGGAAGAACTGGGGCCGGAGCAACTGGCACAGCGCGCGGTCGATCTGTTGTACAAAGTCGGCGGCGATAACGTCTCTTACCGCATCACCAAAGGTGAAGATCTGCGTGAGCAGAACTATCTCGGTCTGCATACGGTTGGCCGTGGTTCTGAGCGCCCGCCGGTACTACTGGCGCTGGACTTCAACCCGACCGGTAACCCGGATGCGCCGGTTTATGCCGCGCTGGTCGGTAAAGGCATTACCTTCGATTCCGGCGGTTACAGCATTAAGCCGACTTCTTCAATGGATTCAATGAAATCCGATATGGGAGGGGCGGCGCTGGTGACCGGTGCGCTGGCGTTTGCTATCAATCGCGGCCTCGATAAACGCATCAAACTGTACCTGTGCTGTGCGGATAACCTGATTAGCGGTAACGCCTTCAAACTGGGCGATATCATCCGTTATCGTAACGGTAAAACCGTGGAAATCATGAATACCGATGCGGAAGGGCGCCTGGTGCTGGCAGATGGCCTGATCGACGCTTCTGCGCAGAAACCGCAGCTGATTATCGATGCGGCGACGCTGACCGGTGCGGCGAAAACCGCGCTGGGCAATGATTACCACGCGCTGTTCAGCTTTGACGATGCGCTTGCCGGGCGTTTGCTCAGCAGCGCGAGCGCGGAAAACGAGCCGTTCTGGCGTTTGCCGCTGGCCGAGTTCCATCGCAATCAACTGCCGTCTAACTTCGCTGAACTGAACAACACCGCTGGCGGTTCCTTCCCGGCGGGGGCGAGCACGGCGGCCGGTTTCCTGTCGCACTTTGTTGAAAACTACCAGCAGGGCTGGCTGCACATCGACTGCTCAGCAACCTATCGTAAAGCGGCGGTTGAGCAGTGGGCCGCAGGGGCGACCGGCCTTGGCGTACGTACCCTGGCGAATCTGTTAACCGCGAAGTAATCTTTTTCCTCTCCCGCAAGGGAGAGGAAATTCTCTGGAACCACTATGTCAGAAAGCAAAAACGAATTAGAAACGCTGCTGGAACAGGCCGCAACCGAGCCTGCTTATCGTCCGGCATTTTTCCGCACGCTGTTGGAATCCACGGTTTGGGTGCCAGGAACGGCGGCGGAAGGCGAAGCCATTGTTGAAGACAGCGCGCTTGATTTACAGCACTGGGAAAAAGATGACGGCACATCCGTGATCCCGTTCTTTACCTCGCTGGACGCGCTGCAACAGGCAGTAGAAGAAGAGCAGGCATTTGTGGTGATGCCTGCGCGCACACTGTTTGAAATGACGCTCGGAGAAACGCTGTTTCTCAATGCGAAGCTGCCGACCGGCAAAGAGTTCACTGCGCGAGAAATCAGCCATCTGGTGGGCGAAGAGGGCAGTCCGTTAAGCCAGCAGGAAGTGCTGGAAGGTGGCACGGCGCTGCTACTTTCCGAAGTGGCTGAACCGCCCGTGCAAATGGTGGATTCGCTGACCACGCTGTTTAAAAGCATCAAAACCGTGAAGCGCGCGTTTCTCTGTTCAATCAAAGAAAAGGCTGATGAGCAGCCCAATCTGCTGATTGGTATCGAGGCCGAAGGCGATATCGAAGAGATTATCCACGCGGCGGGCAGTGTGGCAACCGATACGCTGCCGGGCGATGAGCCGGTGGATATTTGCCAGGTCGTTGAAGGCGAGAAAGGGATTAGCCATTTTATGATGGCGCATATTACCCCTTTCTACGAGCGGCGCTGGGGAAGTTTCCTGCGCGACTTTAAGCAAAATCGCATTATTTAATTATCGGGCGGTATGCAATGTACCGCCTTTTATTATTTTAAATTTTTAATTATTAGTATTTTATTAATAACGTTGTGCGGTTTTGTTGTCGATTCCATAAATTATGTATTAGCCATATACCTGTGATACGGTGCGTTTTTACGTTACTTTACGGTTAATTTTTATGGACAAAAAAAGCCTGCTGTACTGCTTCGGCGTACCCTTAATTCTCTTCTTTTACGCCTGCTGGCAGAATATCCGCATTAACGAAGTGGATGTTTACCAGGTCACGCAATATGGCTTTGTTGGGCACAGCGTATTTGCCGATATGTCGCGCCAGATCCTCGCCAAAGCCGGAATGTTGTTTTCCCTGTTGGGCTTGATTGCCAGTACCAGTTCGGTACTTCTCTGTGTTTTAAGCGTACGGAAAGCCCGTATATCTGCGGAAAAGTTAATTGCCGCGTTTACCCTTTGTCGCAAGTTACTGCCGTTTATTATGGTCGGCCTAATGGCGTCGATTGGTTTTGCGCTGGTCTGCGTGCTGTTATATGAAGTGTGCTGGATCTACACGCTCGGCAGGGCGAGCGCCTTTAATATCAAACTGGTGATATTTGTCTTGCTGATCATCGGTTCACTGGTATTTATGGTGCTGAAAAGCCTGTTCTTACTCAAAAAATGCTTCGCACTTTTTGAGCCACAAGATATGCAGGTGCACGGTGCAGCCGTTTCTGAAACCGACGCGCCGGAATTGTGGCGCTGGGTCAGAGAATTAGCTCAGCACGGGCAGGCAATTGTGCCGGATAATATTGTCGTCGGTTTATTTGAGGGGTTTTATGTCACCGCAAGCCCGGTGCAAATTGAAAAAGGCGCGCGATTAACCGGTAACACGCTCTATTTCCCGCTCAGCTACGCCGCGTTTATGGATAAAGATGAAGTAGCCGCCGTGATTGGCCATGAGCTGGGGCACTTTTCCGGTAATGATACCGTCTACACCCTGCATTTCGCCGGGCTGTATGCCGGTATGGAAAACAGTCTCGACTATTTTTATCGCGATGTGGCGAGCAGCGGCTGGCTTGAGCGGCTGGCGCTCAACCCGACCATTCATCTTGGCCTCTGGTTTTACCGTCAGTTTCACGAAACGGTCAATGGCTGGAGCCGTGTGCGTGAACTGGCGGCGGACGCTGCGGGCGCACGTACCAGCTCGCCGCAGGCGCTGGCGGCTTCACTCCTGCGTTTCTCTGCGCTCAATGAACGCTTTAACGCGCCGATGGAGCTGTTCTTTAACCGCAAGCTTGAGACGCACGACCTGGTGCTCAGCCTGTTTGCCGCGCTGCGTGAGGGCGGGCGTTTTGATGTTGCCGCCTCGCTTGAACAGGAACTGGCGCACCCAACAGACAGCCACCCGCCGACGCGCGCGCGTATCGAGCAACTGAATGTGCCGCTGGATCAAGCGCTGCTGGCCAGGGCGTCGCGTCCGGCGGATGAGGCGGATTACCAGTGGATGCGCAGTTTATTCCGCGATGCATCGGCTATTTCAGCCGCGTTAACCGCCGGAATGGCGAGTAATGTGGAAGCGCACCATGACGCCTGGCAGGCCGAGCTACAGAATCTGGCTTCACATTCTACTGAAAGCGTTGTTGTTTCGTTGCGTAAGAAAAATTTCTGGTTGTTCCTGGTGCTGGCGGTGCTCTGTATTGCCGGAGCCGGTTTGGTCCTCACTCTGAGTATCCAGTGGAACGCCACCGCCAATAGCTCGATGGAGAAGATAATCTTTGGTCTGGTCGCCGGTGGGCTGATCTTTGGGCTGGCGAGCTGGACGATGTATACGCGGGTGCGTCAGCCGCTGTTCACGTTGACTGCGCAAGGTATCGAGAGCTATCAGCTCAGCGCGCCGCTCTTGCTGGCGGAGATTGAAAATATTGATATTCGTAGCGTCAATGAGTGGGTGTTTATCGATCTCTACTGGCGGGAAGGCTATCAGCCGCCGACTTGCACCGTGGGGCGCTTGTTCCGCAATTTTACGTTTGAGCCGAAGAAACACAAAGTGGTGGTAAGCCTGCCTGGCGGGGTGTTGAAAGGCGCACAGCGTGAAAAAATGTCGATTGAGGAGCTGTATGTCGCGCTGCATGAATACATTCAGGCTGCCTGGGCACGGCGTGAGCTGAATCATTCATAATTCGCTGGCTTGATAATGCTTGCCGCTCTCCGGCAAGCATTATTGCGTCGCTTCGAGCAGCAGCAGATCCATCAGCAGTACCAGGTTGGACTCGAACGAGGTGATCCCGGCGGCTTCAGCGGCAAAATGCACCGCTTCGTCGTACAGCGCGAAATGGATATCCGCCAGCGCCGCCAGCGGGTTCACCGATGCGCGGGTAAACGCCACCACCGTCATGCCAACGGTGTGCGCAATACGCGCTTTATCCAGCACTTGTTCTGTTTCACCACTACGGGAAACAGCAATAAACACCTGGTAGCGCGCCGCGTTACTGAGAAAGATATTCCGGCTATCACCAGGCCCGGAAATAAAAGCCGTCTTGCCCAGCACCTGCAATTTCTTGGTCAGATACTCGGCAAACAGATAGGAAAACCCTGCGCCATACAGAAAAAAGCTCTCCTGCTCATGCAGCAGGGCAGCGAATTGTCGCCGCTTTTCGGCGCTCACCCACTGAAAAGTACGCTGGTAATTCGCCATAAACTGCGCAAAAGCGGCGGGTAGCTCAGCGGATTCGCCCTGTGGCCCGGTAATATGCGGCGTGTCTGCCAGCCGCTGCTTGCAATGCCAGATAAACTCGCTAAAACCACTAAAACCGAGCTTTTGGCACAGGCGAATAATGGTGGCGGTGGAGACAAATGTCGCCTGCGCCAGTTCGCGTACCGTGATCTTTCCCACCAGCAACGGGTGTTCCGTCAGGTGCGCAAGAACGCGATATTCCGCGCGGGTCAGCGACTCCCCGCGCGTCAGCAGTGGTGCCAGTCGGTTGTCCATTTACGCCGTTTCGATGGGTAAATCGTCACGTGCGCCCCATTCACTCCAGGAGCCGTCATACAGCGTTACGTTACTTGCACCAAGCGTTTCCAGTGCAAGGATCACCACCGATGCCGTCACGCCGGAGCCGCAGCTGGCAATAATCGGTTTGTGCAGATCGACACCCTGACGGCGGAAAATTGCCGCCAGCTCATCGGTGGTTTTCAGCTCGCCTTCGACGACTAAATCGACCCACGGCACATTCAGCGCACCGGGGATATGGCCACGCTTCAGACCTGCGCGCGGTTCATCCACTTCGCCATTAAAACGCGGGGCAGGGCGAGCATCGACAATTTGTGCCGTGCCTTCGTGGCTCGCCAGCAGCACATCGGTCAATTTCTTCACCACGTGCGGGTCGAAATTGGCGTTGAAATCGGATTCCGGCAGCGGCACGTCGCCTTTTTGCAGCGGCAGGGCATCGCGCTGCCAGCCTGCCAGCCCACCGGCCAGAATCGAGACATTTTCCACGCCGTGATTACGCAGCATCCACCAGGCGCGCGGGGCAGAGAAGAGATTGCCTTCGTCATACACCAACAGATGTTTATCCTGATTGATGCCCAGTTCGCGCATTGCCACGGCGAACGCTTCCGGGCGCGTCAGCATATGCGGCAGCGACGTGGTGTGGTCGGAAAGGGCTTCGATATCAAAAAAGACCGCACCGGGAAGATGCCCGGCGCGGTATTCCGCTCTCATGTCGCGATGCTCCTGACCCACTGGCGCCATCCGCGCATCAATCAGCTGGATTTCGGGATCATCGCTATGCTCTATCAGCCAGTCGGCCGCGACAAAAAACGAGGTGGACATGGTTGTCTCCGTGTCATCAACAGTAACCTGAATTGTTAACGTTTTTTCATGACCCGACAAGCCGACATCGCTAACGCCGCGAGCAACCTCGTTATTTTTATGCTGGTTTGCCGTTTTCCCATGCTTTTTGCAGTGCGGGCCAGTAGTCACGATTGGCCTCGATCATCTCATCAAGAATCGCTTTCGCATGCTGCATGGTGGGTACGGTGCGGTTCAGTGTGAATGCCTGCAGCGCTTTCTCGTAACTGCCTTCAATGGTGGCTTCCACCAGCAGTTGTTCCGACGCCAGTTGCTGCATTAGCAAAGTCTGATGGAACAGCGGCACCGCACCCATCCGCACCGGTTCCGGCCCTTCACTGGTGATATACGCCGGGACTTCCACCATGGCATCGTAGGGCAGGTTAGCAATTGCCCCTTTGTTTTCCACAATCACCAGGTGGCGCTGGCGCAGGTCAAAAGCCAGCGAACACGCGACATCGACGATAAACGCGCCGTGCACGCCCACATGGAACGCATCCGGCAGGATACCGGTGCGCTGATATTCGGCAGCAGCGGCAAACAATTTTTTCTCGCGCCCGTCCATCACTTCATTGGCGCGGGTGTAATCGGCATTTTGATGCGCAACGATGTCGTTTGGCATCAGGTAATACTGCAAATAGGGGTTCGGCAAAAACTCCGGAAAGTGATCCATAATCGGCTTGATGTTGCGCCAGGTTTTTACCCACGAGGGATCCGCGTGTTGCGGATCGGTTTGCGCAGCATCTTCAGTCAGCAGACCAAAACGGGCAACGTGCTCGCGCAGCTCCGGCAGGCGGTCTTCGCCATCCACACGCACTTTGGTAAACCAGCCAAAGTGATTCAAACCGAAGTAATCCACCTCCAGTTTGTGGCGATCAACGCCGAGGATCGCGCCCATATTGCGCATTGCTGCCACCGGCATATCGCAAATATTCAGCACGCGTGCGTTAGGCCGCAGACGGCGCACCCCTTCGGCGACAATCGCTGCCGGATTGGAGTAGTTAACGATCCAGGCGCTTTTATCAGCGTAACGTTCCACCAAATCGATGAGTTCTACCATCGGTAAAATGGTTCGCAGCCCGTAAGCCAGCCCGCCCGGGCCGCAGGTTTCCTGGCCAACCACACCGTGGCGCAACGGGATCTTTTCATCCTGTTCACGCATTTTGTACTGACCGACGCGCATCTGTGCAAAAACAAAGTGCGCACCGCGAAACGCGGTTTCGGCGTCACTGGTAACGGTAAATTTGATGCTCTGGCTGTGGTCGCGAATCACTTTTTCCACCACTGGCGCAATGGTATTTTGCCGGGTTTCATCAATATCGTAGAGGCGGATTTCCGCCAGCGGAAAATCTTCCAGTCTCACCATCAGGCTTTTGACGATGCCTGGTGTGTAGGTGCTGCCGCCACCGGCGATCGATAAAATAAACGGGGGTTTAATCATTTCTGGACTCCTTTAGAGAAACATCTCAACCGCTTCTCGCATTTTTTTGACATGCAGCCCGTAGACCACCTGAACGTTATTACCTTGTTTGATCACGCCTTTTGCGCCTGTCGCTTTTAGCTGCGGCTCATTAATCACCGCCGTGTCTTTTACCGTTACGCGTAGACGGGTGTAGCAGTTATCCACCACTTCAATATTGGCGCGCCCGCCCAGCCCTTCGATAATCGCTTCGCCAACTGCGTCGTTGTTACCTTTGGCCTGATAATCCTGCTTGCTGTAAAGGCGAGTCTCTTCGCTGTCATCCTCTCGCCCTGGTGTTTTCATATCGAAGCGTAAGATCAGGAAACGGAAGATAACGAAGTAGAGGGCGAACATGATGAGTCCGACGAGGATGTACATCGGCCAGTTGGATTTCTCTGTGCCGAGCGGCAAGTTGTAGAGAATGAAATCGATAATGCCGTTCGCACCGATGGCATGAACGCCGAACAGTGAAAACAGCATCATGCCAATGCCGGTCAGCACGGCGTGAACCACAAACAGCAGCGGCGCGACAAACAGAAATGAGAACTCAATCGGTTCGGTCACGCCCACCAGCAACGAGGTGAGTGCGGCGGGGATCAGAATCGCTTTCGCTGCGGCTTTGCGCTCGGGTTTCGCGGTGACATACATCGCCAGCGCGGCGGCGGGCAGGCCGAACATTTTACTGATGCCGCGCGCATCCCACACTGCGGTACTGCTTAATTGCGTAACGCTGGGGCAAGCCATTTCCGCGAAATAGATATTGCGTGCGCCCTGGTAGGTGCTGCCGCAGACATCCGCTGTACCGCCCAACTCCGTGTACAGGAACGGCGTGTAAACCAGATGATGCAACCCGGTCGGCACCAGAATGCGCTCCAGAAATCCGTACACCGCGACGCCGAATGGTCCTGCGTCTTTAATCGCCAACGCCAGCGCGCTGATACCGTGCTGGGCAAAGGGCCAAAGCTCACTCATTACTACGCCGAGCACGATGGACACCGGCAACATAATAATGGCGACGAAACAGTGGCCGGAGTAAATCGCCATCGCGCCGGAAAACTGCACTCCGGAATATTTATCATACAGATAGCCCGACAGCGCGCCGGTGAGGATCCCGGCGAAAACGCCCATCTCCAGCACTTGCACGCCCAGCACCATGCTTTGCCCGGCGGCTTTCATCTGCGCGGCGGGGGCCAGCGCGCCCTGCATCTGCAGGGTGACATTCATGGCGTTGATGAAAACAATGAACGTCACCAGACCAATTAACGCGGCATAGCCTTTATCCCGCGAGGCCAGCCCAACCGGGATACCGACGGCAAATACCAGTGCCAGGTTAGCCAGCACCGAAACGACGGATTTGGCAATTAACTGGCCGACGTTTTGAATAAACGGGTGACCGAGAAAAGGTAAATATTCGGCCAGGTTGCCGTTGCCAAAGATATTTCCAAAGGCAATAAACAAACCGACGATGGGCAAAATGAGCACCGGACCAAAGAGGGACTTACCAAAATTTTGTAGGGCATTCACGGCTCTGGACATAATGTTCTCTCTTATTAGAACCGCGCACAAAGGTGCACAGACCGCTTAACGTTAGCAGCCAGTGATAAGAAATATCCAGCTATCTTATTGTTTTAAAAACAAATGACCCATAACGTAACATGTTACATTGCGGGGTGTGATCGGGTTAACAGCGAGGGTGAAGAACGTTAAGTGCGCTTTGCGAGGCGCTTTCCAGAATTCATCGGCGGTTTTGAAATTGTCACGGTTGCGCATAATAATGTGTGAGCCTCTTTCAACAGGTTACTTAACCAGGGATAACGAATGAAACCGCTATGTCTTGCGGCGCTGACTCTTGCGCTCGTCACCACCTTTACGCTCGTGGGCTGCGATGATAACGATAAGCCTCAGGCCGCCAGCGCACCCGAATCGAAAGCTGCGCCAGCGGCAGAGCAAAAAACACAGACGGCTATCCCGCAGGATAAAGCGAAGCTGGCTCAGCTTGCCGCACGCAGCGAAGGCAAACCGTTAACGCTGCTGGATGCCTCTGAAGTGCAGCTGGACGGCGCGGCGACGTTAGTGCTGACCTTCTCGGTGCCGCTGGATCCTGACCAGAACTTTGCTTCCGCCGTGCATCTGGTGGATAAAAAAAGTGGCAAAGTCGATGGCGCCTGGGAACTGGCACCAAACCTGAAAGAGCTGCGCCTGCGCCATCTCGAACCTAACCGCGAGCTGCTGGTATCAGTTGATAAAGGGCTGCTGGCGTTGAACAAGGCTACTTTCGCTAGCGATTACGAAAAAACAATCACCACCCGCGATGTGCAACCGAGTGTTGGTTTCGCCAGCCGTGGTTCGCTGCTGCCAGGAAAAGTGGTGGACGGGCTGCCGGTGATGGCGCTGAACGTGGACAGCGTTGACGTCAATTTTTACCGCGTGAAACCGGAATCGCTGGCCGCGTTTATCAGCCAGTGGGAGTACCGCAGTTCGCTATCGAACTGGGAATCTGAAACGCTACTGAAAATGGCTGACCTGGTTTACACCGGTCGTTTCGATCTCAACCCAACCCGCAACACACGTGAAAAACTGCTGTTGCCGCTTAGCGGTATCCAGCCGTTACAGCAAACCGGTGTTTACATCGCGGTGATGAACCAGGCCGGACATTACAACTACAGCAATGCCGCCACCTTGTTCACCCTCAGTAACATTGGCCTTTCTGCGCACCGTTACCACAACCGGCTGGATATCTTCACTCAGGGGCTGGAAAACGGCGCTGCGCTCGCCGGTATTGAAGTGATGCTGCTGAACGAGAAAGGGCAAACTCTGGCGCAGGCCACCAGCGATAGCGATGGTCATGCCACACTCAATACCGATAAAGACGCGGCGTTGATCCTTGCGCGCAAAGCGGGTGAAACCACGCTGCTGGATCTGAAATTACCAGCGCTGGATCTTGCCGAGTTCGCCATCGCAGGCGATCCGGGCTACAGCAAACAGTTCTTTATGTTCGGCCCGCGCGATCTCTATCGCCCTGGTGAAACGGTGATCCTTAATGGCCTGCTGCGTGACAGCGACGGCAAGCCTCTGGCAGAGCAGCCGGTAAAACTTGAGGTGGTGAAACCGGACGGGCAGGTGATCCGCACGGTGGTTAGCCAACCGCAAAATGGGCTGTACCAGTTTACTTACCCGCTGGAAGCCAGCGCGCAAACCGGCATGTGGCACATCCGTGCGAACACCGGTGATAATCTTTCTCGTGAGTGGAGTTTTCACGTTGAAGATTTCATGCCAGAGCGCATGGCGCTGAATATTACACCGCAGCCAGAGCCTGTTGAGCCTGCTGCGGATGTGGTGTTTAACATTGACGGGCACTATCTCTACGGCGCGCCCGCCAGCGGTAACAGCCTGCAAGGCCAGCTGTTCCTGCGCCCGCTGCGCGAAGCCGTTCCCGCACTGCCGGGTTTCCAGTTTGGCGATATTGCCGAAGAGAACCTGAGCCGCAGCCTGGATGAAGTGCATCTGACGCTGGATAAACAAGGGCAGGGCGAAATCACCACGCCGAGCCAGTGGCAGGATGCGCACTCGCCGTTGCAGGTGATTTTACAAGCCAGCTTGCTGGAATCAGGTGGCCGCCCGGTGACACGCCGTGCAGAACAGGCTATCTGGCCCGCGCAAGCGCTGCCGGGCATTCGTCCGCAGTTTGCCTCCAAAGCGGTGTATGACTACCGCACTGACACCACCGTGAACCAACCGATTGTCGATGAGGGCAGCAATGCTGCTTTTGACATCGTCTATGCCGATGCCAGTGGCGCGAAAAAAGCGGTCAGCGATTTGCAGGTGCGCTTGATTCGTGAACGCCGCGATTACTTCTGGAACTGGTCGGAAAGCGAAGGCTGGCAATCGCAATTCGACCAGAAAGATCTGGTGGAAGGCGAACAGAACCTGACGCTGGCGGCAGATGAAACCGGAAAAGTCAGTTTCCCGGTGGACTGGGGTTCTTACCGCCTGGAAGTGAAAGGGCCGGATGACACCATCAGTAGCGTGCGCTTCTGGGCCGGTTACAGCTGGCAGGACAACACCGATGGCGCGGGTGCGGCAAGGCCGGATCGCGTCACCATGAAACTGGATAAACCGGCCTACAAACCGGGCGATACCATCAAATTGCACGTCACCGCGCCTGCCGCAGGAAAAGGCTACGCGATGATCGAATCCAGCGAAGGTCCGCTGTGGTGGAAAGAGATCGATGTGCCGGCAGAGGGCGTTGATCTGAGTATCCCGGTCGATCAGAAATGGCAGCGCCACGATCTCTACATCAGCACGCTGGTGGTACGCCCTGGCGATAAATCGAAATCCGCCACGCCAAAACGTGCGGTAGGTTTACTGCATCTGCCGATGGGCGATGAGAACCGCCGCCTGGATGTGACGCTCGATGCGCCGCAGAAAATGCGTCCTAACCAACCCCTGACGGTGAAAGTTAAAGCGGCGGTTAAAAACGGCGCCACGCCAAAACAGATCAACGTGCTGCTGTCCGCCGTGGACAGCGGTGTGCTGAACATTACCGATTATGTGACGCCGGATCCGTGGCAGGGCTTTTTCGGCCAGAAACGCTACGGTGCGGATATCTACGATATTTACGGCCAGGTGATTGAAGGGCAGGGACGTCTGGCGGCGCTGCGCTTTGGCGGCGATGGCGACGAGCTTAACCGCGGCGGCAAACCGCCGGTCAACCATGTCACCATTATTGCTCAGCAGGCACAGCCGGTAATGCTTGATGAAAATGGCGAAGGTACAGTGAGCTTGCCGATTGGCGATTTCAACGGTGAACTGCGCGTGATGGCGCAAGCCTGGACGGCGGAAGACTTTGGCAGTAACGAAAGTAAAGTGATTGTTGCCGCACCGGTGATTGCGGATCTCAATATGCCCCGTTTCCTCGGCAGCGGCGATACGTCTCGCCTGACGCTGGATCTGACTAACCTGACCGATCAACCGCAAACGCTCAATGTCGCGCTGACTGCGAGCGGCCTGCTGGCACTGGAAAGCGGTCAACCGGAACCGGTTAAGCTTGCTGCCGGAGAGCGCACCACGCTGTTTATTCCAGTGAGCGCGCTGGAGGGATTTGGCGATGGTGAGATCAGCGCACAAATCAGTGGCCTGACATTACCGGGTGAAACGTTCGCACCGCAGCAAAAACAGTGGAAAATCGGCGTGCGTCCACCGTTCGCGGCACAGACTGTCAATAGTGGTGTGATGCTCAATCCGGGTGAGAGCTGGCATACACCGGGGCAGCACCTTGCCAATATTTCACCTGTGACGTTGCAAGGGCGCTTACTGCTTAGCGGCAAGCCGCCGCTGAACCTGGCGCGCTATATCGAAGAATTGCGTGCTTATCCGTACGGCTGTCTTGAACAGACCACCAGCGGGTTGTTCCCGTCGCTTTATACCAACGCCGCGCAGTTGAAAGCGCTGGGTATTAAAGGCGACAGCGATGAGCAGCGCCGCGCGGCGGTGGATATAGGCATCTCCCGCCTGCTGCAAATGCAGCGCGAAGATGGCGGTTTCGCGCTGTGGGACAAGAGCGGGCCGGAAGAGTACTGGTTGACGGCGTACGTCACCGACTTCCTGGTTAGCGCGTCTGCGCAGGGGTATAGCGTGCCTATGGACGCGCTGAATAACGCCAATAACCGCTTACTGCGCTATTTGCAGGATCCGGCGGCCATGTCCATTCGCTATACCGACGATGCTCCGGCAACCAAGTTCGCCGTACAAAGCTATGCCGGTCTGGTGCTGGCGCGTCAGCAGAAAGCGCCATTAGGCGCACTGCGTGAAATTTGGCAGCGTCATGAGCAGGCCAAAGCGGCGCTGCCTTTGATGCAGCTTGGCGTGGCGCTGAAACTGATGGGCGATGCGCAGCGCAGCGAACAATCGTTAGCGCTGGCGCTGAAAACGTCTCGCCCGCAGTCTGGTCACTGGCTGGCTGACTACGGCAGCGAACTGCGTGATGACGCATTGATGCTGGCGCTGCTGGAAGAGAATAACCTGCTGCCACAAGAGCAGCCGCGTCTGCTGGCGACGCTCGCCGAGCAGGCCTACGGCCAGCGCTGGTTGTCGACACAGGAGAGCAACGCGCTGTTTATGGCCGGGCGTAATCTGCAAAACGCCACTGGCGCGTGGCAGGCACAAACCTCCCTTGATGCAGCAGGGCTCGGTGGCGATCGTCCGCAAAGCCGCAATCTCAGTGCCGATCAACTGGGGGCATTGCAGGTTACCAATAGCGGCAGCACACCGCTGTGGTTGCGTCTCGACAGTACCGGTTATCCGGAACAGGCACCTGCGCCGTCCGGGAAGGTATTAAAAATTGAGCGTACGTTCCTGGGAACCGATGGTCGCAGTAAATCGCTTTCGTCACTGAAAAGCGGTGAACTGGTGCTGGTGCGTCTCGACGTGAACGCCAGCCAGAATGTACCGGACGCGTTGGTGGTTGATTTACTGCCTGCTGGACTGGAGCTGGAAAACCAGAACCTCGCCGATAGCAGCGCCAGTTTGCAAGATAGCGGCAGTGAAGTGCAGGATCTGCTGAATCGCATGCAACAAGTGGATATCCAGCATATGGAGTTTCGTGATGACCGTTTTGTTGCTGCGGTGCCGGTAAATGCAGGGGAGTGGGTCACGCTGGTCTACCTGGCCCGCGCGGTTACGCCTGGCACCTATCAGGTTCCTGCTCCACAGGTGGAGTCAATGTATGTTCCGCAGTGGCGCGCGACCGGGGCGACCAGTGGTCCGCTGATTATCGTACCGTAACGTGAGGATTGTACATCTGATACGCACCCGCTGGCGCTGGCTGGTGGGTGTTCCGCTGCTGTTGGTATTGGGCGTTATGACTGCTGATAAGATCTGGCCGTTGCCGCTTAGCGAGGTTGATCCGGCGCGGGTAGTCGTGGCCGAAGACGGTACGCCGCTGTGGCGCTTTGCCGATGCCGACGGTATCTGGCGCTACCCGGTCACCATCGAAGAGGTATCGCCACACTATCTGCAGGCGCTGATCCAGTATGAAGATCGCTGGTTCTGGGCACATCCGGGGGTGAATCCACTGTCGATTGCGCGTGCAGCCTGGCAGGATCTGCGTTCCGGCCATGTTGTTTCCGGCGGCAGTACGTTGACAATGCAGGTTGCTCGCTTGCTCGATCCGCATCCGCGTACTTTCGGCGGCAAGGTGCGTCAGCTGTGGCGGGCGCTGCAACTGGAGTGGCACCTCTCAAAACGTGAAATACTCACGCTTTATCTGAACCGCGCGCCGTTTGGCGGCACGTTGCAAGGCGTGGGCGCAGCGAGTTGGGCTTATTTAGGTAAACCGCCTGCGAAGCTCAGCTATTCCGAAGCGGCGCTGTTAGCGGTTTTACCGCAGGCACCCAGCCGCTTACGCCCGGATCGCTGGCCGCAACGGGCGCAGGCTGCGCGCGACAAAGTGCTGGATCGCATGGTGTCGCAAAAGGTGTGGTCGGCAACGCAGGTGGCAGAGTCACGCGAAGAACCTGTCTGGCTGGCTCCGCGTCAGATGCCGCAACTGGCACCGCTCTTCGCCCGGCGGATGCTTGGTGAAAGCAAGGCGCTGAAAATCACCACCACGCTGAATGCCAGCCTGCAACGTCAGCTTGAAGATCTGGCGTTAAATGTGAAAAGCCGCCTGCCAGCTCGCAGCTCGCTGGCGATAATCGTCGTTGACCACACGGATATGAAAGTGCGCGGTTGGGTTGGCTCCGTGGATATTAATGACGACAGCCGTTTCAGCCATGTGGATATGGTCAGCGCCATTCGTTCACCGGGCTCGGTGTTAAAACCTTTTATTTATGGTCTCGCGCTGGATGAGGGGCTGATTCATCCGGCCTCGCTGTTACAGGATGTGCCGCGCCGGGTGGGCGATTATCGACCCGGTAATTTTGACAGCGGTTTCCATGGCCCGGTAAGCATGAATGAAGCGCTGGTACGTTCTCTTAATTTACCGGCGGTGCAAGTGCTGGAAGCCTACGGACCGAAAAAATTTGCCGGAAATCTGCGCAACGTCGGTTTGCCGTTGATTTTGCCGACGGGAGCGGAACCCAATCTGTCGCTGATCCTCGGCGGCGCAGGTGCGCGGCTGGAAGATATTGCCGCGGCTTATACGGCGTTTGCCCGTGAGGGGAAAGCGGGAAGCCTGCGTCTGACACCCGACGCCCCGCTGATGGAGCGACGGTTGATGTCGCCGGGCGCAGCATGGATTATTCGCCGCATTCTCGCCGGAGAAGCTCAACCGGTGCCAGATGAAGCGTTGCCGCAAGTGGTGCCGCTGGCGTGGAAAACCGGCACTAGCTATGGCTATCGCGATGCATGGGCGATAGGGATTAATGCTCGCTACGTGATAGGCATCTGGACGGGGCGACCTGACGGTACGCCCGTTGCCGGGCAGTTCGGTTTTGCCAGCGCGGTGCCGTTACTTAACCAGGTCAATAATCTGTTGCAGCCGCGCTCAGCGCTTGAACAGGCGAGACTGCCGCGCGACCCGCGCCCGCAAACAGTCAGCAGCGGCGTCATTTGTTGGCCTGGTGGGCAAAGCTTACCTTCCGGCGACAGCAATTGTCGCCGTCGACTCACTACCTGGCTGTTGGACGGTAGCCAGCCGCCAACGCTGTTATTGCCGGAGCAGGAAGGCGGGCATGGGATCAATTTCCCGCTCTGGCTGAATAAAGAGGGGCGAAGGGTTGCCGCAGATTGCCCTAACGCACAGCAGAAAACATGGATCGCCTGGCCGTTGCCGCTGGAGCCGTGGCTACCCGCTGGTGAACGCCGTGCAGCCCGTTTACCGACGGCGGATAAACGCTGCCCGCCTCGTGACGATAACGCACCGCCGCCACTGTTATTAAGCGGCGTGCGTGAAGGTGCGGTTATCAAACGCATTCCCGGCCAGGCATTTGCCTTGCTACCGCTACAAAGCAGCGGTGGTGAAGGCGGGCGTTGGTGGTTTTTGAATGGTGAACCTTTAGCCTCGCATAGCACCTTATTGAGCCTGAAACTTGATAAAAGCGGGGAGTATCAGATATTGGTTATGGATGATGCAGGGCTGATTGCGTCAGTGCAGTTTGCTGTGCAATAACCGATGAAATGGCGCTGTTGATGGGAAGTGTTGCTAAAAATAGTCTCATTTTAAAAAAATGTTACCTTCATCCATAGGCAACGCCCATATTGCTCTTTATAATCCGCGCCACATCTATTCAGGGCAACAGAACAACTTACAGAGGTAAACATGGCTATTGAACGTACTTTTTCCATCATTAAACCGAACGCGGTGGCAAAAAACGTTATTGGCGGCATCTTCTCTCGCTTTGAAGCGGCAGGGTTCAAAATTGTTGGCACCAAAATGCTGCACCTGACCGTTGAGCAGGCGCGCGGTTTCTATGCCGAGCACGAAGGTCGCCCGTTCTTTGACGGTCTGGTTGAATTCATGACCTCCGGCCCGATCGTTGTTTCCGTACTGGAAGGTGAAAACGCGGTGCAGCGTCACCGTGACCTGCTGGGCGCAACCAACCCGGCTAACGCGCTGGCAGGTACCCTGCGTGCTGACTACGCGGACAGCTTCACCGAGAACGGCACCCACGGTTCTGACTCCGTTGAATCTGCTGCGCGTGAAATCGCCTACTTCTTCGCCGAAGGCGAAGTGTGCCCGCGCACCCGTTAATCACACGTTAAACGTGTAACGAGGTTTACACTTTAATTTGTGAAAAGCCGCGTGCAAACGTGGTATCTGTGCGTCAGAATTTGTACAATGCTGCGCCCCAGGATGAGCCGACGCTTTCCTGGGGCGCTTCTTTTTAACCCTCCACGGGCCACAACGTGTAATAACGAGGCCGGAATACATTATGACTGAACAAATTGTCATGCCTGAGAACGACGCTCTCACGGTGCCAAACAAAGATGCAAAAATTAACCTGCTGGATTTAAACCGTCAGCAGATGCGTGAATTTTTCAAAAACTTAGGCGAAAAACCCTTCCGCGCCGATCAGGTGATGAAGTGGATGTACCACTATTGCAGCGACGACTTTGATGAGATGACCGACATCAACAAAGTGCTGCGCAACAAATTAAAAGACGTCGCCGAAATTCGTGCGCCGGAAGTGGTGGAAGAACAACGCTCCTCCGACGGCACCATCAAGTGGGCGATTGCCGTGGGCGATCAGCGCGTTGAAACCGTCTACATCCCGGAAGAGGATCGCGCAACGTTGTGCGTTTCTTCCCAGGTGGGTTGTGCGCTGGAGTGTAAATTCTGCTCCACTGCTCAGCAGGGCTTTAACCGTAACCTGCGCGTTTCGGAAATTATCGGCCAGGTGTGGCGCGCGGCGAAAATTATCGGCGCGGCGAAAGTCACCGGTAACCGCCCCATTACCAACGTGGTGATGATGGGCATGGGCGAGCCGTTGCTCAACCTGACCAACGTCGTTCCGGCGATGGAAATTATGCTGGATGATTTTGGCTTTGGGCTCTCCAAACGCCGCGTTACGCTTTCCACCTCCGGCGTGGTTCCGGCGCTGGATAAACTGGGCGATATGATCGACGTTGCGCTGGCCATCTCTCTGCATGCGCCAAACGACGAGATTCGCGATGAAATTGTACCGATCAATAAAAAGTACAACATCGAGACGTTCCTCGCCTCCGTACGTCGTTATCTGGAAAAATCCAACGCTAACCAGGGCCGTGTGACTATCGAGTATGTGATGCTGGATCACGTTAACGATGGCACTGAACATGCGCACCAGTTGGCGGAGTTGCTGAAAGATACGCCGTGTAAGATCAACCTGATCCCATGGAACCCGTTCCCGGGCGCGCCGTATGGCCGAAGCTCTAACAGCCGTATCGATCGCTTCTGTAAGGTGCTGATGAGTTATGGTTTCACCACTATCGTGCGTAAAACGCGTGGCGATGATATCGATGCCGCGTGTGGTCAGTTGGCGGGGGATGTGATTGACCGTACCAAACGTACGATGCGTAAGCGTATGCAGGGCGAGCCTATTGAGATCAAGGCACTATAATCATCAGTTGCAGCGCGAAGAATATGCTGCATTTTGTGGAAATGTCGAATATTTGGCCTGTACACATACAGGCCATTAATAATTACGGTGCGTTTCTCCTGACTTTAAGGCAGTATGTAGTGATGGAACAACGGCTTAGCAAAAAGTGCTGAAAGCTGTTCTGTTATGACGAGCCTGACAGTCCTATACTGTGGGCCAGGTTTAACCGACCCGGTTTTTTCGCGGCGCGTGTAGGCATTGCGGTTATGCGCGCCTGAATGTTTAATTTTCACGTACCAGTAGTTGTAGCGAATGAATACTGAAGCCACTCACGACCAAAATGAAGCACAAACCACTGGCGTACGTCTGCGCAACGCCCGTGAACAACTTGGACTCAGCCAGCAAGCGGTTGCAGAGCGCTTGTGCCTGAAGGTTTCCACGGTACGCGATATCGAAGAGGACAGATCACCCGCCGATCTGGCTTCGACTTTTGTACGCGGTTATATCCGCTCCTATGCCCGCCTGGTGCACATTCCTGAAGAAGAGCTGCTGCCGATTCTTGAAAAACAAGCACCGGTCAGAGCGGCAAAAGTTGCGCCGATGCAAACTTTTGCTTTAGGCAAGCCGCGTAAAAAACGCAGTGGCTGGATGATGAGTTTCATCACCTGGCTGGTGTTTTTGGTTGCAATCGGCCTGACGGGCGCATGGTGGTGGGATAACCACAAAGCGCAGCAGGAAGAGATCACCAACATGGCGGATCAATCTTCTGCGGAACTGAATGCGAGCAACAGCAACGCGCAAAGCGTACCGCTGAATAACGACACTGCAGCAGCAGACCCGGTTGATAATTCCGGCACGCCTGTCGAAGCGCCTGCACCGTCGGCAACGGCGCAAAAGCCAGCCTCCAGCGCGCCGCAGGCACCTGCTAATACCGCAAACCAGAACACCGTTGTTGCACCGTCGCAGGCGAATGTCGACGCCATGCAGCAGCCTGTTGCTCCAGCGAACACGGCGCAGTTACCGACCAACCAGGCCGGTGTTGCGGGTGCGCAAGCGGATACCAATACGTTGGTAATGAACTTCACTGCCGATTGCTGGCTGGAAGTGAGCGATGCCACCGGGAAAAAATTATTCAGTGGAATGCAACGTAAAGATGCCACGCTCAATTTAACCGGCCAGGCGCCATATAAGCTGAAAATTGGCGCGCCGTCAGCCGTTCAGATTCAGTATCAGGGTAAACCTGTCGATCTGAGTCGTTTTATCAGAACTAACCAGGTTGCGCGTCTGACCGTCAATGCCGAACAATCAGCAGCACAGTAACAGACGGGCAACGCGGGAGATTTTTCATGCATAACCAGGCCCCGATTCAGCGTCGGAAATCGAAACGGATTTACGTTGGTAATGTGCCCATTGGCGATGGCGCGCCCATCGCCGTGCAGTCCATGACAAACACCCGTACCACGGATGTTGAAGCTACGGTCAATCAAATCAAAGCGCTTGAGCGCGTCGGCGCAGATATTGTCCGCGTCTCCGTCCCGACCATGGACGCGGCGGAAGCGTTCAAGTTGATCAAACAGCAAGTGAATGTCCCGCTGGTTGCGGACATCCATTTTGACTATCGCATCGCGCTCAAAGTTGCCGAATATGGCGTTGACTGCCTGCGTATTAATCCCGGTAACATTGGCAACGAAGAGCGTATTCGCACCGTTGTTGATTGCGCGCGCGATAAAAATATCCCGATTCGCATCGGCGTTAACGCCGGTTCGCTGGAAAAAGATCTGCAAGAAAAGTATGGCGAGCCAACGCCGCAAGCGCTGCTTGAATCCGCCATGCGCCATGTCGATCATCTTGATCGCCTTAATTTCGATCAGTTCAAAGTCAGCGTGAAAGCGTCGGACGTCTTCCTCGCTGTTGAATCCTATCGCCTGCTGGCAAAACAGATCGAACAGCCGCTGCACCTTGGCATCACCGAAGCCGGTGGCGCGCGCGCAGGTGCGGTGAAATCCGCGATTGGTCTGGGGTTGCTACTTTCTGAAGGTATTGGTGACACGCTGCGTATTTCGCTGGCTGCCGATCCGGTGGAGGAGATCAAAGTTGGTTTTGATATCCTGAAATCGCTGCGCATTCGCTCGCGTGGGATTAACTTTATCGCCTGCCCGACCTGTTCCCGTCAGGAGTTTGACGTTATCGGTACGGTCAACGCCCTTGAACAGCGGCTGGAAGATATCATCACGCCGATGGATGTCTCCATTATCGGTTGCGTGGTGAATGGCCCTGGTGAAGCGCTGGTTTCCACGCTGGGTGTGACCGGCGGCAACAAGAAAAGCGGCCTGTATGAAGATGGCGTGCGCAAAGACCGTCTGGATAACAGCGATATGATTAGCCAGCTTGAAGCCCGCATTCGCGCGAAAGCGTCGATTCTGGATGAAGCGCGTCGTATCGATGTGCAACAGGTAGAAAAATAAGGTTGCTGGGAAGCAGCAGGCTTCCCGTGTATGATGAACCCGCCCGGCGCGACCCGCAGTTCGTCGCGGCCCCGAGGGTTCATTTTTTGTATTAATAAAGAGAATAAACGTGGCAAAAAATATTCAAGCCATTCGCGGCATGAACGATTATCTGCCTGGCGAGACCGCCATCTGGCAGCGCATTGAAGGCGCTTTAAAAAACGTGCTCGGCAGCTACGGTTACAGTGAAATCCGTTTGCCGATTGTAGAGCAGACCCCGTTATTCAAACGCGCGATCGGTGAAGTGACCGACGTGGTTGAAAAAGAGATGTATACCTTTGACGATCGCAATGGCGACAGCCTGACACTGCGTCCCGAAGGTACTGCGGGCTGCGTACGCGCCGGCATCGAACATGGTCTGCTGTACAATCAGGAACAGCGCTTGTGGTACGTCGGACCGATGTTCCGCTACGAGCGTCCGCAGAAAGGGCGCTACCGTCAGTTCCATCAGTTGGGTGTGGAAGTGTTTGGCCTGCAAGGGCCGGATATCGATGCCGAGCTGATTATGCTTACCGCCCGCTGGTGGCGCGAGCTGGGTATTGCTTCTAGCGTTGCCCTTGAGCTCAACTCTATTGGCTCGCTCGAAGCGCGTACGACCTATCGCGATGCGTTAGTGGCTTTCCTTGAGCAGCATAAAGATAAGCTGGACGAAGACTGCTTGCGTCGTATGTATACCAACCCGTTGCGTGTGCTGGATACCAAAAACCAGGACATTCAGGCGTTGCTGAACGATGCCCCGAAACTGGGGGATTACCTTGATGATGAGTCCCGCGAACACTTCGCTGGCCTTTGCGCATTCCTTGATGCGGCAGGTATCGCTTATACGGTGAACCAGCGTCTGGTGCGTGGTTTGGATTACTACAATCGCACTGTTTTCGAATGGGTCACCACAAGTCTGGGCGCGCAAGGCACCGTTTGCGCAGGCGGTCGTTATGACGGCCTGGTTGAGCAGCTTGGCGGTCGCGCGACTCCGGCGGTTGGCTTCGCAATGGGCCTTGAACGACTTGTTTTGTTAGTTCAGGCAGTTAATCCGGAATTTAAAGCAGAATCCGTTGTCGATATATACCTGGTGGCGTCTGGCGCCAATATGCAATCCGCTGCTATGCAGTTGGGTGAACAGGTGCGCGATGCGTTACCTGGCGTACGGCTGATGATGAACCACGGCGGCGGCAATTTTAAAAAGCAGTTTGCCCGCGCGGACAAGTGGGGCGCTCGCGTCGCACTGGTGCTCGGCGAAACTGAAATTGCCGACGGTAATGTTGTGGTGAAGGATTTACGCTCTGGTGAGCAGAGTACGGTAACGCAGGAGAGCGTTGCGGCGCATTTGCGCACACTACTGGGCTAATCTCCCCGGTGAATTATCGTTAAGGAGAAGGACTGCGTGGAAATTTACGAAAACGAAAACGACCAGGTAGACGCGATTAAGCGCTTCTTTGCCGAGAATGGTAAAGCGCTGGCCGTTGGCGTCGTTTTGGGTATTGGTGCGCTGGTTGGCTGGCGCTACTGGAACGGCCATCAGGCGGACACGGCGAGAGCTTCTTCACAGGCCTATGAAAATGCGGTTGCCGCGCTTTCGGCAGACAAACCAGAATCGTTCACAGCGGCGGAAAAATTTGCAGCTGACAACAAAAACGCCTACGGCGCGCTGGCGTCGCTGGAGCTGGCGCAGCAATTCGTTGAGAAAAACGAGCTGGATAAAGCCGCTGCTCAGTTGCAACAGGGGCTGGCTGCGACGAATGATGAAAATCTCAAGTCGATAATCAATGTGCGCCTGGCGCGCATCCAGGTACAGCAAAAGCAACAAGACGCTGCGCTGAAAACGCTGGATGCGGTTAAAGCGGAAAGCTGGTCAGCGATTGTTGCCGATCTGCGCGGCGAAGCACTGCTGAGCAAAGGCGATAAACAAGGCGCGCGCACCGCATGGGAAAACGGCATTAAAAACAATGCTTCTCCTGCGCTGAGTGAAATGATGCAGATGAAAATCAATAATTTGTCCATCTAAGAGGGACCCGATGCAATTGCGTAAATTACTTCTGCCAGGGCTGCTTTCCGTCACGCTTTTGAGCGGCTGTTCCCTGTTTAACAGCGAAGAAGATGTTGTCAAAATGTCCCCGTTGCCGGTGGTTGAAAACCAGTTCACACCGACTACGTCATGGAGCACCTCCGTTGGCAACGGTATCGGTGATTTCTACTCTCATCTGCATCCAGCGTTTGCTGATGGCGTGGTTTACGCCGCCGATCGTCATGGTGTAGTGAAAGCGGTTAGCATCGATGATGGGCATGAAATTTGGTCGGTAAATCTGGCTGAAAAAGATGGCTGGTTCTCCACGCGCGCCGCACTGCTTTCCGGCGGTGTGACGGTTTCCGGCGGTCATGTGTATGTGGGCAGCGAAAAAGCGCAGGTTTACGCGCTGAATACCAGCGATGGTTCGCAAGCGTGGAAAACCAAAGTTGCCGGTGAAGCGCTTTCTCGCCCGGTAGTGAGCGACGGTTTAGTGCTGATCCACACCAGCAACGGACAGTTGCAGGCGCTGAACGAAAGCGATGGTGCAACTAAATGGACCGTCAACCTCGATATGCCTGCACTTTCTCTGCGCGGTGAATCCGCGCCAACTTCTGCCTTTGGCGCTGCCATTGTCGGTGGTGATAACGGTCGTGTAAGTGCGGTGTTGATGCAGCAGGGCCAGATGATTTGGCAACAACGCATCTCCCAGGCCAACGGCCCGACAGAAATCGATCGTCTGAGCGATGTCGATACCACGCCAGTTGTCGTTGGCAACGTGGTTTATGCGCTGGCCTATAACGGCAACATGACGGCGCTGGATCTGCGTAGCGGCCAGATTATGTGGAAACGCGAGCTGGGCTCAGTAAGCGATTTTGTGGTTGATGGTAACCGCATTTACATTATCGACCAGAACGATCGCGTACTGGCGTTGACCACCGATGGTGGCGTAACGCTGTGGACACAAAGTGATCTGCTGCACCGTAACCTTACCGCTCCGGCGTTGTATAATGGTTACATTGTAACAGGCGATAGCGAAGGCTATGTGCACTGGATTAACGTTGAAGACGGACGCTTTGTCGCGCAGCAGAAAGTTGACAGCTCTGGTTTCCTGACCGAGCCGGTCGTTGCCGGTGGCAAACTGCTGATCCAGGCAAAAGACGGTACACTGTACGCCCTTTCGCGCTAAGCGCGTCGGGTTTGTCGCTCCTGAAAGACGGCTCCTGTTGCAGGAGCCGTTTTCCTGTTTTTAAAACGGCGTGCAACCCGCGACGTTTTGCTAATGAATTTTCTGTAATGAGGCTTTAAACATGGTACCTGTGGTCGCGCTTGTCGGGCGCCCTAATGTTGGAAAATCCACGCTATTTAACCGTTTAACACGCACCCGTGATGCGCTGGTGGCGGATTTCCCGGGTCTGACTCGTGACCGTAAGTACGGTCGTGCTGAAGTTGAAGGCCGCGAATTTATCTGTATTGATACCGGTGGTATCGATGGCACCGAAGACGGCGTGGAAACGCGTATGGCGGAACAGTCGCTGCTGGCGATTGAAGAAGCCGATGTCGTGCTGTTTATGGTCGATGCGCGCGCGGGGCTGATGCCTGCCGATTCGGCCATCGCTAAGCATCTGCGTTCACGCGAAAAACCGACCTTCCTGGTGGCGAATAAAACCGACGGTATGGATCCGGATCAGGCAACGGCAGATTTTTACTCCCTTGGTCTGGGGGAAATCCACGCTATCGCCGCTTCCCACGGCCGCGGTGTCACCAGCCTGCTGGAACACGTGCTGATGCCGTGGATGGATGAGCTGAATCCGCCGGAAGTTGTGGACGAAGAGGCGGAATACTGGGCGCAGTTCGAAGCCAACGAAAACGGCGAGCAAGAAGAGCCGGAAGACGATTTTAACCCGCAGGATCTGCCGATTAAGCTGGCTATCGTGGGGCGTCCGAACGTCGGTAAGTCTACACTCACTAACCGCATTCTCGGTGAAGACCGCGTGGTGGTGTACGACATGCCCGGCACCACGCGCGACAGCATCTATATTCCGATGCAGCGTGATGAGCGTGAGTACATACTTATCGACACCGCCGGTGTGCGTAAGCGTGGCAAAATCACCGACGTGGTAGAAAAGTTCTCAGTTATCAAAACCCTGCAAGCGATTGAAGACGCTAACGTCGTGCTGCTGGTTATTGATGCCCGTGAAGGCATTTCGGATCAGGATTTATCACTGCTCGGCTTTATTCTTAACAGCGGTCGTTCGCTGGTCATCGTCGTCAACAAGTGGGACGGCCTGAGCCAGGAAGTAAAAGAGCAGGTAAAAGAGACGCTGGACTATCGTCTGGGCTTTATCGACTTCGCCCGCGTGCACTTTATCTCTGCGCTGCACGGCAGCGGCGTCGGCAACCTGTTTGAATCCGTTCGCGAAGCTTATGACAGCTCAACCCGCCGTGTGAGCACCGCGCTGTTGACGCGGATTATGAACATGGCGGCAGAAGATCATCAGCCGCCGCTGGTGCGTGGCCGTCGCGTGAAGCTGAAATATGCCCACGCCGGTGGTTATAACCCGCCGATTGTGGTGATTCACGGCAACCAGGTGAAAGACCTGCCAGACTCCTACAAGCGCTATTTGATGAACTACTTCCGCAAATCATTGGATGTGATGGGGACGCCAATCCGTATTCAGTTCAAAGAGGGCGAAAACCCGTTTGCTGAAAAACGGAACACCCTGACGCCGAACCAGCTGCGTAAACGTAAACGCCTGATTAAGCACATCAAAAAAGGTAAGTAATCACTTGCTTAAAGCCCGCCGCCTGGCGGGTTTTTTATTGCCAGCGGTGTATGATAAACGCCGTTAAAAATTAAGGAGCGCCTTATGGATCTTACATGCCCGGCTTGCCATAACCCGTTGCAAGTAGTGGGAACACATGCTCACTGCGACAGCTGCGGCAAAGACATTGAAGTACAAGCTCATTGCCCGGAGTGCCATCAACCTCTGGAAGTATTAAAAGCCTGCGGCGCGGTGGACTTTTTCTGCCAACACGGCCACGGGCTGATTTCGAAAAAACGTGTTGAATTTACGCTGCTTTAAGGTTTGCAAATACAATCTTCCCCTTCGCGCCACAGTTCGACAAACGACGGTGGCGCTTTGCTTTCCGGGATAAGCAGCAGCACATCCGTTTGTTGGGTGGTCCAGGTGATCTGCAAACGGTAGAAGCGCTGATCGCCACGGCCCGGTGAGTCCGGCTGGCCTGGCGGCTCTGCCAGCGGGAGCGTCTGGTGCAAAATATCCACCAGCCGCTGGCGCTGTTCCGCATTGAGTTGTGCGATGACAATTTTTCGCGCGCCGCTCAGTTTGGGAATGTAAGCCAGTCCGCCCTCACGGGCTAACTCGACCACTGCGTCGTCGGTTAATTCGGGTTCGTTCATCATAAAACTCCGACATCTTTCCACGCTTGTTCGATAGCGGCGGCGATTTTCTTACCGGACCGTTTTTCGCCATGTTTGATGGTGAATTTGGCGAAGGCCGCAAAGTCGGCATTTTGCGCGAGTGACTTGTCACACACCGTGTCATACCAGGCGTATCCTGCTTTTTCCCATGCATATCCGCCAATAGCGGTTGCTGCCAGGTAAAACGCCCGGTTAGGAATGCCAGAATTCAGGTGTACGCCGCCGTTATCCTCACGCGTTTTAATAAAATCTTTCATATGCGCAGGCTGCGGATCTTTACCCAATAATGGGTCATCGTAAGCCGTCCCCGGCTTCGACATAGAACGCAACCCTTTGCCATGAATGCCTTTTGCTAGCAAGCCTTCACCAATGATCCAGTCTGCCTGATCTGCCGTCTGCTGCTGGTGGTACTGTTTTACCAGCGAACCGAACACATCGGATAACGACTCATTTAACGCGCCAGCTTGTTCAAAATAGATCAAACCTGCTTCCGTTTCTGTGACGCCGTGGCTCAGTTCATGTGCCACTACGTCAATGGCAATGGTAAAACGATTGAAGATCTCACCATCACCATCGCCAAACACCATCTGTTGACCATTCCAGAAAGCGTTCTGGTAATCCTTGCCGTAATGCACGGTGCCGCTGAGAATTAACCCCTGATTATCCAGTGAGTTGCGCTTATAGACCTGCCAGAAGAAATCATGGGTGACACCCAGGTAGTCGTAAGCTTCGGTGACGGCGACATCACCCGTCGGTGGCTGTCCCTCATAGCGCACTTGCTCGCCGGGCAACGTCTCTTTGTGCTGAGCGTCATAAATATCGCGCACCAGCTCGCCGGGCGAAGTGACCAGCGGCGCATCGACTTTGCCGTGGCTGTGCGCCATCAACGTTTGTACATGCGTTAAAGTCTGGCGGGCGCAGCGTTGCTGAAGCTCAGAACCATTGTCGATAATGCGGCGCAGGATATAAGGCGGGATAACACTGTGGGGATGACGTGCATTCATGTTGATCTCCTTGATAAAACAAAAAAGAACAACAAAAAGTATAGATTCGTCTGATTTATTGAGCGCGTGAATTAGGAGGATTTACGTTGGCGCGCTTTTTTCACCGGTGTAACGGCACTGACTTCACTTTCCACCCAGCCGTCATTCAGCCGCGTAGTCAGTTTGTCGCCTGCTTTTACCTGTTTGGTCTGCTTCAACACTTTGCCGTCGGTCGCGGTGGTTACGCTATAACCGCGCGCCAGCGTTGCCAGCGGGCTGACTGCTTCCAGGTGGGTGATGGCTGAACCGAAGCGTTCGCGCGTGTTGCTTAGTCGCTCGCGGATTTGCTGGCTCAGGCGATATTCCAGTTGCTGAATGCGGGTTTGCGCCCGGTAAATGCGTGGCTGTGGAGTTTGTTGATTCAGGCGCTGCAATACGCGCTGCTGGCGTGCAGAAGTGCGTTTTAACTGATTATCCAGCGCGTTGTGCATGCGTTGTTGCAGCCGTTCCAGCACGGTTTGCTGACGCGCCAGCCGTAGTTGCGGGTGCTGCTGTTGCAGGCGATGATTTAACTGGGCGAAACGGCGGCTGCGCCCTGCCAGATAATAATCCATCGACATTTCTAAGCGCTGTTGCATCGCCTGAACCTGGCGCAGCAGTTCCAGTTGATTGCGGCTGACAATTTCCGCTGCCGCAGAAGGGGTTGGCGCACGCAGGTCGGCAACAAAATCGGCAATGGTTACGTCGGTTTCGTGCCCAACGGCGCTCACCACTGGAATACGGCTGGCGAAAATCGCCCGCGCTACGCGTTCGTCGTTAAAGCTCCACAAATCTTCCAGTGAACCGCCGCCGCGACCGACAATCAGCACGTCGCACTCTTCGCGTGCATTTGCCAGCTCAATGGCGCGAACAATCTGCGCGGGCGCATCTTCGCCTTGTACAGCAGTCGGGTAAATCACCACCGGCAGCGACGGATCGCGGCGTTTCAGCACGTGCAAAATATCGTGCAGCGCGGCACCGGTTTTCGAAGTGATAACACCAACGCAATGGGCGGGTGAGGGCAGCGGCTGCTTAAACTGCTGGTCGAACAGCCCTTCGGCGGCAAGCTTAGCTTTAAGTTGCTCATACTTCTGTTGCAGCAGCCCTTCACCGGCCGGTTGCATGCTCTCGACAATAATCTGGTATTCACCGCGCGGTTCATACAGCGTGATATTGGCGCGTACCAGCACTTGCTGGCCATGCTGCGGGCGAAACGTGACGCGGCGGTTGCTGTTGCGAAACATCGCGCAGCGTACCTGGGCAGTATCGTCTTTTAAGGTGAAGTACCAGTGACCGGAAGCGGGCTGGGTAAAGTTGGAGATTTCCCCGCTGATCCACACCTGACCGAGTTCGCGTTCCAGCAGTAAGCGCACCGACTGATTAAGGCGGCTAACCGTAAAAATTGAGGGGGATTGGAACGACGACATGTGAGCCAGATCAAATTCTAAATCAGCAAGTTATTCGTTCGATAGTAACCCGAAACGAGGGGATGGCAAGTATTTTTCTTAAAAAAGTGTGGATGCAATCGGTTACGCTCTGTATAATGCCACGGCAATATTTAACCCCCCAGGTCAGAGATATTGCCCATGCTACGTATCGCTAAAGAAGCACTGACGTTTGACGACGTCCTCCTCGTTCCCGCTCATTCCACCGTTCTGCCGAATACTGCCGACTTGAGCACGCAGCTCACCAAAACCATTCGCCTGAACATTCCTATGCTCTCTGCGGCGATGGATACCGTGACGGAAGCGCGCCTGGCGATTGCCCTGGCACAGGAAGGCGGCATTGGCTTTATTCACAAAAACATGTCCATTGAGCGCCAGGCGGAAGAAGTTCGCCGCGTGAAGAAACATGAATCCGGCGTGGTTAAAGACCCGCAAACCGTTCTGCCGACCACCACCCTGCGCGAAGTGAAAGAGCTGACCGAACGTAACGGCTTTGCCGGTTACCCGGTGGTGAATAACGACAACGAATTGGTCGGCATCATCACCGGCCGTGATGTGCGTTTCGTTACCGATCTGAACCAGCCGGTTAGCGTGTATATGACGCCGAAAGAGCGACTGGTGACTGTTCGCGAAGGTGAAACCCGCGAAGTGGTGCTCACCAAAATGCACGAAAAACGCGTTGAAAAAGCGCTGGTTGTCGACGACAGCTTCCACCTGCGTGGCATGATCACCGTGAAAGACTTCCAGAAAGCAGAACGTAAACCGAACGCCTGTAAAGATGAGCAGGGTCAACTGCGCGTTGGCGCAGCGGTTGGCGCGGGTGCCGGTAACGAAGAGCGTGTTGACGCGCTGGTTGCCGCAGGCGTTGATGTGCTGCTGATCGACTCCTCTCACGGCCACTCCGAAGGCGTTTTGCAGCGCATTCGCGAAACCCGTGCCAAATACCCGGATCTGCAAATCATCGGCGGTAACGTCGCAACAGGCGCGGGCGCTCGTGCGCTGGCAGAAGCGGGCGTGAGTGCAGTGAAAGTGGGTATCGGCCCTGGCTCCATCTGTACAACTCGTATCGTGACTGGCGTGGGCGTTCCGCAGATCACCGCCGTTTCCGACGCGGTTGAAGCGCTGGAAGGCACCGGCATTCCGGTTATCGCTGACGGCGGTATCCGTTTCTCTGGCGACATCGCCAAAGCGATCGCCGCAGGCGCTGCCGCCGTGATGGTTGGCTCTATGCTGGCTGGTACTGAAGAATCCCCGGGCGAAATCGAACTCTACCAGGGCCGCTCTTACAAATCTTACCGTGGCATGGGCTCGCTGGGCGCGATGTCTAAAGGCTCTTCTGACCGCTACTTCCAGAGCGATAACGCCGCCGACAAACTGGTGCCGGAAGGTATCGAAGGCCGCGTGGCTTATAAAGGCCGCCTGAAAGAGATCATTCACCAGCAGATGGGCGGCCTGCGCTCCTGTATGGGTCTGACCGGCTGTGGTACTATCGACGACCTGCGCACCAAAGCGGAATTCGTGCGTATCAGCGGCGCGGGCATTCAGGAAAGCCACGTTCACGACGTGACCATCACCAAGGAATCCCCGAACTACCGCATGGGTTCTTAATGATTTTCGCGCCCGGTGCTCTCACCGGGCGCTTTCGTAACTTGCCTCGGAAGTAACGTCAATGACGGACAACATTCATAAACATCGTATTCTTATCCTCGATTTCGGTTCTCAGTACACCCAACTGGTTGCGCGCCGCGTGCGTGAACTGGGCGTTTACTGCGAACTGTGGGCGTGGGATGTCACCGAAGCGCAGATCCGCGACTTCAATCCCAGCGGCATCATCCTTTCCGGCGGCCCGGAAAGCACCACCGAAGACAACAGCCCGCGCGCACCACAATACGTGTTCGACGCTGGCGTGCCGGTGCTTGGCGTCTGCTACGGCATGCAGACCATGGCGATGCAGCTCGGCGGCCACGTTGAAGGATCTAACGAGCGTGAATTCGGTTACGCACAGGTTGAAGTTCAGACCGACAGCGCACTGGTTCGCGGCATTGAGGATTCGCTGACCGCAGAAGGCAAAGTGTTGCTGGACGTGTGGATGAGCCACGGCGACAAAGTCACGGCGATCCCGTCTGGCTTCGTGACCGTTGCCAGCACCGAAAGCTGCCCGTTTGCGATCATGGCGAACGAAGAAAAACGCTTCTACGGCGTGCAGTTCCACCCGGAAGTGACCCATACCCGCCAGGGCCTGCGTATGCTGGAGCGCTTTGTGCGCGACATCTGCGAATGTGAAGCGCTGTGGACGCCGGCAAAAATCATCGATGACGCTGTTGAGCGCATCCGCCAGCAGGTTGGCGATGACAAAGTGATCCTCGGCCTCTCCGGCGGCGTGGACTCTTCCGTAACCGCGATGCTGCTGCACCGCGCTATCGGCAAAAACCTGACCTGCGTATTCGTTGATAACGGTCTGCTGCGTTTGAATGAAGCTCAGCAGGTAATGGACATGTTTGGCGACCACTTCGGTCTGAACATTGTCCACGTTGAAGGGGAAGCGCGTTTCCTGGATGCATTGGCCGGTGAGAACGATCCGGAAGCAAAACGCAAAATCATTGGCCGCGTATTCGTGGAAGTGTTCGACGAAGAAGCACTGAAGCTGGAAGACGTGAAATGGCTGGCGCAGGGCACAATCTACCCGGACGTGATCGAATCCGCTGCGTCGGCAACCGGTAAAGCGCACGTTATCAAATCTCACCACAACGTGGGTGGCCTGCCGAAAGAGATGAAGATGGGGCTGGTTGAACCGCTACGTGAGCTGTTCAAAGATGAAGTGCGTAAAATTGGTCTGGAACTGGGCCTGCCGTACGACATGCTGTACCGCCATCCGTTCCCGGGCCCGGGCCTCGGTGTTCGCGTGCTGGGCGAAGTGAAGAAAGAGTATTGCGACCTGCTGCGCCGCGCTGATGCGATCTTTATCGAAGAGCTGCATAAAGCCGATCTCTACAACAAAGTGAGCCAGGCGTTCACCGTGTTCCTGCCGGTTCGCTCCGTAGGTGTGATGGGCGACGGTCGTAAATACGACTGGGTTGTCTCTCTGCGTGCAGTAGAAACCATCGACTTTATGACCGCACATTGGGCGCATCTGCCGTACGATTTCCTCGGCCGCGTTTCTAACCGCATCATCAACGAAGTAAACGGTATTTCCCGCGTGGTGTATGACATCAGCGGTAAACCGCCAGCGACGATTGAGTGGGAATGATTTCGTTCCTGCTGAAGATATAAAATATTAAGCCCGCGAAAGCGGGCTTTTTTGTTTATGTATATAGTGTCTTGCGGGATTTATTGACGGTTAATTAAGAGTTTTTATTAATTTGCAGAAGGGGATTAATCATATAAATTCTATTTTTGTATATTTTTATTTGATGTGGCTATATTAAAAATATAAGTTCTTGAGTTAAGTTTTTTGTGGATAAAGATAATTATCAAGTTCTGCTTATGATCCTAAATTGCGTATTTTGAATGATATAAAAAGCTAATTGCAAACAGTTTGTCGATCTCCTCACTTTCGGCATGTCGTTATATGATAATTTATACGCCATTTTTAAAAATTAACATCTCGTATTTGTTTAGTGCCAGAGACGGGGTTGATAGTATATCGGTGAATTAATTGGTGGGGTGTATTTCAGTTACACTTTCTATAAACGAGATTATCGCAAAAAACATCAATATCTCAAGGGGAACGAAGTGGTATTCGAAATTAGAAAAGAGGTTAAATTGTTGGCATCTCTAAATTAAAATTTGGCGATCCACCAAGGGGAATTATTCATAGGACTTTGAGATCAAACTGATTCAGCTCTCTAAATACCGATAAAACGGGTTGTAAACTATTCATTAGGGAACTGATGAAGAAATAATTTGTGGCTTTATTGCTATTGAATATTTTCCAGAAGCGTTAGGTGAATCTGATATAGAAATAACGATCTTAGCCAGTACCGTAGAAGATTATGAAAAATTATTTAAACATCATTTAGCTATTTATAAAAAGGAGATTGAATCGGGCAATACATTAATAAATTCAATCTAAAATTTTCAATCCCTTTGTCTTTCATGTGGCGGTGGGAAATCCATCACCTGTATCGAATTTCCTGCTTTTAAATTATCAGCTCCTTATATTTCACCCCTGTGCGTAAATTCCATTTTCTGCCCCTTCAATTTGATGCCCGGAATGTGCGTTTTTTGAACAATTTCGACTCATCGGCAGGATGAATAGCTATTCCATGAAACGGCATATTTGAAACGTTAGTTTGAATAAATTGGTGAATCCTAAGCATATTTTCTCTCTCGCAAGTACCGTCTTTCTAACTCTTTGATTCAAATGTGTAATGTGATTTAAATTAAATTTTTACGCCAGATTGCCGATAAGTTGTCCTTGGTATGCTCCTTTCAAAAGGGGCAGAAATTTATGAAATAACCTCAACCCAGGGTAATAAATATGTCAGTTAGGCGTTTTTCATTTCTCGTTTTTAGCCTGTTACTTGGTATCTTTCTCATCAGTTCGGCTTCTAACCTTTGGTCACTGACCCGCAGCAACGAGTCGCTGGATAACGTGAACAAAGAGATCAGGGTCGTGCTGTCGGTTATTGACCCGATTAACCATAGCCGCACACTGCGTGTGCGGTTGATGGAAGCCATGATCAACGCCTCCCTGGGCGACAAACAGAAAGCGGATGCCTCGCTTGAGAGCGCGAAAGCGGTGATGCAAAAAGCCACCGATGCGTTCAACAACTACAAGGCTGCGCCACCTGTCGCGGGCGAAGAGGCGCTTTCGGCGCCTTACAGCCAGGCCTGGCAAACGTATGTTGATCAAGGCCTGCGTCCGTTGATGGACGCCGCGAGCAACAACGACACGGCGCGTTTCAACCAGCTCGTCAGTACTACGATCCCGCAGCTTGATCGGCAGTTTGAGATCACACTCGATAACCTGCTTGCCTTCCGCGAAAAATACGCCCAGCGCCTTAACAACGACGCGCAGAATCGCTTCGTGAACAGCATGGTGACCATTGGTGTTTTCGCCTTACTGTTTACCTTGATCATTGTCGCTATCTTTATCCTGCTGCATCGTCGTGTTCTTTCGCCGCTGGATGCCGCCCGCTTACATTGCCAGAAGATGGCGGCAGGGGAGCTGCACACTCCCGTTGTTTACGGATCTAAAGACGAGATTGGCGACATGCTCGGTTCGCTTGAACAAATGCGTCTTGCCCTTCTGGAGATCATTGCCCAGGTGCGTAATTCCAGTCAGAGCGTGGCCCACGCGGCAGAAGAAATCGCTGCCGGTAATACTGATCTCTCGGCCCGTACCGAAGAGCAAGCAGCTTCTCTTGGGCAGACCGCTGCCAGCATGGAACAGCTAACTTCAACGGTTAAGCACACCTCCGAAAACACACAACAGGCAAATACCCTTGCGACGGCGATGCGCAGCTCCGCGCAGGAAGGGAATACGATTGTTGAAAAGGCGGTGATGTCGATGAAAGAGATCGAATCCAGTTCCGGCAAAATAGACACCATCATCTCATTAATCGAAGACATTGCTTTCCAGACCAACATCCTGGCACTCAACGCGGCGGTTGAAGCGGCAAGAGCCGGCGAGCAGGGACGTGGGTTTGCGGTCGTGGCAAGTGAAGTTCGTAATCTGGCGCAGCGTTCGTCACTCGCAGCGAAAGAGATCAAAGAGCTTATTGAGGAATCCGGCCGGCAGGTACTTCTGGGTAGCGAAAGGGTGTCGCAGGCCGGAGACAGCATGCAACGCATTATTAGCACCGTTAAGCAGGTTTCTGAGTTGATGTCGGAAATTGCACTCTCGACCGGTGAGCAGAGTCGCGGCATTGAGCAGATAAACCAGGCCGTTGCGCAGATGGACACGGTAACGCAGCAAAACGCCGCGTTAGTAGAAGAAGCATCGGCGGCGGCGCATTCGCTTAAAGAGCAGTCTCAATTGCTGGAAGAGACGGTAGCCGTTTTTAAACTGAGCTAACGTTTTGCCAAAAAATATACAGGCAGGCTGATGCCTGCCTTGTTGGTGATGTTTTTTTAAATGGCCGCTATCGGGCCACCTGCGATTACTCGTTCTTTCAACAAGTCGGCACTGCACGCCATGACGGGCCGTTTTGCGCCAGGGGCGGACGTTACTAACGCAACGGTGAGTTAAAAAACGGGGAACAGGTCAGCATGTCTTTACCGTTCCAGAGCGTAGACACTTTGCCTGATAAAAAGGGTACGAACGAGCATGTTGCTGTCCGTACTGTTCAGTTTCATCAGAATGTACGCATATTGATGAAAATGATGTTGATATTATCAAAGTAAATTTATCCACGGAAAATAACGCATTACGACGATATTATCTTTTATAGAAACAAGGTGGGTCATTTAAAAAATGTGAACGGCAGAACGTTTTTTCCCAAAACGACATTTTGTCCTCTGGAATGCGCTTTTATATGAAACCGCGGCACAATTTAAATTAAAGAATTTCCAATTAATGTCGTTATTACACCTAATTCAACCAGACGAGCGCTGCCATTATGACATGGAAAAATACCCAGGGCCGAATAGGCCTGTTGCTAATAAGCTTTTTCGTTATCTTATTGATAGTTACCTATATTGTTATCAAGCAATTCGTCTCCCCGCAGATTATTGAAACGGAGACCAAAAATATTCAGGCGACGGTTGAATTACAAAGTAACGCGATTAAAGAGCAGATGAACCGTGTTAAGGCTCAGCAACGCTCAATCACTGAACTGGTTGTCGGTCTGCAAAGTGAGCAAATCGACGGATTATTACCGCACATGGTTAACCAATACGGGGATTTAAACGTATTCGGTGGTGGGATTTGGCCTCTTCCAGGCCAGCGTGATCCGGCTCGGGACAAATTCAGTACCTTCTATGCTCGCGACGGAAGCGGCAATCTGCAAGTCAACACCGTATGGAACCAGCCGGAATCGGCAAAATACTGGGAACAACCCTGGTATAAAGACGGCATGAATGCGCCGAAAGGAGAGTGTGCGTGGGCAAAAGCGTATCAGGATGCGGCCAGCCCGCAGCCGCGAACGAACTGTGCAATGGCGATCTGGAAAGATGGCAAAGCCTGGGGCGTGGCGACCATCGACGTGACGCTGGGCTTCTTTAACCAGCTGGCTGTCGACATGGGCAAAGCGGTAAACGGCAGCGTACTGATTGTTGAAGCGGACGGTAAAATCGTCGGTAATGGCTCTTCCGTACAGGATAAACCCGCGCTCTCAAACGTCCGCGATCTCGGTATTCCGGCGGCAGCACCGTTAGTTAGCCTATTAGGCCAGGGTAAAGCAACGGAAGTGCGTGGGAGCTATGACGGTGAAGACGGCGCACATTCCCTGTTCGTTCTGCCTATCAGCGGCAGCCCGTGGTTCATGGCAGTTGATATTCCGAGCAGCCACCTGGTGAGTATGTCTAACGCTATTATGGCCAAGCTCACCATCGTTCAGGCGATTATCGGAATACTTATCGTCTTTATCATGATGATTATTGTGCGCAATATTTTCCATAATGTGACGTTGCTTAATCGTAATATTGAAGCGCTATCCAGCGGCGGTGCGGATTTAACGCAGCGTCTTGCGCAAAGTAAGAGTCCGGAATTTAATGCCATTATCAACAACTTCAATAAGTTTATTTCGTTCCTTAATGAGTTGATGCAGCAGGTAGGGAATAGCTCAATGGCGATCTCATCGGCTTCGCGCCAGATTGCCAGTGGTAACCTGAACCTCTCCTCGCGCACCGAAGATCAATCGGCCTCGATCGTGGAAACGGCAGCTTCCATGGAAGAACTGACCAGCACCGTGCGCCTTAACGCAGAGAACGCGTTGCAGGCGAACAAGCTGGCGGTAGAGGCTTCGGCGACGGCGAAACAAGGGGCCAGTGTGGTTAACAACGTTGTCTCCACGATGGATAACATCAATGCGTCCTCCTCTAAAGTGGTGGAAATCATCAGTGTGATTGACGGCATCGCTTTCCAAACCAACATCCTGGCGCTTAACGCAGCGGTGGAGGCGGCAAGGGCGGGTGAACACGGGCGTGGGTTCGCTGTGGTGGCCGGTGAGGTTCGTTCACTGGCGCAGCGCAGCGCCCGCTCAGCTCAGGAGATCAAAAAACTGATTGAAGAGTCGGTGAGCAGCATTGAGCAGGGCAGCGGACTGGTTCGTCAGGCGGGTACAACGATGGACGGCCTGATGGAAAAAGTTGAAAGCGTGGGTGTGCTGATCTCAGAAATCAGCTCTTCCAGCGATGAACAAAGTCGCGGGATTGCCCAGATCAACATCGCCATCAACCAGCTCGATAGCGCAACGCAGCAGAATGCGGCACTGGTGGAAGAGGTGGCGGCGGCCGCGCAGTCCATGGAAGAACAAACCGTCCAACTCGAAAACGTTGTTGGCAGCTTCAAGCTCTGACATACAAAATAGCCGACTCTGCAGAGTCGGCTTTCTTATATCTTGCGTCTGTCATTTATCCTTTCCGTCAATGCCCGCTTCGCATTTCCCGTGTGGTAAAAATCCATTCGCACTTAATTCTTATCACTCTGGTCTGTAACTGGGAGCCGCCCGTGCTTCTTCGTGGGTCTGCACTTTGCCACTGCGATGCTGGCGCTCTCCGGGCTTATCCAGTCCGGCGAAGGCGGGACGCCTCCCCACTTTTGCCGGGTTCCGGTTTTTTACTTGTGCATTTAGCGCAGGTCGCCGCTATGTTGATATGCGGTTTATGGCGTCAGCCGATAGTGCGACTGCACCAGACCCGAAGGGAAGCTGCGGCTCGATAACAGCGTCAAATCGATATCCTGAGTCAGCGTTCCGAACAGCGGCTTTCCCGAACCGAGCAGGACAGGAACGGTAGTGATAACGATATCAGCGACCAGCCCTTCGCGCAGGAACGACTGTATCAACTGCCCGCCATCAATATAGACGCGATGTGCGTTCTGTGCCGCCAGGTCATCAATCACCTCCTTTGGTGCGCGTCGGGAGAACTGCACTTTGCCCTTCAGCCTCTCGGGCACGGGGCTACCGGCCAGTTGCCGGGAGAGCACCAGCACGGGCCGGTCATAAGGCCATTCGTCAAAGGTCAGCACTTTTTCATAGCTCCCCCGGCCCATAACGATCCAATCTTTGTCCGCGATGAACGCCGCATAGCCGTGATCTTCTGTCGGGTCATCGCGCTGCAACAACCAGCCGATATCGCCATCCTGACGGGCGATGTAGCCATCAAGACTAACTGCAATAAAAACGTGTGTGGTGACCATCAGGTGCTCCGTATTCATGCCGCATGTATTAAGTTGAGTTTAGTGATTACCCATTTTGGCCAGATCCTTTTCAGCAAGAGCTGATGTCGGTGGTGCTGTGCTGTTCAGTACATCCACTTTTCCACAACGTCATCGCCCAAATGCTCGCGCAGCAGATCCTCGTTATCTTCCTCGCCGTGTGCTTCCAGCAAGCATTTGAACATCAGCACGTCAAGGTACTGGCCTACGTCGGTGAAGATCTGCGTCAGCATTGGCGAGCTGTCGTGATCGAAATACCACACTTCGCCGGTTTCCCGGTGAAAGCACCACAAATTGCCGTTACCCAGGTAGTCGCCAAAGGCGATCAACTGCTTGACCTGTGCCCATTGTGACGCTGCGTCTGGCGCACCTTCGAGAATGTCATGAATACCGGGATAAGCATCCAGCAGCGGCTCAATGCTGGCGTATTTCGCGGGCGTGACGCTGCACAACCTTTCGGCCAGCTCGAGTGTGCCGATCGTTTCATGGTAACGGCGCAGCAATGGCGGAAGGGCGCAGCCCAGGCGTTGTTCAAGGGCTTCAATCTCTTTGGGGTCAACCGGCGACACTGGTGCAGGGTTATTCCACTGTTCGCGCCAGGCCTGTGCGCAGTCGTGCCACCAGGTCAGCCGTGCTGTCTCGTCGGTAAATTCTGGCCACGCTAAAGGCGGGAGTTCGCTGCTATCTGGATTCATTTTCGTCCTTTCCTGCTTATCTACTTTGGCTGCTAACAGGATCGCTTACATTCGCCATGAGGGCCACTGCCATTAGTGATGGCTTTACGCTATGTTCTTCGCAACGTTAAGGTAATTGAAAATATCAACTGTGCTGAACGGGGAGCGCTATGCCGTCAATAAAGCTAATGGGAGATGGCTATGAGCCGCAGGTCTGGCAGGAAGGCGACCGGCTGACATATTCGCTGCCGGTCGATTCCGGGTTTCTCAGTTTTGATTTTAGTTTTGATATTTGCCGAAGCGATCTGGATGTCCTGCGTCGCAATGATTACCGACGCGCAGCGCTCGAAATCATTGCGCACACGCTACTGCAGTATTCCACGCTAAAGGGAAATGCCCGTTTCACGCAAAGCGATTTCGATAAGCTTATCGCGGATACGCTCCACTCAACGCACGATTTTCTCCAGACCTTCATTGCCCACATCAGTCGGGAACACAACATTGGGATTGAGCACTATATCAACGAAATCCTCTCCCGGCGCGCTGCTGCGGATTAAGGCTCCGGGCGCAACGTGAAGGAGTCGCATTCATCGTTTCTTCAAGCGCATTGGGCTTTTCCTTTTCCCCCCACCAAATCAGGTAGTTCGCTTCCGGTTTCCGGTGCCGGAGGCGTTATAGTGCTGTTTTATTGCAAAAATCGTCACGAGAACAAAGAAGGGACTCACATGTCGGGTAGCCAAAAATTCGTTTTACTCCTCCTTGCGTTGGCATTGTGCTTCGTGGTGGGGATTGGGCTTTACAGCTCGTGGCTTAACGCGGCGTTCGTCGCCGTGTTTATCTGCCTGATGCTACTCCTCACGCGTCCCTTGTTGATGCCTGCCGGGTATGGCGCGAACAAAATCCGCGCCCTGGTGCTGGTGCTTGGGTTGGGCATTATTGGCAGCGGGTCCAGCGCGTTAAATACGCTGTTGCCGACTATCTGGACGCTGCCAGTGCTGCAAAATGCCCCCGCGTGGCTGAAGAATATCCAGCTTATCAGCCAGCCTTCGCCGTGGCTCCTCGCCTCCGTTGTCATCATTGTTGGCATTGTGTTTTTTTGCCTGCGTGACCGAAGCGTTAGCGGCGGGCATCCGACGCCACTGAAAAAGGATTTCCCGGAAGATCGTTTTGCACGCAAGCTGGAGGTGTTCTGCAACATGCTGCAGCAGGATCTCACTTCGATTGACGAGAGCAGTAACTGGAGCCCTGAGTACTACACCGAACTGGAGGCCGAGGTTGAGATCCGCAAAGCGAAAGGTGTGACTTCCCGTAAAAAGATCCTTGGGCTGCAAGACGCGATCCGTAAAGACAGAACCTCGCGGTCGTTTTTGATTCTGGGCGCGCCCGGTTCCGGCAAGAGCGTGGCGTTGCGCAAGCTTGCCAAAGATATGTTGGCGGAGGTCAAAAAGACGCACCGCGTACCGATTTACGTCAATCTGCGCGAATGGGTTCCTACCAGCACTGTGGTTGGCGGTCGCAGCGAGTTCTCTGTTGAAGATCTCGAAGAGTTCGTCATTAAAAACCTCGTTCGTCGTGGTGACGCTTACACGCGAGATTTTGTTAATGACTACTTTCATGACCTGTGGCGTACCGGTCGCTTATTTTTTATCTTCGACTCGTTCGATGAGATCTCCGAATTGCTGGATGCCAGCGAAAGCTCGGCGGTCATCGATTCGCTGTCCACGGTTATCTCTCGCTTTATTACCTCGCACCCGGCGTCCCGGGGGGTTTTAGCCTCGCGCGTGTTCCGTCAGCCGACGCGCGCGTTTCTGGCGGAAAAAGTACTGGAGATCCGCCCGCTTTCCGAAGCCGGTATTTCAGAAGCGCTAAGTCGGTATCCGCAATTTAACGAGCAGGTGCGAAATACGTTATTCAGTCACCGTCTGGATCTGATCCCGCTGGTGCGCAACCCGTTTATGATGGCGCTACTTGGCGAATGGATCGCGGTTAACGAGACATTGCCGGTAAATCAGGCTGAGATTTATAAAAACTATATCGACAGCCGGGTGCAGCTCTGCGAACAGGAATTGCGCGATGCGGGGATCTCTTCCCGCGAGGTAATAGAGATTGCTACGGATATTGCGTGGTTTGTTTTTCGTTCCTCGAAGTTTGGCCTTGAAGCGCCAGTGAAGGTGATCCGTCGCTATTTCAATTCAGAGCACGTGGACACGGTGCTGGAACTACTGCGTTTTGCCCGCATTGCCAGAGTGACCCCTGGCGATGAGAAGTCATTTGCGTTTGTTCATCGACGCTTTCTGGAGTATTTCGTCACCACCCGCTTTTTGCAGCAGCCCGCAGAGGTACCGGATTCGCACATTCCTACAGATTCGCGTGGTCGCGATGCACTGGTGCTGTATGCCCAGTTGTGTAGCGAAGGCGAAGCGAAGCGGTTGGCGGATCTCTGTTGGCATGAGATCCAACACCATTTTGCAGATGCAGGTAAACGCATTCGCGCTATTCACTGCTTGCGCTTTTTGATTGACGCCTTTGGTTCCCGCCGCGAGGTGCTGCAACCGTTCGAAGAGGAACTCTCTGCCTTTGTGATACAGCACGTTAAAGCGGGTGATAACATCCTGCTGGCGAAAATTTGCCTGGAAGCCACCGGGTTGCTCTCTGAATCCCGCGCCGCGCCGGTTCTTGCCGCCGCGATTGCCGGTGAGGATGGCTGGTTACAGGAGACCGCGTTTCGCGCTTGTCGTCATCTGCCGAAAATGAATGCCGAACTGGAAGAGGGGATGAAGAAATATGTGCTGAATATTTCGGAAACCAACTTTTGGCGCGGGCGTAAGAATATCCTGCTTAGCTTGTCGTTATCCGATGCCTTAAGTGGCGTTTATCGCATTGCACGGATGCGCCTGTGGAGCATGAAAGCCGCACTCATCAGCACAGTGTTACTGGTCATCGCATTACCCTTTATCACCTTTTTTAGCGCAAGCTATGCGGCGGCGGTTACCGCGCCAATCTTACTGTTCGGCAAAGCGGGGCGCACGGCGCAAAAAGAGAAGGCAAAAAAAGCGGGTAGCGCAACGCCCGCTCCTCGCGCGGCGGTGCCATTTATTGATAAGGGCTTTTTATCCGGCACCCTTGTGCTGTTTCGCGTGATGAGTTTTGTCATCCTGGTGGTGACCAGTGTTGCCGGGCTGTTTTCCCCGGCACTGGCGTTGACGGCGATACCGTTTTACACCTATAGCGGATACGCCATTTACAACGGCTGGCTGGTCGCCGCAAATGTGGTGTTAGGTTTGATGTTGCTTGATTGGGTGGCAATTTGCCGGTTTGTACGCAGCAAAATTAATGACTTGCTGAACCCGAAAAAATGGCTGGCCGCGCTGTCGGTTCTTGTGGCATCTGCGGCGGGCGTGGGGATTGTTTTCAGCGCTATCCATTATGTCTCCCAATACCCGATGGCGGAGCCGGTCTTTAAAGCCACATTCTTATTGCTGCTCGCATTGCTGGTGGCATACGTGGCGTTCACCTTTATTCAATCTGTGCGCGGCGGGATTAAAGACGTGCGGATGCTGCGCAAATTAACCTTTGGCTTAACCATTAAGCGTGCACAAATCGCTATAATTCTTTCTGAATGCGTGTCGGATTATGGACGTTTGCGGTTTGTTCGTCGGCTTGAAAGCGAAGGGATCTCCGCCACTGGCGACTGGCCGGAAGGGTTCAAACTGGCGGTTG
The DNA here is from genome assembly GCF_004331415.1 of Kosakonia quasisacchari. Lineage (GTDB taxonomy): Bacteria > Pseudomonadota > Gammaproteobacteria > Enterobacterales > Enterobacteriaceae > Kosakonia > Kosakonia quasisacchari. The sequence goes on from NZ_SJOP01000002.1 coordinate 98,024, forward strand.
GTCTTGGTGAAGCTTACACGGCGCTGGCGCGTCTGGAAGAACGCTGGTTAAACCTCGACAGATAAGCAACGCGGTTGTGCAATGAACCGACTACTCTTGCGCAGGCGAGCGCAAACCCACGCGGTGAAGCGTGCAAGCAAATCGGGTAAAAACTAGCGTTGTGCGGTGGGGTCGATAGTCTGACTGATTTGTTGCGACTGGCTTTTATCCTGATGGTGGTACCAGGCGCCAATAGAGGAATAGACGAAGCGGCCGAAGAAAAAGATAAAGCTGATAAGAAGTACGATACGGGTCATGCGACTGTCAAATCGATGTCGTTTTCGCATACTGGTTGCCTGACTCACAATGGTTCCTTTAGGAATACCCGATCTACGGGCGACAGCGACATTAATGCACACTCTTTTAGTCAGGTCAATTAAGCCTGGCGCAAAATCACAATGATTAAACTATCACTCGGAGTTATATAAGATAAATTAAATATTTACGTGAGCAATGAAAAGTGGGCGATAATGCGCATAAAGCCGGGAATTAAAGTTAGCTGGCGAGTTTTTTTGATGCAAATCAATTAACAGATATTGTCCGGAATTAGAATTTCTGTTTGCTAACAAACTGGCACTTCACCGGTGCGCAGCACAGTCGGGTCGGATACCTGCCTGAAACACCCGCCAGGATCTGGGTTGGGTAACCGAGCATCTATGACACTTATTAAAAAATATCATCGCCTGAAAGATCAGTGGTGGGCTTTGCCGCTCATCACGCCTGTTGTTTTGTATCCACTGTTTAGTCTCGCTAATACATTTACCACCGTTTCTGGCCAGGCGGTCATTCTCTATTATCTGCCCATGGCGTTGCTGATAAGCCTGATGATGTTTTATGGCTTGGCGGCGCTACCGGGTATTGTGCTGGCGATGGTTTGCCATTATTGGCCCGCACCGCCGCTGGAAATGGTCAGTAAAGGCATGCATTTATTGCTCCCCATAATTCTTAGCTGGGCGGGTTACCGTATTTTTGTCACTCGCCGTCACCGGGTTGCTTACGGTACGGCGTTGCTGGTTTCCCAGCGCATCTTCTGGCAGGTGCTCTGTCCGGCGTCGATCTATCTGATTATTCTTGAGCTGGGTGTCTGGCTGAATCTTTATGATCGGGCGGTAAGCGAAAGCGGGGCGCTGGCATGGAATGTGCCGATGCTCATCAATTATCAGGCATTACTGGTTGGCACGATGACCGGGGTGCCGTTTAGTTATTTCCTGATCCGGGTGATTCGCCATCCGCGCTACGCGATTTCGTGGTTATCGCAAATGCGCCATGAGTTTGATCGCAAAGTCACGCGCGTTGAGATCGTGGCCTGGTTTGCCGTGGTGATTGGTATTTTGCTGCTGTTACTGATGCCGCTGAATAAAAACAGCTCCATTTTCAGCACCAACTACACGCTCTCACTTCTGTTGCCAGTGATGTTGTGGGGGTCGATGCGCTACGGTTATCGTTTTATGTCGCTGGTCTGGACACCGCTGCTGGTCATCTCCATTCACTATTTTTACCGTTATTTGCCGTGGTTTCCCGCTTACGACGTGCAACTGGCGATCGCCTCATCAAGTTACCTGGTGTTTTCCTTCATCATCCTCGCCATGGCGATGATGGCGACGCGCCAGAGGCTGGTGCATGATCGTGCCCGCCGTCTGGCATTTATTGACCCGGTAGCCAATATGCCCAACCTGCGCGCACTGGGTCGGGCTCTGGCAGATACGCCCTGGTCGGTGCTCTGTTTTCTGCGCGTGCCGGAGCTGGAACTGCTGGGACGCAACTATGGCGTGTTGCTGCGCATTCAGTACAAACAGCGTATGGCGGACTGGCTGAACCCGCTGCTGTCGGCGGAAGAGTGCGTGTATCAGCTCTCCGGCCACGACCTTGTGATCCGCCTTAATACGCAGTCGCACCAGACGCGCATTGAGGCGCTGGACGCGCGTATTAAGCAGTTCCGTTTTATCTGGGATGAGATGCCGCTGCAGCCGCAGGTGGGGCTGAGTTACTGTTACGTGCGCTCGCCGGTACAACATCTCTATTTACTGCTCGGTGAAATGAGCACTATTGCCGATCTGTCACTGGCGACCAACCACCCGGAGAATTTGCAAAACCGGGGCGCGGCTAATCTGCAACGCAGCCTGAAAAGCAAAGTGGATATGATGAATCGCCTGCAACTGGCGCTGGAAGAGAATCATTTTATTCTGATGGCGCAGCCGATTTGTGGCGTGCGCGGCGATGACTACTACGAGATCCTGCTGCGCATGCGTGAAGAGAACGGTGATCGCATCAGCCCGGATGCGTTTTTGCCTGTCGCATATGAGTTTGGCCTGTCGTCGCGCATCGATTTATGGGTGATCGAACATGTATTGATGTTTATGGCGCAAAATCGCGAAAAACTCCCCGGTCAGCGTTTCTCCATTAACCTCTCTCCTGCGTCGATTTGCCGCACACAGTTCTCGCAGGAAGTGCGGCGATTATTGCGAAAATACCGCATTGAAGCCTGGCAGTTGATTTTTGAGATCACCGAAAGCAACTCTATGACCAATCTTGAGCAGGCCAATCAGACGCTGGGGCAATTGCAACAGATGGGGTGCCGGGTGGCGATTGATGATTTTGGTACCGGTTATGCCAGCTATGCGCGGCTGAAAAACGTCAATGCCGATATCCTGAAAATCGATGGCAGTTTTATCCGCAATATTGTATCGAACAGCCTGGATTATCAGATTGTGGCGTCGATTTGCCATCTGGCGCGGATGAAAAAAATGCTGGTGGTGGCGGAGTATGTGGAAAGTGAAGAGATACGCAGCGCGGCAATCGCGCTGGGTATCGACTATTTGCAGGGATATTTGATTGGTAAGCCAGAGCCGCTGGAGACGCTGGTTAACGAGTAGCGAACGGGCGGCTCAGGCCGCCACTTCCGGAGAGTGCTCTTCTTCGATTTTCAGTCGCCAGCCGGCCACCGCTTCCCAGTATTCCTGCTCTTTTTCCAGATCCAGCAACACCAGTGCGTTCTGGCTAAACCAGTCGTGCGGGAAGCTGAGCGTCCAGTGGTTGGCATCGGTTGTCAGGCGCAATGTAGGCGGCGTAGTGGTTGCCTGGCGCTGGTTATTCAGCAATACGCCAAGGCGTAAGATCTGTACCAGCGGCAAATACTGTTTCTTTTTAAACAGTGTAAAACGCGGTAATTCATCAAGTTTAATAGCCTTACGGTGGTAGCGCACCAGCGTCGCCATCATCAGCTGTTGCTCCTGATTAAAACCGGGCAAGTCACTGTTTTGCAGAACGTACGCCGAATGGCGGTGCATCCCGCTGTGGTTAATATTTAGCCCTACTTCGTGGAGCATTGCCGCCCATTTCAACAACGCCGCCAGTTGTGGGTTAGCGAGTTTCGCGTTTTGCGTCAGCCACTGTTCGTAAATCTGGGTCGTGGTTTCCAGTACGCGCCGCGCCTGTTCACGGTCGATATTGTACTGGCTGGCAAGGCTTTGCGCGGTGCGGCTGCGAATGTCCTGATGGCGGAAACGGCCTTCCATCTCATACAGCACGCCTTCACGCAGTGCGCCATCGGAGAGGCGCAGCTCGCGGATCGCCAGCGCATCGAACACGCCGCAAAGAATAGCCAGCCCCGGAACAAACACCGCTTTACGCTCTTCGGAAAGCCCTGGCAGGCTCAGTTCGCTGAAGTTTTTATACTTCAGCACTTCGGTGACCAGTTTTTCCAGCCGTTCCGGGGTGATAAAGCCGTCTTTCTCGCCGGAGGCGATCAGCACTTCGTGGGCGGCTTTTATGCTGCCAGATGCGCCAAGTGCCACATTCCAGCCCTGAATACGGAACTGCCACGCCAGCGACTCCAGCTTCTGCGTTGCTGCCATACGCGCGCGGCGGAAGTTTTCGCCGTTAATCGTGCCGCCCATAAAGTACATCTGCGCAAAGCTCACGCAGCCCATACGGCGACTTTCCACCAACTTCGGTTCGAAATCTTCACCGATCACTAATTCGGTAGAACCGCCGCCAATATCGATCACCAGCTTGCGGCCTTTTTCCGGCTGCGTATGTTCCACGCCCATAAAAATCAGACGCGCTTCTTCATTGCCTGGAATGATTTCAATGGGGTACGGGATCACTTTTTCAGCGCGTTTAAGAAACTCTGTGGCATTCAACGCCTGGCGCAGCGTGTGCGTACCGACAATGCACACGCTTGCCGGATCAAAGCCCTGTAAGCGCTCGGCAAACAGCGACAGGCAAGCCAACCCGCGCTCCATTGCCTCTTCGCTCAGCATGTTATTGCTGTCCAGACCATCTGCCAGGTGTACGCGTTGTTTCAGGCGGCCGATGATCTGCATCGCGCCGTCGACCACACGCGCAATGACCATATGGAAACTGTTTGAACCCAGATCGACCGCGGCAAATTCCTCCGGTCGTGGCGTCTTTTCTTGTATCGGCATAGGTTAATCGGGCTGTTCGAGTGATTTGATGTAGTCGTAAATCGCCAGTTGCGCGCGCACTTTACGGCGGTTGCCGCGCGGAACATAGCGATTACTCAGTTCTTTATCGATATACCTGGCTTTCACGGTATCACTTAAAAGTAAATCAATGATATCCAGAACGCGCTGTTTAAGGCGCGGATCGAGCAGCGGTGCGGCCACTTCGATACGATAATCGATGTTACGTGTCATCCAGTCTGCGGAGGAGAGATAAACGCGTTTATCGCCGCCGTTCTCAAAAATATAGATGCGATCGTGCTCAAGATAACGGTCAACGATGCTGGTGACACGAATATTTTCGCTGATGCCTTCCAGTTGCGGAATAAGTGAACACATGCCGCGCACCAGCAGATTCACCGGCACGCCGGAACTGGAGGCGGTATACAGCCTGTCCACCAGCCCTTTATCGACCAGATTGTTTAGCTTCAGCGTAATGCCAGAAGGTTTACCTTCCTGCGCGTTCGCGATCTCCGCGTCGATCATATCGTACAGTAGGCGGCGCGAGTTCTGCGGCGACACCAGCAAGTAATCGAAACTCACCGGGCGGTAAGGGTTTTCAATAAAGTTGAATACCCGGCGCACTTCATTCGTGATGCGCGCGTCGGCGGTGATTAGCGAGTAGTCCGTGTAAAGCCGCGCGGTTTTCTCGTTAAAGTTGCCGGTACCGATGTGTGCATAGCGCACGATCTCTTCCCCTTCCATACGGGAAATGAGGAACAGTTTGGCGTGAATTTTCAAGCCCGGCGCGGAGAAGATCACCTGCACGCCCGCTTCCGTTAGCCGCTTCGCCCAGTGGATGTTGGCCTCTTCGTCGAAACGCGCCTGCAACTCCACCACCACGGTGACTTTTTTACCGTTGTGCGCCGCGTGGATCATCGAATCAATAATGCGCGAATCTTTCGCCACGCGGTAAATGTTGATTTTGATCGCCAGCACGCTCGGGTCGAACGACGCCTGGCGCAGCAGCTCCAGCACGTGTTCAAAGGTGTGGTACGGATAATAGAGCAGCACATCGCGTTCGCGAATGGCGTCAAAACCGTTGCGGAACTTATCAAACCCAATGTGGCGCAGACGCGGCATCGGTTTGTTGACCAGGTTGGCTTTGCCGACATTCGGAAAACCAATAAAGTCTTTGAAGTTGTGGTAGCGCCCGCCGGGAATAATGGAGTCATAGCGGGAGATGGTTAGTTTCTCGCGCAGCATCTCGACCATGGCGTCTGGCATATCGCGCTGATAAACAAAGCGCACCGGTTCGGCGGTCAGACGCTGTTTCAGGCTGGAGGACATCAGCTCCATCAGGCTCGACTCCATTTCGTGCACCAGGTCATATTCGGCGTCACGGGTCATTTTCATCGAGTAAGCGTTCAGCGCGTCATAATCGAAGAAGCCTTTAAAGATATCATCCAGGCAGTAGCGCAGAATGTTATCCAGCAGAATCATCGGCTTGCGGCGGCGCGGCGTTTCCGGCGGTAAATTAACAAAGCGCGGGACTTTATCTGACGGGATTTCCAGCAGCGCGTAACGGATTTCGTCGCCGCGAATAATCTCTACCGCCAGGTAGGTGTAATCGTCTTTTAAGAAGCGTACCAGGTTGGTTTCGCGGTTAATCAGTATCGGGGTAATGTGCTGGCGCAAATACTGTTTGAAGTAGTTGCGCAGCCAGCTCTGCTGGTTTTGCGAAAGCTGGCGTTCGTTAATCAGGAAAATTTGATTACGCGCCATCTCCAGCAGCAGATCGTTATACAGCCCGTCGAACTCTTGATCGGCCTTCAGGACGCGGGATTGGATCTTGCCCAGCAGATGACGTGAATTCGTGGCAACGCCTTGCTCTTCGCTAATGATTAAGCGGCGTTTCAGTTCAGCAAAACGAACTTTATAAAATTCGTCGAGGTTATTGGAATAGATCCCCAAAAAACGCATGCGTTCGATAAGCGGGTTACTTTTATCCCCGGCTTCCTGGAGAACACGTTCATTGAAGCACAACCAGCTTAGTTCTTTTTCGAGATATAACTTTTCCTGACCCATTCCTGTTTACACTCCAGTTCTTGCTCGGGACACGGCAAATCCTTCTCGCTCCACGGTGCCCTGACTTACAGATGAACGTTGCTGGCGTCCCTTCGTATGACACAACTTATTATGGCGAGCTTTGCTATCAGATGTCCAACTGTGCCAAAAAAGTATGACAGTAATCCGTTTTTCACATCTAAGATGATGGAAATAAAGTAACTTTTTCTTTTTGCGAGGGAAGAGGAAAGAAACCCTGCCGCGGCGTGCAGGGCGAAAAGCGATAAATGGCGGGAATTATTCGTCAGCCGCATAACCTTCGGGTGGTAAGCGCACACCATCCAGCCAGGCGCTGTTGTTGTCCATTTTCAGGCGACCGTCAACAAACCAGCTCACCACCAGCGGATAAATGGCATGCTCCTGCGACTGTACGCGTTCGGTGATCTCTTCTTCCGTATCCCCTTCGAACACCGGCACTTTGGCTTGCAAAATCACCGGGCCGCCGTCCAGCTCATCGGTAACAAAATGCACGCTGGTGCCGTGTTCTTCATCGCCGTTTTCCAGCACCTGACGATGCGTGTGCAGGCCGGGATATTTCGGCAACAGGGAAGGGTGGATATTCAGCAGACGCCCGGAATAATGCGCGACAAAAGCCGGGCTAAGAATACGCATATAACCCGCCAGCACCACCACATCCGGGGTGTAGGCGTCGATTTCCTGCATCAGTTCGCGATCAAACGCATCGCGGTTGGCGAACTGATCTGCGCTCAGTGCGTGGGCGGGAATATTGGCTTCTCGCGCACGTTCAAGGCCGAACGCATCGGCCTTATTACTGAATACTGCCCGCAGGGTGCCGTTGATTTTCTTCTGTTTGCAGGCGTCAATAATCGCCTGCAAATTGCTTCCGTTGCCGGAAATCAGCACCACGATGTTTTTCATTCAATAACCACGCGCTCACTGGAATCGGACGCTTTGATGATACCGATTTTCCACGCGTTTTCACCTTTTGCATTCAGCAGAGTGATGGCTTTATCGGCTTCAGCCGCAGGCAGCGCAATGACCATGCCGACACCGCAGTTAAAGGTGCGGTACATTTCATGACGGCTCACGTTACCGGCGCTTTGCAACCAGTTAAATACCGCCGGCCACTGCCAGGAGGATTCATCGATCACGGCCTGGGTGTTATCCGGCAATACGCGCGGAATGTTTTCCCAGAAACCGCCGCCGGTCAGGTGGGCGATGGCGTGGACATCCACGTTTTCAATGAGCTCCAGCACGGACTTCACATAAATGCGAGTCGGTTCCAGCAGGTGATCGGCCAGCGGTTTGCCTTCAAGTTGCGTGGTCAGCGGATCGGCACCGCTCACTTCAAGCACTTTACGCACCAATGAATAGCCGTTGGAGTGCGGGCCGCTGGACGCCAGAGCGACCAGCACGTCGCCGTCGGCCACTTTGGAGCCATCAATGATTTCTGATTTTTCTACCACACCGACGCAGAAACCGGCGACATCGTAATCTTCGCCGTGATACATGCCCGGCATTTCCGCCGTTTCGCCGCCAACCAGCGCACAGCCGGATTGCAGACAACCTTCGGCGATACCGTTGATAACGCTGGCGGCGGTATCGACATCCAACTTGCCAGTAGCGTAGTAATCGAGGAAGAACAGCGGCTCAGCGCCTTGTACCACCAGATCGTTAACGCACATTGCCACCAGGTCGATACCAATAGTGTCGTGACGTTTCAGATCCATCGCCAGGCGCAGTTTTGTGCCCACACCGTCAGTGCCGGAAACCAGTACTGGCTCACGATATTTTTGCGGCAATGCGCACAGCGCGCCGAAGCCGCCCAGACCGCCCATCACTTCCGGGCGACGGGTTTTCTTCACCACGCCTTTGATTCGGTCAACCAGAGCATTGCCCGCGTCGATATCAACACCGGCATCTTTATAGCTGAGAGAGGTTTTATCGGTCACTGCTTGAGTCCCCACGCGTTTACTTGCGGTAGAAATAAAATTCGGCGCAATTCTAACAGCCAAGGCAAACGTTTGCGAGTCCATTATTTAAGGGTGCGGCGGATTCTTGCGATATACTCATTTCCAGTCTGATTGATCGCGATCAAGCGCCTTCCTGTAGCGCAACGGAGAAAAAGCGGTATAATCCGGCGATTTTTTTGTGGCTGCCACCTGTCAGGGGAAAGGAGAAGAGTATGAAGGTCGTGGAAGTAAAACACCCACTCGTCAAACACAAGCTGGGCCTGATGCGAGAGAACGACATCAGCACCAAACGCTTTCGTGAACTCGCCTCAGAAGTGGGCAGCCTGCTGACCTATGAAGCAACGGCTGACCTCGAAACCGAAAAAGTGACCATCGAAGGCTGGAACGGCCCGGTACAGGTTGATCAAATTAAAGGTAAGAAAATCACCGTGGTGCCGATCCTGCGCGCAGGTCTCGGCATGATGGAAGGCGTACTGGAGCACGTACCGAGCGCGCGCATTAGTGTGGTGGGTATCTACCGTAACGAAGAGACGCTGGAGCCGGTACCGTACTTCCAGAAACTGGTGTCCAACATCGACGAGCGCATGGCGCTGGTTGTCGATCCGATGCTGGCGACCGGTGGTTCCATGATCGCTACCATCGACCTGCTGAAAAACGCCGGTTGCCACAGTATTAAAGTGCTGGTGCTGGTTGCTGCGCCGGAAGGCCTGGCGGCGCTGGAAAAAGCGCACCCGGACGTTGAGCTGTACACCGCGTCGATTGATAAGGGGCTGAATGAGCACGGATACATTATTCCGGGCCTCGGCGACGCCGGCGACAAAATCTTTGGTACGAAGTAACTGATAAGAAATCGAAAGCCGACTTTGATAGTCGGCTTTTTTTTGGAATTCATAACACTGCCCGCCATTTTGGACGGGGAGACAAACAACAACACTCAGAGGAAAACACTATGACGCGCCGTGCTATCGGGATAAGTGAAAGACCGCCACTTTTGCAGACGATCCCGCTTAGTTTACAGCATCTGTTCGCCATGTTCGGCGCAACGGTGCTGGTGCCAATCCTGTTCCACATCAACCCGGCCACTGTGCTGCTGTTCAATGGTGTTGGGACGCTGCTTTATATCTTTATTTGTAAAGGGAAAATCCCGGCTTATTTAGGTTCCAGCTTTGCGTTTATCTCCCCGGTACTGCTGTTGCTGCCGCTGGGCTACGAAGTGGCGCTCGGCGGGTTCATTATGTGCGGCGTGCTGTTTTGCATCGTCTCGTTGATTGTGAAAAAAGCGGGCACCGGCTGGCTGGATGTGATGTTCCCGCCTGCGGCGATGGGCGCAATCGTTGCCGTCATCGGTCTTGAACTGGCGGGCGTGGCGGCGAATATGGCCGGCCTGCTGCCGGCAGAAGGGCAGTCTGCGGATTCCAAAACCGTCATCATCTCACTGGTGACGCTGGGCGTGACGGTGTTTGGCTCGGTGCTGTTCCGTGGTTTTATGGCGATTATCCCAATCCTGATTGGTGTGCTGGCGGGCTACGCGCTCTCCTTCGTGATGGGCGTTGTCGATACCGCACCGATTGCGCAGGCGCACTGGTTTGCGCTGCCAACATTTTACACGCCGCGTTTTGAGTGGTTTGCCATTTTCACCATTCTGCCTGCGGCGCTGGTGGTGATTGCCGAGCACGTAGGACACCTGGTGGTAACGGCGAATATCGTCAAAAAAGACCTGATTCGCGATCCGGGCTTGCACCGCTCCATGTTCGCCAACGGCCTTTCGACCATTATCTCCGGTTTCTTCGGCTCAACGCCAAACACCACTTACGGTGAGAACATCGGCGTGATGGCGATTACCCGCGTATACAGCACCTGGGTGATTGGCGGTGCGGCAATCATCGCCATTCTGCTCTCCTGTGTGGGTAAGCTGGCGGCGGCTATCCAGATTATCCCGGTGCCGGTAATGGGCGGTGTTTCCCTGCTGCTGTACGGGGTAATCGGCGCTTCCGGTATCCGCGTGCTGATCGAATCCAAAGTGGATTACAGCAAAGCGCAAAACCTGATCCTGACCTCCGTAATCCTGATCATTGGTGTCAGCGGCGCGAAGGTGCACATTGGTGCCGCCGAGCTGAAAGGGATGGCGCTGGCGACGATCGTCGGGGTGGGTTTGAGCCTGATCTTCAAACTGATTAGCGTATTGCGCCCAGAAGAAGTGGTGCTGGATGCGCAAGAAGATGAAGCGGCGAAATCATAAAGATCGCACTGAATTGAACCGGGCCTCGCGCCCGGTTCAAACCTTGCAACATTTTGTGATAGACTCACTGCGTTTTTTGTAAGCCTTGTTGAGGTACTTCTGAACACGCCGGCACAGCTCTCCCTGCCATTGTATTTACCCGATGATGAAACCTTTGCAAGTTTCTGGCCGGGTGATAACCCCTCTTTACTGGCGGCACTGCAAAACGTTCTGCGCCAGGCGCATAGCGGATACATCTATTTCTGGTCGCGTGAAGGCGCGGGGCGCAGCCATTTGCTGCATGCGGCTTGTGCCGAGCTCTCCCAGCGCGGCGATGCCGTAGGTTATGTGCCGCTCGATAAGCGTACCTGGTTTGTACCGGAAGTGCTGGATGGGATGGAACAACTCTCGCTGGTGTGTATCGATAATATTGAATGCGTAGCCGGTGATGAGCCGTGGGAGATGGCGATATTCAATCTCTACAACCGCATTCTTGAACAGGGCAAAACCCGCTTGCTGATCACCGGCGACAGGCCGCCGCGCCAGCTCAAGCTTGGTCTGCCAGATCTGGCGTCAAGGCTGGATTGGGGGCAAATCTACAAGCTGCAACCGCTCTCTGACGAAGACAAACTGCAAGCCTTACAGCTGCGGGCGCGGATCCGTGGTTTTGAACTGCCGGAAGACGTGGGGCGGTTTTTGTTAAAGCGGCTGGACAGAGAAATGCGTACGCTGTTCGATACGCTGGATGAACTGGATCGCGCGTCGATCACCGCCCAGCGCAAGCTGACCATTCCGTTCGTCAAAGAGATCCTCAAACTCTGAACCCTCGCCAGACCGGCGAGGGTTTTTGCATGCTACAAAATCTCCAGCACCTGCTCCGGCGGGCGACCGATTCGTGCTTTGCCGTGGCTAACGACAATCGGGCGTTCAAGCAGTTTCGGGTTATCCACCAGCGCCTGCACCAGTTGCGCTTCCGTCAGTGCGCTATCGCTAAGCTGCAACTCTTTGTAGAGATCTTCTTTGCTGCGCATCAGCTCACGCGCGCTGGTCATGCCGAGCATTTTCAGCAGCTTTTGCACCGTCGCTACGTCCGGCGGTGTTTCCAGATAGAGCACCACTTCAGGCTCAACACCGTTCTCCTTCAACAGCGCCAGCGTTTCACGGCTCTTTGAACAGCGTGGGTTATGGTAAATCTTCACCGTCTCTGACATCTCTTCTCCTTATTACATTTTCTGGTACGGCTTAAACCGTTGCTGCAACTCGCGTAGCTGGTCAATTCGCGCATCGTAACGCGCTTGTTGCAAGCTGCCGAGTTTCACCTGCGAACTGGCGCTGCTCAGCAAGGTAATGGCCTGATCCAGCTTACCCACCAGCGCTAACCCTTCCGCACGCGCGGCCAGTTCCTGATCGCGGTTATTCAGCGCCGCTTCGGCCTGCGCCAGTAAATCCCAGCCGTTGACGTCATCTTTATAGGTAAAAGTGTAACGGTTAAGAATGCGCGCGGCTTCAGCGGGCTGGCCGCCTTCCAGGTAAGCGTTCGCCAGGTTGAGTTGCAGCACCGGGTTGGTTTTCAATTCACTGGCGGCATTGAGGCGTTTAATGGCATCCGCGCTTTTGTTCTGCCCTAAATCGATATCGGTCGCCAGATCGAGATACCAGGCGTTATTCGGGCTGGCGCTCAGCAGCGGCTGCAAGGTTTTGGCCGCCTCAGCGTAATTTTTCGCTTCCATCGCCTGTAACGCTCGACCATATTGCGCCGCACGTTGTTCACGCACATTGCCTTTCGACCAGCCATCCAACAGGTCGCTGGTGAGCTGATTACGCCCGGAGTTGTACATGCCCAGCGTTCTGGCTTTCGCCATATAAAAATCTTCGGACGACTGCACCACCACCGGTCGCATCTGGTTGGCGCGGTTGCGGGCATCTGACAAGCGGCTTTCCGGCAACGGGTGCGTCAGCAGAATTTCCGGTGGGCGCGTGGAGTAGCGCGACTGATCCAGCAGTTTTTCAAGGAATGTCGGCATCGCTTGTGGATCGAACCCGGCGCGTTGCAGCACCTGAATGCCAATGCGGTCCGCTTCCTGTTCATTCTGCTGGGTAAAGCTGATAAGCCCCTGTTGTGTGCCCGCCAGCGTGCCGGTGAGTGCGCCCATCCCGGCTTGCGGGTTAGCCATCGCCAGCAAAATGGAACCTAACACGCCCGCCCAGGTCAGCGGCGCGTTACGTTTTTGGTCTTCCATGGCCCGCGCCAGGTGGCGCTGGGTGACGTGGGAAATTTCGTGCGCCATCACCGAGGCCAGTTGGCTCTCGTTATCCGTATAGCGGAACAGTGCGGAGTGCAGCACCACATTGCCGCCAAAAAAGGCGAAAGCGTTGATCTCGTCGTTATTGACGAGATAGAAGTGGAAAGGGGTTTTGACCGAATCCGCGTGCGCCACCAGGCGCATGCCGAGCGAATTAATGTATTGCACCAGCAGCGGATCATTAATCAGCGGTGCGCTGCCGCGAAGCTGGCGAACGTAGTAGTCGCCCATCTGCATCTCCTGTCCAATGGAGAGCGTGCTTCCTGCCGAGGTGCCCATATCCGGCAACGTGCTGTCTATCGAATCCGCCCATGTCGGGGCGATGCTACCTGCACTGAGTGCGGCAATAAGGGTTGCGACCAGCGTTCGTTTCAACTGCCTGAACATAACCTCTTTCCTGTATTTGGAGTGACACACTATTGACCTGCTTTCGGCGGCTTCGTTCTGGCTCATCGGCCTTTGAGTGTAGCTGCCTGTATGGATGAAAACATTGTATTCAGTGGATTGCTATGTTTCCCGCAAAGGATACGAAAAGCGAAGTCTTTTTTGTGACATTTCGATACAATTCCACTCCTTACCCCCGGTCAAGAGGTTCATAAAGGAACGTTATGCTCGAAATGTTAATGCAGTGGTATCGCCGCCGCTTCAGCGATCCGGAGGCGATTGCGCTGCTGGTCATTCTGCTCGCGGGGTTCTGTATTCTCTTCTTCTTCAGCGGTCTTCTTGCGCCGCTGCTGGTGGCGCTGGTTATCGCTTACCTTCTTGAGTGGCCGACCGCACGTCTGCAACGTATTGGCTGTTCGCGCAGCTGGGCTGCCACGATAGTTCTGGTGTTGTTTGTCGGTATCCTGATGGTGATGGCGTTTGTGGTCATGCCGGTTGCCTGGCAGCAGGGGATTTACCTGATCCGCGATATGCCCGGCATGTTAAGCAAACTCTCTGATTTTGCTGCCACCTTGCCGCGCCGTTACCCGGCGTTAATGGACGCGGGGATCATCGATGCGATGGCGGAAAATATGCGCTCACGGATGCTGACGATGGGCGATTCCGTAGTGAAATACTCGCTCGCCTCGCTGGTCGGGCTGCTGACGCTGGCGGTGTATCTGGTGCTGGTGCCGCTGATGGTCTTCTTCCTGGTAAAAGATAAAGAGCAGATGCTCAACGCCGTGCGCCGCGTGTTGCCGCGTAACCGTGGGCTGGCGGGCCAGGTGTGGAAGGAGATGAACCAGCAGATCACCAACTATATCCGTGGCAAAGTGCTGGAGATGATTGTCGTCGGCGTCGCCACGTGGATTGGTTTTATCCTGTTTGGTCTCAACTACTCCTTGCTGCTGGCGGTGCTGGTTGGTTTCTCGGTGCTGATTCCCTATATTGGCGCGTTTGTCGTCACCATTCCGGTGGTTGGCGTGGCGCTGTTCCAGTTCGGGCTTGGCACCGAGTTCTGGAGCTGCTTTGCCGTCTATCTGATTATTCAGGGGCTGGACGGCAACTTGCTGGTGCCGGTGCTGTTCTCCGAAGCGGTTAACCTGCACCCGTTGGTGATCATTTTGTCGGTGATTATCTTCGGCGGCCTGTGGGGCTTCTGGGGCGTATTTTTCGCCATTCCGCTGGCGACGTTGATTCAGGCGGTGATCCACGCCTGGCCGGATTCGCCGCCGGTGACAGAAGAGTAACGTTGCCGGGCGGCAGCCAGCGTGCCGCCCGGCATTCTCCTCAATGCGTGTCGTTCTGATGGCGCAGATAGATAATCCAGTACGTCACCCCCACCAGCACGCCGCCACCAATAATATTGCCAATCGTCACCGGCAGCAGGTTATCGGTAATCATATTGCTGATGGTCAGTGCCGGGAAGTTATCCGGCGAGCTGTGTACCGCTGTCCAGAAACTCTGCGGCGAAAAGTCACGAATAATCACCGCCAGCGGCAGCAAAAACATGTTGGCGATACTGTGCTCAAAACCACTGGCGACAAACATGCCGATCGGCAGCAGCATTGCCATAATTTTGTCCGTCAACGTATGGCCGGAGTAACTCATCCACACCGCCAGGCAGACCATTAAATTGCACAGCGTGCCCAGGCACACCGCTTCAATAAATGTGTGATGCATTTTATGGTCAGCGGTTTGCAACACATTCAGCCCCCACAAGCCGTTGCTGTTCATGGCCTGGCCACCAAACCAAATCAATGCAACAAAAAACAGCGCGCCCACGAGATTGCCGAAATAGACGATCACCCAGTTGGTGAACAGTTGCCGCCAGCTAATCAACCCGCTGGCTTTTGCCATCACCGTCAGCACGGTTGAGGTAAAAAGATCCGCCCCGCAGACCACCACCAGAATCAGCCCGAGGGAAAAACAGACGCCGCCCGCCAGCTTAGCCAGCGCAGTCGCGGGCGCAGGCCCGGCGGTAACGGTGATGTAAAACACAAAAGCAATGGAGATAAATACGCCCGCAGTAACCGCGAGGAAAAACGACAGCTCTTTTCGTTTGCTGACTTTATACAATCCAGACTGCTCAGCGACTTTTGCCATTTCCGCAGGAAGTCGCAGGTCAAACGCGTTGCCGGTATCCATTTGATTCTCCTGATTCAATGCATAGTAGACACCTGCCGTCATATGCATAGCGCATACCAGCGATAAACCAGAGAGCGTTAGCGGGTTCACAGAATCTGAAGGGGGGCTACAGCACCTCTCGCACAGCGATACCGAGACGCTGCATTCGTGATAACAGCGTGGTGCGTTTCATGCCGAGTTTGGCGGCCGCGCCGCGTGGCCCGGCGACAATGCCGTTGGTTTCGCGCAGCACCTGAATAATCTGCTGGCGTTCCGCTTCGTCATTTTCCGGCGGTTCCGGGCGCATCATTTCCGCCACTTTGGGCAGCGTGAAGGGGAAAGGATCGTGGCTGACAGGCTGTACCATGCTGACCGGCTGCGCGTGTAGATGCAGGTTTAAGGTGTTATCACGCGCCAGCAGCACCGCGCGTTCAATCACGTTTTCCAGCTCGCGCACGTTACCCGGCCACTCGTAGCGCATCAGTTGCTGGAGAGTATCGGCAGGAATGGTATCAATGGTGCGATTGAGGCGGCGCGCCAGTTTTTGCGTGAAGTAGCGCGCCAGCAGCGGAATATCGTCCGGCCGCTCGCGCAACGGCGGCAACACCAGCGGAAAGACATTCAGGCGGTAAAACAGATCGTTACGGAATTCGCGGTCAATCACCATCTGGCGCAGATCGCGGTTGGTGGCGGCAATCACCCGCACGTTTACCGGAATGGTTTTCGTGCCGCCGATGCGTTCGATCTCGCGCTCCTGCAACACCCGCAGCAATTTGGGTTGTAGCTCAAGCGGCATATCACCAATTTCATCCAGGAACAGTGTGCCTTCATCGGCCATTTCAAAACGCCCACGATGGGCGTTGATCGCCCCGGTGAACGCGCCTTTATCGTGACCAAACAGCTCGCTTTCCAGCAGGCTGGCGGGAATGGCGGCACAGTTGATTTTCACCAGCGGTTTGTCTTTGCGCGGGCTCATCTGGTGCAGTGCGCGGGCGATGATCTCTTTACCGGTGCCGGTTTCCCCGAGGATCAGCACCGTGCTGTCGCTCAGTGCCACAATATTGACCTGCTGGAGCACCTCGCGCATGGCATCGCTCTGGTAAATGATGTCGCCAAAACTCTGGCTGGAGGCGATTTGCTCGTTCAGTTTGCGGTTTTCGCTGTTCAGATTCTCTTTTAGATGGATCACCTGCCGATAGGCGTCGGCATTATCGACGGCAATGCCAATTCTGTCGGCAATTTGCTGCAACAATCGACAGTTTTGCTCACTGAAAATCGAGGCGTCGCGGTGCGCCAGCAACAGCACGCCAGGCGCGTGATGGCTGAAGGTCAGCGGCAAAATAAACACCACGTTTAACTCCAGCATCAATAGCTGTTGCAATACCGGATCGCGCTGCCATAACGCTGCATCCTGCGCCTGGTGCAGCAGTGCGCCCTGATTTTCATTGAGCGCCGCCAGCACCACCGGGCTATCACTGCGCAGTGCGAAGCGCTCGGTTTCCGGTGGGCAACGGGGAAAGTGGGTGGCATGGCAAATGAGCTGGCGGGAGTGCAGCGTGTCGCGCAGAACGACACGAACATTATCGATGCCGAAAAAGCGGTGGATCTCCTGTGAAACATCAGCGATCAGATCGTCAAGGTCCAGATGCGAGAGCACCGAGTTGGTGATATCCACCAGCACCCGATCATGGTCGCGCTCTTCACGTAGCGTTTCGATCGACTCGCTCAACGCCATTTGAGAAAGTTGCGCTTCCAGCGCCTGGCTTGCCAGCCGCGCCAGCCAGCTAAACATCGTGTTGTCCTGCTCAGTGAACTGGCCGTTATCGGTGCGCACAAAACGCAGCTCCAGCACATCACTTTGCGCCAACAGCACAAGGTGCAACGAACTGTCGCTGACTTTTCCGCCGTATTCATGCTCGCTACTTTCGACGCTGCCATCATCAAAGCAGCGCCAGAAGTGGGCATTATTTAGACGTAATTCGATAAACTGGACGGGGCTGAAAGGGGGCGGTAAGGGGATAAACGCCCGCAATAACGAAGTGTGAGTATTCTGTTCCAGCAACTGCCGTAAGATCATGGATACATCGCCCTTAATGGTGAGCGTAAATAGTACATTACCCCTTATTTTTGTAGTGTTACAAGCTTCACGTATAAATCACTGGGGTGACATTTATATGATGAATTATTCAGCGCAGCAACCGCACCATCAGGTAGATCGCCGGTTCATGGGCCATATCCTGCAAATGTTGCAGTAACTGGCGGCTCCAGCTCCGCCAGGGCTCTTCCGCCGTTTTCGAAAGCTGCGCGAAGATCGGTGCCAGAGTATTCACGTGGCTGGCGTCGATGATTATCTCGCCAAACGTTAATAACCCCTGCATTTTGCGCCTGGCATCAGCGTCATCGATCAACGTTAGCCAATGCTGGTAATCATCAAGCGGGCATTCGAGCGCCACGTTGAGGCAGTCGATCACCCCAACGTGGTGACCAATTGCCAGCGAGTAATACATCACCTGGCGGCTTTTCTCTTCCAGCTCGACGCTGTTATCGACAAACTTTTGTCGCAGCATCCAGAACATCACTTTCGCTTGCTGCTCAGACATGGGCGCGCTCCAGCTCGTTCATCAGTTGTTGCACGATGGAAGTCAGGCGCGGGTCCGCCGCCTGTTGCAGCCAGTTATTCACCCGCAGCGTGGCCTGCGCGGGATCGCCTGCGGTTAGTAAAGCAAAGAGCTGGTCGGTGATCTCGCGTCCCTGGCGATAACCCGCCAGCTGGCGTGCCAGCCGTTCAAGCGTGACGCGTAATGCCAGCGGCAGCGTCGGCCAGCGCACGTTGGCGATTTCATCTGCCGCCTGTTGATGATCGACGGCGTGCAGTTTTTGCTCCAGCAAGCCAAGCGCCACCGCAAAACCGTGGATCGTCGCCGCAGGCGTCGGCGGGCAACCGGGGATCCATACATCAATTGGCACAATAGTGTCGCTGCCGCCCCACACGCAGTAGAGATCGTGGAAAATCCCGCCGCCGACGCCGCACGCGCCGTAGGAGATGGCGATTTTATGATCCGGTGCGGCTTCCCAGGCGCGCAGCGCGGGCATGCGCATGGCGCGCGTGACCGCGCCGGTAAACAACAAAATATCCGCGTGGCGCGGCGAGGCCACCACTTTGATACCAAAGCGTTCCGCGTCAAACAGCGGTGTTATCGCGGCAAAAATTTCGATTTCACACCCGTTGCAGCCGCCGCAATCGACGCGGTAAACGTAAGCAGAGCGCTGGATATCGCGCAGCAAGAGCTGCTTCATTTTCTGCGCGGATTCATCGAGCGGCACCGGCTGGCTGACATGCTGGTTCAGCACTTTCAGGTCGGAACTCATGCTTGCTCCTTAAGGTAATAATGCACGTTAACGCTGCCGCGATGCTCCAGCGCCGCGCGTCGGCGGCACGCCGGGCAGAGACAGGCTTGCGCCCGCAAATTCTCCAACTGGTGCGGTGCGTTTTGGTTCAGAGCCAGCAGTTCCACCGCCAGCGCCACCGATTTTTCTGGCGCAAACGGCACACCGCACTCGCTACAGTGCTGCAAGCGGAAGGTGGCGCGCACATAGAGATCGGCTTTGTTGGTGACAGCCAGTTCAAACTCTTCCGACAGACGAATGGCCCGCGTTGGGCACACCTCTTCGCAGCGCCCGCAGTAGATGCAGCGGCCAATGAACAGTTGCCAGACGCGGCTGTTCTCCCCGGCATCCGTTTCCAGCGTGAGCGCGTTCGCCGGGCAGGCGGTGGTACAGGCGCCGCAAGCGATGCATTGCTGCGGGTCCAGTTCCGGTTTTCCGCGAAACCCCGGACACACCTCCAGCGGCGCGAACGGGTATTTCACCGTTGGCTCGCCCGCTCTGAGAATGGTTTTCAACAATTTAAGCATCGTTTCTTTCCTTACTTCAGCGGCGAGTGGCGACGTTCAATGCCGTAACGTTCGATCTCTTTGTAGGGCACGGTTGTCGATTTACGCTTGCGCACATCCACCAGCGTCACGCGGTCGGTACACGAATAGCAGGGATCGAGGCTGCCGATAATCAGCGGCGCATCGGAAACGGTATTGCCGCGCAGCATATAGCGCAGTACCGGCCAGTTGGCGTAAGTCGCCGCGCGGCAGCGCCAGCGGTAAAGCTTCTGGTTGTCGCCGAGCATGCTCCAGTGGACATCTTCGCCGCGCGGCGCTTCCACATAGCCGAGCGCGAATTTGTGCGGCTGATAGCTGAACCCTTCGGTCAGCAGCGGCGTATCCGGCAGGTTATCAAGGGCAAACTCAATCATCGCCAACGAGTCGAACACCTCTTTCACCCGCACCATGAGGCGTGAAAAGACGTCGCCATCCGGCCAGGTAAACAGCGTTTTCGGCAGGTTGCCGTAATCGGCGTACGGATGATCGAAACGTAGATCGCGGGCGAAACCGCTGCCACGGATCAGCGGCCCAACCGGGCTGAAATCGCGCGCTATCTGGCGGTCAAGAATGCCCACACCCTGGGTGCGCTGCGCCATATTGGGGGTGGAAAGCAGCATATCGACCAATTGCGCCACTTCCGCGCGCATCTCTTTCACCAGTTGGATGGTTTTGACGCGCTGCTCTTTCAGAATGTCGCGGCGGATGCCGCCAATCAGGTTCAGGCCGTAGGTTTTGCGCGAACCGGTGAGCAATTCAGCCATGGTCATCGATTTCTCGCGGATGCGGAAAAACTGCATAAAACCGGTATCAAAACCGACAAAGTGGCTGGAAAGACCAATGTTCAACAAATGGCTGTGCAGCCGTTCCACTTCCAGCAGCACCGAACGAATGGTGTGCGCCCGCTGCGGCACCACAATGCCGAGCGCATTTTCCACCGAAGTGGTGTAAGCCACGCTGTGGGCAAAACCGCAGATGCCGCAAACCCGGTCCGAAAGGAATGTCACTTCGTTGTAGCCCATGCGGGTTTCCGCCAGCTTTTCCATGCCGCGATGGACATAGAACAAACGGTAATCGGCATCGACAATCCGTTCGCCATCCACAAATAAGCGAAAGTGCCCCGGTTCATCCGAGGTGATGTGCAGCGGGCCAATCGGCACAATGCGCGCCGAATTACCGCCATCGTTGATAAAGGTGTAGTTTTCCGTGTCGCTGGTTGGCTCCGGGCGCAGGCGGTAATCCATGGTGTCTTTGCGCAGAGGGTGCAGATCGTCCGGCCAGTCATCCGGCAGCACCAGGCGGCGCTGATCCGGCAAGCCGACCGGGATCAGACCGTACATATCACGGATCTCACGTTCGCCCCATACGGCGGCAGGTACGCGCGGCGTCACCGACGGGAATTCGCGCGTGTCGGCATCGACCAGCGCTTTCACCACAATCCAGCACTTTTCCGCACCTTCCATCGACAGCGCGTAGTAGACCGCGTAATGGCCATTGAGGGTGCGCTCATCGTTGCCGAAGAGAACCGGTAACCAGCCGTCATGCTGGTAATAGAGGTAGTGCACAATGTCCGGCAACAGATTGATTTTGACCGTTATAGTGACTTGTTCGAAGGTCTGGCGCTCCTCGTCCAGCACCGCGCCGGGAAACTGCGCCTTCAATGCAGCAAGACAGGCGTTGCCGCGAGGTTGCTGGAGATTCACGCTTGCTAAATAACTCACTTTCACTCTCCCTGACGATGCGACGGCGTGGCCGATGCGGCGGTGGTATCAAAATTGGCCCACAGCCAGCTAAGCTGCGTGGGATGATCATCATTGTTTTGCTGCACGATGGTGGCGGCGCTGGCCAGTAACCGGCTGACCGGCTGAGGAATATGCGTACCCATCACCAGCATCATCACCAGCAGAATCACCATCGGCACGGTAGTGAGCCAGCCCAGCTCGCCGGTTGCCACCTGTTGCGGTGGCGTGGCAAACAGCACTTTCGCCACCATGCGCACCAGCCCGCCGAGCACCAGCGTCAGTAACACCAGCAGCAGGATCGTGACGGCGAGATGTTCCGCCGCCAGTCCGGCGGTAACGGTCATAAACTCACTGAGGAAAATATTGAACGGTGGCATACCGCCCAGCGCCAGCGCGCCGCCGCCCAGCAGCACAGCGGTAAACGGCATCACTTTCAGCATCCCGCACACCACATCCATATTGCGGGTGCCGTACTTCAGCAGCACATTGCCGGAGCCGCAGAACAGCAGCGTTTTCGCCAGGCTGTGATTGAGCGTGTGCAGCAGCGCCGCCAGAATACCGAGCGGGCCGCCGATACCGAGCGCAACAGCTACCAGCCCCATGTTTTCCACACTGGAGTAAGCCAGCAGGCGTTTCATATCCTGCTGCACCAGAATGAAGAACGCGGCGACGCCCACCGACAGCAGACCAAAAATCAGCAGTAGCCGGTTGGGGAAGCTGTCGCCAATGGCGTGGCAAATAATGATGTAGTAGCGAATCAGCACCAGCAGTGCGCAGTTGAGCAGCACCGCCGAAAGCAAGGCGCTCACCGGGCTGGGCGCTTCGCTGTGCGCGTCCGGCAGCCAGGCGTGCATCGGGAACAGCCCGGTTTTGGTACCAAAACCAATCAGCACAAATACAAACGCCAGCACCATCAGCGTCGGGTCGAGCTGACCGCTCTCTTTCAGCACTTCGGTCCAGAAAATGGCGTGATCGGGTTGTGCCATAAAGCTGGCGGCATTGGCGTACACCAGTACCGTACCGAACAGGCCAAACGCCACGCCGACGGTACAGATAATGATGTATTTCCATGCCGCTTCCAGCGACGAGCGCTGCCCGTAAATACCGACCAGAAAAGCAGAGCTCAGCGTGGTGGCTTCGATCGCTGCCCACATCACAATCAGGTTATTGCTGGTGACCACCAGCAGCATGGTGAACAGGAACAGGTGGAAAAAACCGTAGTAGTAACACAACGTCGGCACGCTGATTTCACCGTGATCGACTTCATGGCGCATATAACCAATCGAGTAGAGGCCGGTGATAAAACCGATTATCCCAAGTAGCGACAGGAACAGCCCGCTCAGGCTGTCGATATGCAACCAGCGGCTGGCGGCGAAAATTTCCCCTTCGCGCACCGCTTCTGCGACCGTCCACAGGGCGATAACCAGCAGCAGGGAAATCCCCAGCGTATGCACCACCGTAACCAGCGTGCGCGCTGCATTGCCGCTCAGGCGGCAGGCGAAGCACAGCGCAGAAACCAGCAGCGGCGTCAGTAGCAACAACGTGAACATCAAGGTATGACTCATGGTGTTACCCCTTCAGCGCCGTCAGCGTGTTGACATCCAGCGTGCCGTGAGTGCGCCAGATTTTCCGTGCCAGCAGCACCATCACAATCACTGCAAAAATGGCGTCGGTGGCGATGCCAATTTCCACCAGCTCCGGCGCGCGCCAGGCGAGCAGCGCTAGCACCAGGTGTGAGCCGTTTTCCATCAGGCAGTAGCCGAAGATTTGCCGCAAAATATTGCGTTGGCTGATAATGCACAGCAGACCTAGCAGGAAGTGACCAAGCGCAACGGCGAGTGCCGGTTTTAGCTGCGCGATCATCGGTAATTGCACCGGGCGCACCACAAACCAGCACAACAGCACAATTGCCGCCGCCATCAGCACCAGCGTTGCCGGGCCAAACAGCCGCTCCCCAACGCCGGATTGCGCCATCTTGCGAAAGGCGTAGCCCATGATCAGCGGCACCAGCAGCACTTTGGTGAAGAACGCGCTGAACGACCACATCAGCAGCTGTTTGGCATCCAGCAACTGCGACAGGGTAAAAAAGATAGAGACCAGCACCAGCGATTGCAGGGCATACAACCAGCAGGAGACGGAGTAGCGTCTGGCGCAGGTGACCAGCAGAGAGGTGAACATCATCAGCCCCGCCAGATTGTTAACAAGCAGTGTTCCCGTCATTATCGACTCCCTTATCCAAGCCACGCCGCAGCAATAACGCTTGAGCACAGCGACATCACAATCAGAATCACTAGCACCAGTTTCATCGCGTACGGCAGCGGCGCTGCCTGCGCCACTTCCTCGCTCGGCTCACCTGGCACCACGCGCCCAAACCAGTAAATAAACCAGCCAAAGCTGGCGACAGATTCCACCAGCGCCAGAATCATCACCGCCAACAAAATCGGGTTGTCATTCGACAGGGCAAACCCGGCGGCGAAGAGGGGAAATTTACTGAAGAAACCGTTAAATGGCGGCACGCCGGTGATCGCCAACGCGGCAACGCAAAAGCCAATGCCCGCCAGCGGCAATGTCTTCATCACCCCGCGCAAGCGTGGCAACAGACGTGTACCGCAGCTGTAACTCAGTGCGCCCGCCACCAGGAAAAACAGGCTCTTGGCAAAGGCGTGGTTGAAGATGTAAACAATGCCAGCGGTGAAGGCCAGCGGTGAACCGAAGGTTGAGAGCGACAGGGCAAGGAAGATCCATGCCAGTTGCGAGATGGTCGACCAGGCCAGCAGCCGTTTCATATCTTTTTGCGGCAGGTACATCAAAAAGCCGTACACCAGCGTTAACGTCGCCATGCCCACGCCAATCCAACTGATGATGTGAGGAATGTGTCCGCCTTCGGCGATCGCGCGGGCAAAAATGTAGACCCCCACTTTCACCATTGACGCGGCGTGTAAGTAAGCACTCACCGGGGTTGGGGCTTCCATCGCATCCGGCAGCCAGGCTTGCAACGGCAACTGGGCGGATTTGCCCCACGCGGCAAACAGAATGCCGCCATAAACCAGATACGCCGCCGGGCCTTGTAGCTGACTGATGGCGCTCAGCGCAAAAGTATGGGTATGCAAAAACAGCGTGGCCGCCGCCAGATACAGGCCAAGCGAACCGACGTGGGTGATAAGTAGCGCTTTCATCGCCGCGCGCTGGGATTTTTCGCTCTGGTAATAGCTAATCAGTGCCCAGGAACAGCCGCCGGTGATCTCGAAAAACAGCAGTTGCCCGAGCAGCGTGGAGGAGAGCACTAAACCGGACATCGCACCGATAAACACCAGCAGAAACGCGTAATAACGGTTGCTGCCGTCATGCGGATGCTCGCGGTTGTCGCGCGTCAGGTAACCGGTCGAATAGAGCGCCACCAGCAGGCCAAGAAACACCACCGCAAACAGGATCAGGGTGCTGATGCGGTCGACTAACAGACCAAACAGCACCACCTGACCCGCCGCCAGCAGCGGCATGTCCGCAGTTTCACTGCCTGCCTGGTAAAAGCGCCAGGCCAGCAACACGGTGGCAAGCGTTGCCAGAAGCGCGAAGAGCGTGGCAAGCTGCGGCGCGGTTTTCCGTGGGCAAAGCGAGACGACCAGCGCGCCGATAAAGGGCAGCAGCAGTGTCGTCAGAGCAAGAGTTTCCATTATTTTTCCGCGCTCCTTACAAACCGGTTAGCCAGAGGACATAGGACAGCGCAGCCAGACTGAAGCCGAGCCAGGTCAGGCGGTGCGTCAGCAAAAAGCGCCCGCGCGCCAGCGAGTTTTCCACCACCGACGCCAGCACAAACACCACCAACAGTTTTAGTAGCGTCATCACCAGTGACAGCGCCATTGCGCCCACACTGAGCGTGACGGCGTTGCCGAAGGGGAAAAACAGCGCGAGGAACAGCGAGGCCATCACCACCTGCTTCAGACCGACGCCCCATTTCACCAGCGCCAGACCCGCGCCGGAGTATTCGGTCAGCGGACCTTCCTGCAGCTCCTGCTCCGCTTCTGCTACGTCGAACGGGATTTTGCCCATCTCAATAAAACAGGCGAACCCGCAAGCCAGCATTGCCAGTAGCGTGGCGACTGGTGACATCCAGCCCGCCGCCAGTGTGTTGCTGATGGCGCTGATTTGGGTGGAACCCGCCAGTAACGCCAGCACCAGCAGCGAAAGGATTAGCATCGGTTCAACCAGAATCCCCAGCGTCAGCTCGCGGCTGGCACCGAGACCAGAGAAGGGGCTGCCGGTATCCAGCCCGGAGAGGGCAAAGAAGAAGCGGAACAGGGCAAAGAGGTAAATCAGGGTGATTAAATCGCCCGCCCCGGCAAACGGCGCGGTGCGGATAAACAGCGGCAGCGTCATCGCCACCAGCAGCATGCTGCTGAGCAACACCCATGGCATGGCGCGGAACATCAAGCCAGACGAAGCTGGTGCAACGGCCTGGCGTTTCAGCAGCTTTTGTAAATCGCGATAATCCTGCCAGATCCCCGGCCCTTTTCGGGAGTGCATGCGGGCACGGATTTGCCGGGAAACGCCGGTAAACAGCGGCGTCAGCGCCAGCAATAGGGCTGCCTGGCAGAGGGCAAATACCCCAAGTGACCACGCAGAAGTCTGTTCTAACATTGTTGTCTCCTCCTCACAGCGCGATCGTCAGCAGCAGGATCACCAGCGCGGCAATCACATACAGGCAGTAGAGCCGGAAATCGCCGCTTTGCAGGTACTGCACCACGCGAGCCACGCGCTGCGTCGCGCTGACCAGCGGGCGAATGATTTTGTCGTCCCAGAACGGCTCCGTGCGCATTGCCGCCTGCGTAATACCGCCGAGGCTGCGCTGTAAAGGTTGTGCTGGATCGAGCTGTTTACGCAGCTGGTAAAGCGGACCGAACATCACGTGCAATGGCTGAGTAAAACTGCCTGCGGAAGGCGCCATGCCTTTTTCCCACGCGTAGCCGCAGGCCCAGGCATCGCCGCTGCGACGAAACGCACCGCGCGTCTGGCGGTTGAGAAACCACAGCATGCCGGGCAGCAAGGGCAAAAGCAGTAACAGCAGGAACACGGTGGAAGGCGTCAGCATCGCTTGCTGCGCATCACCAGGGATAAGCGTTGCGCCTTCGGCGGCGGCAAGTGCGGTGGGCGGTGTTAAGCTCAGCGCAATATGCATCAATTGTGGGGCAACCCAGCTTGCGCCTACGCCGAGCGCCACGCACAGCAATGCCAGCACGGACATGGCGGCAACCATCGGCCACGGCACTTCGCGCGCCTGGTCGGCTTTTTCACTGCGGGCATTGCCGCAAAAACTGACGCCGTAAACTTTCACAAAACACATTGCCGCCAGCGCGCCGGTGATCGCCAGCATCACAATGGCAATGGGGCCAGCGAGGCGCGGGATGATCGCGTCGATACGGGTCAGGGAGAACAACGACTGATAGGTGTACCACTCGCTGATAAAGCCGTTCAGTGGCGGCATCGCGGAAATGGCGAGGCAACCCACCAGAAACGCGCCTGCTGTCCACGGCATCCGTTTGCCGAGCGCGCCCATTTGTTCCATATCGCGGGTATGCAGACGAAAGATGATCGCGCCTGCGCCCAGAAACAGCAGGCCTTTAAACAGCGCGTGGTTAAGCAGATGGAACAGCGCGCCGAGCAGGCCGACAGCGGCAATCACCGGTTGATGTAAGGCGATGCCCGCCATGCCAACACCGACGCCCAGCAAAATGATGCCGATGTTCTCGACGGTATGCCATGCCAACAGGCGTTTGATGTCGTGCTCTGCCAGCGCGTACAGCACGCCAAGCACCGATGAAACCGCGCCAAAAGCCAGCACCACTACGCCCCACCACAATGGAATCCCGCTGTGACCGAGCAGGTCGATACCGACTTTGATAATGCCGAAGATACCGATTTTCACCATCACGCCGGACATCAGCGCCGAGGCGTGCGACGGTGCAGCCGGGTGGGCGCGCGGTAGCCAGCTGTGCAGCGGCAACATCCCGGCTTTGGCACCAAAGCCGAAGAAGGCCAGCAGGAAGACCGCCGACGCGGTGCCTGGATCAAGCGTGAGTGTGCGGAAGCTGGCGAAATCGAGGCTGCCGCTCTGCCGCCACATCAGGAAGAAGGCGATCATAATCAGTACCGACCCGGCATGGGCGATAAAGAAGTAGAGCATCCCGGCGCGGATCGACTCTTCATCCTGGTCAGTGATAACCAAAAACCACGAGGCGAGGGACATCATTTCAAACAGCACGATGAACCAGAACGCGTTATCCATCACCACCAGGCCAACCATCGAGGCGATAAACAGGTTCATAAAGAAGCCCATTGCCCCGGCGCCTTTGCCGATGTATTCCCGCACATACGCCAGCGAATAGAGCCCACACAGCGTTACCAGCAGTGAGATAACCAGCACCATAAAGGCACTCAGGTTATCCATACGCACCACGAAATGGGCGAAATCAAAAGGACCGATGGCTTGAAAATTCAGCGGCACACCGCCGTGCAATGCGCTCAGGGCGCTG
The DNA here is from genome assembly GCF_004331415.1 of Kosakonia quasisacchari. Taxonomy (GTDB): domain Bacteria; phylum Pseudomonadota; class Gammaproteobacteria; order Enterobacterales; family Enterobacteriaceae; genus Kosakonia; species Kosakonia quasisacchari. The sequence goes on from NZ_SJOP01000002.1 coordinate 125,799, forward strand.
GCGATCCCCAGCACGCCGCCGAGCATGGCGGCGATCCCGGCGACGTTGATCGCCAGTTCCTGCCTGCGGGCAAGCAGCAATGAAAAGACGCCTCCGGCGACGTACACCACGATTGACCACATCAATAATTGCAGGGCATCCATTAGCGTTGCTCCGGCGTAGAGGAAAGAGGAGGGAAGGTCACATCGGTTGAACTTAGCGCTGCCAGCTCCCGACGGGCTTTGAGCTGTTTATGCATCGTACTTTCGGTTTCCAGATGCAGCGCGTTAGTCGGGCAGGCGCGTACGCAGGCTGGCCCTTCGGGCAGGAAGTCGCAGAGATCGCATTTCACCGCGATGGTTTGCACTCCCGCGTTCCAGCTTAAAAACGGATGCGCGTTGGGCGCGCTGCCGGGCACATCGCGCAGGTGTTCTTCGGCAATGTGGTGCTCGTAACGGGCGGGAATATTGAGCGGGCGGCTGCCGGCGGGCGTGATCGCCCCGAACGGACACACCAGCCCACACAGTTTGCAGCCAATGCACAGCGTTTCGTTGAGATAAACGGCATCATCCTGAAACGAAATGGCATTGACCGGACACACCTGTTTGCACGGCGCATCGTCACAGTGGCGGCACAGTATCGGCGCGGTTTTGGTGGGTGTGCGCACGAGTGTTAGCCGGGGATGGTGCTGCAATCCCTGGCTTTTATGCACATCCGAGCAGGCGGCAAGGCAGGTATTGCATCCTATACACCACTCGGGATCGGCAATCACAAAGCGGTTCATTTCGGCTCCCTGGAATCGAGGTAAGAACATTGAGCCTGCTTTAGCATAAGATGTGCCAAAGTTATAAGTTATTATTTTTCAGTTGGTTATGTGATTTTCGGGAACGGAGGGCGAACAAAAGTGATGGTCAGCGCAGAACAAAAAACAAGCTATCGGCACAAGTGTCGACATGGCGGTGTGAAGTGTGATCGCGGTCAAATATTGGCAGGGAGAAGGCAAAGGAAAGGGCGTACCCGAACGGGCCGCCCTGAGAAAAGGTGTGTTGCTGTCAGGCGTTTTCTTTCAGCCAGTTAACCACGATGTCGTGATGATTGCTGGTTTTGAAGTCATCAAACACATGTTCAACTTTGCCGTCAGCGTCCACGAGGAAACTGATACGGTGGATGCCGTCGTAGGTTTTACCCATAAAGGTTTTTTCACCCCAGACACCAAACTGCTCGCAGACCTGATGGTCTTCATCAGAGAGCAGCGTAAAGTTGAGCAGCTCTTTTTCGGCAAAGCGGGAAAGTTTCTCTGGTTTGTCGGTGCTGATACCCAGCACTTCCACACCCGCTTTCTTTAACTCATCCATGTTATCGCGCAGGCCGCAGGCCTGGACAGTACAGCCTGGTGTCATGGCTTTCGGGTAGAAATAGACCAGTACACGCTGTCCCTGGAAGTCGGCCAAATTTACTTGTTCACCGTCTTGATCGGGCAAGCTAAATTTCGGTGCGATATCACCGGCTTTCAGTGGATTCATTACTTAACTCCATCCTGTTCATCATGCTGGGAATAGTTGACGATGTTTATACTGCCTTGCGCATTCAATTCTGTACATAGGGCTTTGAACGCCTGCTCAATATTTGACGCGTCCTTTGACGCGGGGCTATGAGCGGTTATCTGGATAAATAGCGTTGGCGCAACGGCAAGGTTGCCGGGCTGCGTACGGGAGACCAACTCCGCAATATTCATTTCGTGTGCGTCAAAAAGCGCAGTAAAACGCTCAATCAGGTGGGGAGAATCGGGGACTTCAACCTGCACCCACACGGTCGCTGGCATATCAGGACGCGGACGGGCGCCGGTGCGCTTCATCACTATCAACAAATCCAGCTCGGCACCTTTCAGCGGCAAAGTCGATTCAATAAGCGTGATAGCGTTCCACGAACCCGAAAGCAGCATTATAAATGTGAACTCTTCCCCCAGCATCGCCAGACGGCTATCTTCGATATTACAGCCGCAACTGCTGACGTGGCGTGTGATCGTGTTCACAATGCCAGGCCTGTCGGCCCCCAGCGCAGTGATAACCAAAAAGTGTTGTGATGAGGTTGTCAAACCTGAGCTTCCTGTCAAACATGAGGTAATCATAAGGAAAGCATAAAAAAAACCGGCATACAACCGCCACAGGGCCTCAGGTCTCTTGCTTTTCTGACGGCACCGCACGTACCATTGAGAATCTTGTTCGCACAGAGGATGGCCCATGTTCACGGGAAGTATTGTCGCGCTTATCACGCCGATGGATTCGCAAGGTAAAGTCTGCCGGTCAAGCCTGAAAAAACTGATTGATTACCATGTCGCCAACGGAACCACGGCGATCGTTTCGGTAGGAACTACCGGTGAATCCGCTACGCTGAGCCATGATGAGCATGCCGACGTGGTGAAGATGACGGTTGAACTGGCCGACGGGCGCATCCCTGTGATTGCCGGGACGGGGGCGAACGCTACCGCAGAAGCCATCAGCCTGACCCAGTGTTTCAACGATAGCGGTGTGGTGGGTTGCCTGACCGTTACGCCTTATTATAACCGCCCGACCCAGGAAGGGCTGTTCCAGCACTTTAAAGCCATCGCCGAACATACTGACCTGCCGCAAATTCTGTATAATGTGCCGTCGCGTACTGGCTGCGATATGCTGCCGGAAACCGTAGGCCGTCTGGCGAAAATTAAAAATATTATCGGTATTAAGGAAGCGACCGGGAACTTAAGTCGTGTTCACCAGATCAAAGAGCTGGTTTCAGATGACTTTATCCTGCTGAGCGGCGACGATGCCACCGCGCTGGACTTTATGCAGCTCGGCGGTGACGGTGTGATTTCCGTTACCAGCAACGTGGCGGCGCGCGATATGGCTGACATGTGCAAACTGGCGGCCCAGGGGAATTACGCCGAAGCACGCGTGATCAACCAGCGTTTGATGCCGTTACACAACAAACTATTTGTCGAACCCAATCCTATCCCAGTCAAATGGGCATGTATGGAGTTGGGGCTTGTAGCAACCGATACGCTGCGTTTGCCGATGACGCCAATCACTGACCACGGTCGTGAAGTTGTCCGCACTGCGCTTAAGCATGCCGGTCTGCTGTAAAGTTTAGGGAGATTTGATGGCTTACTCAGTACAGAAGTCGCGCCTGGCGAAGGTAGCGGGTGTTTCACTTGTGATGTTGCTCGCCGCCTGTAGTTCCGATTCACGTTATAAGCGTCAGGTTAGCGGTGACGAATCCTATCTGGATGCGGCTCCGCTTGCTGAACTTCACGCGCCCGCAGGGATGATCCTCCCGGTGCAAAACGGTGATTACACCATCCCTGTTGCTAACGGCAGCGGCGCGGTAGGTAAAGCGCTGGACATTCGTCCGCCGGCTCAGCCGCTGGCGCTGGTGAGCGGTGCGCGCACCCAGTTTACCGGTGACACCGCGACGCTGATGGTCGAAAACGGTCGCAACAGCACGCTGTGGCCGCAGGTCGTCAGCATTCTTCAGGGGAAAAACTACAGTATCGACAAACGTGACGATGCCACGCAGACCCTGACCACCGGTTGGGTTGACTGGAACCGTCTGGATGAAGATCAGCAGTATCGTGGTCGTTATCAAATCTCGGTGAAACCGCAGGGTTATCAGCAGGCGGTTGTCGTCAAGCTGGTGAATCTGGAACAAGCGGGCAAACCGGTAGCAGACGCTGCGTCGTTGCAGCGTTACAGCACTGAAATGCTGAACGTGATCTCGTCCGGTCTGGATAAAACCGCAACTGACGCGCAAAGCGCGGCGGAAAACCGTAGCGTCTCTACGCTGAACGTCCAGAGTGCCGCCGATGATACTGGTCTGCCGATGCTGGTGGTGCGTGGTCCGTTTAACGTCGTGTGGCAGCGCCTGCCGTCCGTGCTGGAAAAAGTGGGCATGAAAGTGACCGACAGCACCCGCTCAACGGGCAGTATTGCAGTGACCTACAAGCCGTTGTCCGACAGCAGCTGGCAGGAACTGGGCGCGCGCGATCCGGGTCTGGCCTCGGGTGACTATAAACTGCAGGTCGGCGATCTGGATAACCGCAGCAGCCTCCAGTTCATCGATCCGAAAGGTCATACGTTGACACAATCGCAGAACGACGCGTTAGTCGCAGCCTTCCAGGCGGCGTTTAACCGATAATCCTCAGGGCCGGATCTTCCGGCCTTTTTTTATTATGGTGACGCAAACGTGTGCGTCGGCGTAAAATAGCCAAATTAGCCTTGTAATCACACCTGGAGTAATAAAGATGCAAAAGCAAGCTGAGTTGTATCGCGGCAAAGCGAAGACCGTGTACAGTACGGAAAACCCGGACCTGTTGGTGCTCGAATTCCGTAACGATACGTCAGCAGGGGATGGCGCACGCATTGAACAGTTCGATCGTAAGGGCATGGTGAACAACAAGTTCAACCATTTCATTATGACCAAGTTGCAAGAAGCGGGCATCCCGACCCAGATGGAAGCGCTGCTTTCTGATACCGAATGTCTGGTGAAAAAACTGGATATGGTGCCGGTAGAGTGCGTTATTCGTAACCGTGCGGCAGGCTCGCTGGTGAAACGTCTGGGCATTGAAGAGGGCATTGAACTGAATCCGCCGCTGTTCGATATGTTCCTCAAAAACGATGCGATGCACGACCCGATGGTGAACGAATCCTACTGCGAAACCTTCGGCTGGGTGAACAAAGAAAATCTGGCGCGCATGAAAGAGCTGACCTACAAAGCCAACGACGTGCTGAGCAAACTGTTTGATGACGCCGGTTTGATCCTCGTTGATTTCAAACTCGAATTTGGCCTGTTTAAAGGCGAAGTGGTGCTCGGCGACGAGTTCTCCCCGGACGGCAGCCGCCTGTGGGATAAAGAGACGCTGGATAAAATGGACAAAGATCGTTTCCGTCAGAGCCTTGGCGGCCTGATCGAAGCCTATGAAGCGGTGGCGCACCGTCTTGGCGTAAAACTGGACTGATCTTCACCCCGCGTTACTTCCGGAGGGTGCCTGCATCCTCTGGATTTCCTCACTTTTTTCCTGTGTTAATCCTTCCTTCTGCGCCTACGATCATATATACACTGAGTCCATCATTGGGATAGTGAGGTAGTTATGCGCTGGCAAGGCCGTCGAGAGAGTGACAACGTAGAAGACCGACGTAACGAGTCGGGTGGGCCGGTGATGCGCGGGCCGAGGTTCCGTTTACCGGGTGGCAAGGGGGGATTACTCCTGCTGTTTGTGGTGATCGTGGCAAGCTATTACGGGGTTGATCTCACCAGTTTACTGACCGGGGAACCGGTTAGCCCTCCAACGCAACAACAGCGCGCGGCGAACCCGCACGAAGATGAGTCCGCGCATTTCACCCGCGTCATTTTCGCTACCACCGAAGAGACCTGGGGCCAGCTGTTTGAAAAAATGGGACAACATTATCAACAACCGACGCTGGTGATGTACCGTGGCAGCACCCATACCAGTTGCGGTACCGGGCAATCCATCATGGGGCCGTTTTACTGTCCGGCAGACAGCAAAATTTATATCGACCTCTCTTTTTACGATGAGATGAAAAACAAGCTCGGCGCGGGCGGCGATTTCGCACAGGGTTATGTGATTGCCCATGAAGTTGGTCATCACGTGCAAAAGTTGCTGGGGACTGAGGCCAAAGTGCGCAGTCTGCAACAAAATGCCACGCAACAGCAGGCGAATGCCTTGTCGGTGCGCATGGAGTTGCAGGCCGATTGTTATGCGGGCATCTGGGGCCACAGCATGGAGCAGCAAGGTGTGCTGGAACCGGGTGATGTGGAAGAGGCACTGAACGCAGCGCAGGCGATTGGTGATGACCGCTTACAGCAGCGCAGCCAGGGTGTCGCGTTCCCGGAGAGCTTTACACATGGCACTTCGGCTCAGCGTTACACCTGGTTCAAACGCGGAATGGACAGTGGCGATCCGGCGCAGTGCAATACGTTCAGCGGGCAGTTGTAAGCACTACGTGATGCAACAACTGATTGAGCTGAGCGCCCGGATGTCTCGGGAAGGTATTCGTCGCTTGCTGGTGATTGTCGGTGCGTCTGCGTGGAGTGAAACGCAGGCGACAGAGTTGCGCGACTCGCTTCCCGGCGACTGGCTGTGGGTCGGTGAAAACAGCGACTGGCCACTACATATTAAGCCTCGCGCGTTAACCTCGTTGCTCGGTCGGGAATTTCGCCACGCGGTATTTGACGCCCGCAAGGGTTTTGATGTGGCTGCTTTCGCCGCGCTTGGCGGGACGCTGACGGCAGGTAGCTGGCTGGTGTTACTCACTCCGCCGCTTGAGCTGTGGCCGCAGATGCCGGATGCTGACAGTCTGCGCTGGAGCGACACCGCCGAGCCGATTCCGACCCCGGTTTTTATTGACCACTTTTGCCGTACACTCCGTGACGATCCACAAACCGTGGTGTGGCAGCAAGCGTCACCTTTCTCTCTTTCAGACTTTCCTCTCCGTCCTGAGTGGCATGCGGCAACTGGCGCGCCCGAGCAAGAGCAGGCACAGATCCTCGAACAACTTCATCGCATGCCGCCAGGTGTCGCAGTGGTCACCGCACCGCGTGGACGAGGCAAATCGGCGCTGGCGGGGATGCATATTGCCCGCACATCCGAGCCTGTCACGGTCACCGCACCCGCGCGCGCCGCTACTGAGGTGCTGGCGCACTACGCCGGGGAACGGTTCAACTTTATCGCTCCGGATGCGTTGCTCCAGCAGATAACGGCGCAGGGTACGCAAGCCGGCTGGCTGGTGGTGGATGAAGCCGCCGCGATCCCTGGCCCGCTGCTGCATGCACTGGTTTCCGCTTTCCCTCGCGTACTGCTCACCACCACCGTGCAGGGCTATGAAGGCACCGGGCAGGGCTTCTTGCTGAAGTTCTGTGCCGGGTTTCCGCAGTTACGCCATTATACGCTCTCCACGCCGCTGCGCTGGGCGTCAGGCTGCCCGCTGGAGCAGGCGATTAGCGCCCTGTTGCTGTTTGACGATGAATCTGTCATTGAACCGCCGACAGGTGACATCACCATGCAGCCGCTGTCGGCGCAGGCCTGGCAAGAGACACCGGCGATCCCGGCAGCGATTTATCGTCTGCTGGCGAGTGCCCACTACCGAACGTCGCCGCTCGATCTGCGACGCATGATGGACGCGCCGGGGCAGCATTTTTGGCTGGCTCGCCGGGCGGAAGCGGCGGTTGCCGCGCTTTGGTTGGTGGAAGAGGGTGGGTTAAGCGCCGGGTTGAGCCAGGCGGTGTGGGCGGGTTTTCGTCGCCCGCGCGGTAACCTGGTGGCGCAATCGCTGGCCGCGCACGGCGGCAGCCCGCTGGCGGCGACATTGCGTGGACGGCGCATCAGCCGCATTGCTGTGCATCCTTTTTGCCAGCGCACAGGGATTGGCAGTGCGCTCATCACCCATGCGCGGGCGCAAACAACGGCGTGTGATTACCTCTCCGTCAGTTTTGGCTACACGCCAGAATTATGGCGCTTCTGGCAGCGCTGCGGTTTTTCGCTGGTGCGCCTTGGTAGCTATCGTGAAGCGAGTAGCGGTTGTTTTACCGCCATGGCGATAATCCCGCTGACGGCGGCAGGCGAAGCGCTACTGGTACGGGAACAGACCCGGCTGGCGCGTGATCTGCCCTGGCTTGCTGACTGGCGTGGGGAAACGTTGTCACTGCCTGTCGTTCAGTCGACTACCCTTAATCAAGAGGACTGGCTGGAGTTGGCCGGTTTTGCTTTCGCGCACCGTCCGCTTTCGGCGGCTTATGGCGCGTTATGCCGTTTACTGGCACACACGCATTTGCCATTGCTGGCATTGCGAGGATGGGTAACCGATGGAGAAAGCGAACAGGCTCTGTGCCAGCGTTTATCGCTGAGCGGGCGTAAAGCACTGCGAGTACGCCAGCGCCAGGAGTGCGAACAGGCGCTCGTACATCTGGACGCCCCTCGCGCGCTAACTCTGAAAACACAGGTGCAGAAACTGCAATTTTTTTAACTAACTCATTCAGTTAAATGGCATGGTCATTATGGCTCCCGGGCGTAAACTGCACTCAACGATTTAAGGAGACAACCATGAAACATGACCATTTCGTTGTGCAAAGTCCGCAATCCCCGGCAAAACAATTACTGCTGTTGTTTCATGGCGTTGGCGATAACCCGGTCTCCATGGGGCAGATTGGTCGCTGGTTTGCACCGCACTTTCCCGATGCGCTGATTGTCAGTATTGGCGGTGTGGAAGCCTGCGGTGCACCACCGGCCCGCCAGTGGTTTTCCGTGGCTGGCGTGACGGAAGAAAATCGTCAGCAACGCATTGATGCTGTGATGCCGCAGTTTATTGACGTTGTACGATACTGGCAGCAGCAAAGCGGTGTGAACGCGCTGGCAACGGCGCTGATTGGCTTTTCGCAAGGGGCGATTATGGCGCTGGAAGGGTTGAAAGCGCAGCCGGATCTCGCCTCGCGCGTGATTGCTTTCAACGGGCGTTATGCCACGCTGCCGCAAGCGGTTTCCACGGCGCAGACCATTCACCTGATTCACGGCGGTGAAGATAGAGTTATCGATCTGGCCTGGGCGGTGAAGGCGCAGGAAGCTGTGCAAACGTTAGGCGGCGATATCACGCTGGATATTGTTGAGAATTTGGGCCACGCCATTGATGATCGCAGTATTGAGCTGGCGCTCAATCATTTACGCTACACCGTACCGAAGCACTACTTTGATGAAGCGTTAAGCGGCGGTAAGCCGAATGATGACGATATTATTGAGTTTTTATGAGCAGACATTCACCCCCCGAAAGGGGGTGAATAATTTGAGACTTACTTTTTCGGCTGATCCTGTTTCGGCCAGTCGTCATCGTCATCCCACTTATCGTTGAAATCACGATGCGGCGGCAGATCCGGTTTGTTAGCGAGGAATTTTTTGTGATCAACCCGGCTAAGGTCTTTGATCACATTAATCAGTACGCCAAGTAAAAACACCAGTACCAGAATCCACCAATATTTTGCCAGCCAATCCATGTCATCCTCCAGCCATCAGGCGATGAGTTGTTCCATAATGCGTTGATACATACGGGCAAGCAGTTGCAAATCCGCCGCGTTCACACATTCGTTGATCTTGTGAATGGTCGCGTTCACCGGCCCGAGCTCAACCACTTGTGCGCCCATACGTGCGATAAAACGGCCATCAGATGTGCCGCCTGTGGTTAACAACTGCGGTTTGATCTCATTATAGTGCTCAATGGCATTGACTACCGCATCCACCAGCTTGCCGCGCCCGGTGAGGAACGGCTGCCCGGAAACCCACCACTCCACGCTGTAGCGCAACTGATGTTTATCCAGCAACGCCTGCACGTGGGCTTTGATCATCTCATCGGTTAGTTCGGTACTAAAGCGGAAGTTGAACTGCACAAACAGATCGCCAGGGATAACGTTGTTGCTGCCAGTGCCAGCTTTGATATTGGCAATTTGCATGCTGGTCGGCGGGAAATATTCGTTGCCGTGATCCCACTGAATCGCCACAAGTTCATTGAGCATTGGCGCGGCGCGATGCACCGGGTTATCCGCCAGATGCGGATAGGCGACATGACCCTGAACGCCGTGAATGGTCAGGTTGCAGGTCATTGAACCGCGGCGGCCATTTTTTACCACATCCCCCACCACTTCCGTGCTGGAAGGCTCACCGACCAGGCAGTAGTCCAGCCGTTCATTACGTGCCATCAACGTTTCGACTACTTTGACGGTGCCGTTTGTCGCGCTGGCCTCTTCGTCAGACGTGATAAGAAACGCCAGACGGCCTTTATGCTGCGGATGCTGTGCGACAAAACGTTCGGCGGCGACGACCATAGCAGCCAGTGAACCTTTCATGTCTGCCGCGCCGCGACCAAACAGCATGCCGTCACGGATAGTCGGTTCAAAAGGCGGGTTGATCCAGCGGTCCGCATCGCCAGCCGGAACCACATCTGTATGGCCAGCGAAGGCCAGCGTTTCGCCTTGTCCGCGCCATGCCCAGAAGTTTTGCGTGTCGCCAAAATCCATCGGCTCAATGGTAAAACCGATAGCGCGCAGACGTTCAATCATTAGCGCCTGGCATCCTGCATCATTGGGGCTCAGAGAAGGGCGACGAATAAGCTGCTGTGTCAGCTCAATAACCGGGCACGACATAAACTACACCTCGTTAATAAACTTCTCATAACTGGATTCATTGAAACCCAGCAGCATAGGCTTACCCGGCGCGCAGAGCAATGGGCGTTTGATAATTGCAGGCATTTCAAGCATCAACGCGATGGCAGCCTCATTATTAGTGATGGTTGCGCGCTGGGCATCATCCAGCTTGCGCCAGGTGGTGCCACGGGTATTTACCAGCGCTTCCCAGCCGAGTTCATCAACAAATGTACGCAGTAAATCTGCATGAATACCGTCTGCGCGGTAATCGTGGAAATGGTATTCCACCTGCTGCGATTCGAGCCAGCGGCGCGCTTTTTTGATGGTGTCGCAGTTTTTGATGCCGTACATGGTGATCATGGTGAATCCTTTTGTCTCATTTTTGGTTATTTGTGCAAGAAATTAGAATAATGGGTTTTAATTTGCCTGTGATTGGTCTGATAAGCAAATGTCAGCGGATATAGCCACTCTGTTCCAGTTTGAATAAACTTTCAGGCGTTGCGCATACCATGCCAGTAGTTAAAAAACGGAAACCATATTGATGATAAAATCCTGTTTTTTCCGGTACGGAATAAATAAAGGTTTTGCCGAACGGTAATAATGTTCTAACAATGTCAGACATCAGCTGTTTTCCATAACCACGCCCCTGCATTTCTGGTGCGACCACAATATCCGCAACATAACTGGCCCACGTCAGATCGCTGATAGCACGCGCCGTGGCGACCAGTTCCCCATTATGGTAACCAAACCAGCAGAAGGTGCTGTTACGCCACGCCTGCTCGACCTGCAGCGGGTCGCGCTGATTGAGACCGCCTGCGGCAATCAGCGCCGTTAACGCCAGCCAGTCCACCGCTTCAATTGCTGATTTATCAAACAATGTGATCGTCATTTCATTTAGCCCTAAAGTTTTTATGGAATATTGCCGTTATTCACAGTAAATGACCCGGCATCGGCTCATAGTTATCGCAAGCATTAAAAGTACCCCGCTAATAGCAATTGAAGCAATTGATTAACGTCTCTTCAACATCGTTACGGGTTTAAGTAGAATTGCCAAAATAATAAGAGAGGTAGTTATGATTGAACATGAACTGGGGAACTGGAAAGATTTTATCGAAGGCATGCTTCGTAAATAATTTCCTGATGAACGATTAAGCAGTGACAGCTTGATAAATAACAATGTGAACCAACACATGAAAAAAGGCGACCAGTAGGTCGCCTTTTTGTTATGCGGAAATTACTGTGCACGCGCTTTCAATGGAAAACGGCGGCGCACCAGCACGAAGAACAGCGGGACAAAGAAAATCGCCAGCACGGTGGCGGAAATCATCCCGCCCATCACACCGGTACCCACTGCATGCTGGCTGCCGGAGCCCGCGCCGGTGCTGGTTGCCATCGGCAGCACACCGAAAACGAACGCCAGCGAGGTCATCAGGATTGGCCGCAAGCGCTGGCGGCAGGCATGCAACGTGGAAACCAGAAGATCTTCACCTTTCGCATTCATATCGTTGGCAAACTCAACGATGAGGATCGCATTCTTCGCCGACAGGCCAATCACCGTCAACAACCCGACCTGGAAGTACACATCGTTCTCCAACCCGCGCATCCAGGTTGCCAGCAACGCGCCAATCACGCCAAGCGGCACCACCAGCATTACCGAGAACGGCACAGACCAGCTTTCATATAGCGCCGCGAGGCACAGGAAAACCACCAACAGGGAAACCGCATATAACGCCGGTGCCTGCGCACCGGAAAGGCGCTCCTGATAAGACATCGCTGTCCACTCCAGACCAAAACCGGTAGGCAACTGGCTAACCAGTTTTTCCATCACATCCATTGCCGTACCGGTACTGACGCCGGGAGCGGATTCGCCGACAATTTCCACCGCAGCATAGCCGTTGTAGCGCTCAAGGCGCGGCGAGCCGGTTTCCCAGCGCGAAGTGGCAAACGCGGAGAATGGCACCATTCCACCGCTGCTATTTCGCACATACCAAAGGTTAATATCGTCCGGCAGCATGCGGTATTTCGCCGCAGCTTGTACGTAGACCTTTTTCACGCGCCCGCGATCCATAAAGTCATTCACGTAGCTAGAGCCCCAGGCAGTTTTCAGCGTGTTGTTAATATCATCAATCGACACGCCCAGCGCCTGCGCTTTGCGCTGATCGATATCGATTTGCAGCTGTGCGCTGTCATCAAGACCGTTATGGCGAACGCGGGTCAGCGCCGGATCTTTCGCCGCCATCTCAATCAGACGATCGCGAGCGGCCATTAGAGCGTCATGGCCTGCACCGGCGTGATCCTGCAATTCCATATCGAAACCGGCCGAACTCCCCATGCCGCTGATAGCGGGCGGGCTGCTGGCGAAAACGCGAGCTTCACTAATGCGGCTAAATGCTTTGGTAGCGCGTTCGATAATGGCAAACGCGCTGCCGCTGTTCGGGTCGCGGGCGTCCCAGTCTTTCAGGCGGATAAACAAACGCGCCACGTTCTGCCCGTTACCGCCCGGGCCGGAGCCGACAGTGGAAAACACCGATTCAACATTCTCTTTTTCGTGGGTGAAGAAATAGTCTTCGACTTTTTGCACCACTTTCAATGTCTGCTGTTGCGTAGCACCGCTCGGTAATTGCACGGACGTGGTAAACATGCCCCTGTCTTCCAGCGGCAGAAACGACGTTGGCAGATGCAGGAACAGCAACACCATGCCGCCAATTAGCAACATATAGAGCAAAATCCAGCGCAGACTGCGGTGTAAAATTTTACCGACGGCGGTTTCATAGCGATCGGCGTTGCGGTTGAAAATGCGGTTAAAGGCACCGAAAAAGCCTTTCTGCCCGTGCAGTTCGCCTTTATGCAGCGGCCTGAGCAACGTGGCGCACAGTGCCGGTGTGAGGATCATCGCCACCAGCACAGAAAGCACCATCGCCGAGACAATGGTGATAGAAAACTGGCGATAAATCGCGCCAGTGGTGCCGCCAAAGAAAGCCATCGGCACAAATACCGCCGACAGCACCATCGCAATCCCCACCAGCGCGCCCTGGATTTGCCCCATCGATTTGCGTGTCGCTTCTCTGGGCGACAGCCCTTCTTCGGTCATGATGCGTTCGACGTTTTCCACCACCACAATGGCATCATCCACCAGCAGACCGATGGCGAGCACCATGGCGAACATGGTCAGAGTGTTAATGCTGTAGCCGAATGCGTAGAGCACCGCAAACGTACCAAGCAGCACGACCGGTACGGCGATAGTGGGAATCAGCGTAGCGCGGAAATTTTGCAGGAACAGGTACATCACCAGAAACACCAGCGCGATAGCTTCGAGCAGGGTTTTCACCACATCGATAATCGAGGCTTTAACAAACGAGGTGGTTTCGTAGGCGACTTTATATTCCAGACCGTGCGGGAAAAACTGCGACAGCTCGTTTAAGCGGTTAATCACCAGCTCTGCCGTGGCCATTTCGTTAGCGCCGGAAGCCAGTTTTACCCCCAGCCCGGAGGCAGCTTTGCCGTTGAAACGGCTCAGGTAGTCATATTTCTCTGCGCCCAGTTCCACCGTCGCCACGTCGCCGAGACGAACTTCTGAACCATCCTGATTCACACGCAGCGTAATATTGCGGAACTGTTCCGGCGTTTGTAAAAGCGACTGCGCATTGATGGTGGCGTTTAACGCCTGGCGATCAACGGACGGCGTTCCGCCAAGTTGCCCGACGGCGATTTGCGCGTTTTGCGACGAAATAGCGCTGGTCACGTCCGAGGCTGTGAGCTGGTAGCTATTGAGCTTTGCAGGGTCGAGCCAGATACGCATGGAATATTGCGAACCGTAGGCGTCGATATCGCCGACGCCGTTTACGCGGCTAATCGGATCCTGAATATTACTTGCCACGTAGTCGGAGATATCTTGCTTATCCATCGAACCGTCGGTGGAGACAAACGCGATGGTTAAAATGTTGGTATCACCGGTTTTACGCACCGTGACGCCTTGGTTTTGCACGGCTTGCGGAAGTTTACGCATTGCCGATTGCAACTGGTTTTGCACCTGCTGTACGGCTTCATCAGGATCGGTGCCGGCGCTGAAATTGAGGGTGACCGTTGCCTGCCCGGTGGCGCTGCTTTGCGAGGACATATACATTAAATTATCGAGGCCGGTCATATTCTGCTCGATAACTTGCGTCACGGTGTTTTCCAGCGTTTGTGCCGATGCGCCAGGGTAGTTAGCGGTAATTCGGACATTCGGCGGGGCTAAATCGGGATATTGTTCGACGGGTAAAGAAATAATGGCAAGTGTCCCCGTAAGACAGATCAGGATCGCCAGCACCCACGCAAAAATGGGGCGATCAATAAAAAAATTCGCCATCAGAAATAAAACCTCATATTGCTGCGCATCGTTATAGTGACATTGCTTGCATCAATGTAGCGGCAATGCAGAAACCAATCGTGTAGAAAAAAAGGAGAAAATGTAAATTATCATGCCCGATTAAGGCATAACTATGCATAACGAGACTTAAGCAAAATTTACTCCTGCCAAAAACCATTTTACTTGAAATTCTTTACACTTATTGACGACCAGCGCGGGTCAGTAACGGAAAACGAAACTGCACCTGGGTGCCGCTGCCCGGTGGGGAGACGATTTCCAGCACACCGCCAAGACGCTCGGCGCGCTCTCGCATGATCGTTAACCCATAATGCCCGGCGGGCTCCAGCGTACTGTTCATACCGATGCCGTTATCGCGAATGTAGATCGAATGCAGCCCGTCAGGATCGGTCACACAACTGACGGTGATTTCGCTGGCCTGCGCGTGTTTAATCGCGTTAATTACCGCTTCACGCACAATTTGTAAGACGTTCATTTGCTGTTGCGCGTCCAGCGCCTGTGTGGGTAAACGACAATCCAGATTCAGCTTCGCGCTGGTCTGGCTTTGTAATACATCCAGTGCTTCACGCAGCGCAGCGGGTAGCGAGCTTTGCTGTAAGGAGAGGCGGAATGTGGTGAGCAGCTCACGCAACTGCTGCCAGGCATTGTTCAGACCACGTGAAAAGTCGTCGATAATCAGGTGGGCAGGGGCATTATCTTCTGGCACAGAACGTTTGAGCAGCGCCAGTTGGATACGCAAATAAGAGAGCATTTGCGCCAGCGAATCGTGCAGCTCACGGGCAATGGTCGCGCGTTCTTCCATCAGCATTAATTGCTGGTAATGCTTCTGCGCCTGGTTGATATAGAGCCCGCGCCCAAGAATGGTGGCGATGTTACACATCAGCGGTGCGGAGAGATGCTGCTGGTGGCTTTGCCAGCGCAGCTCGCCCAGCACGTTCTCCTGCATATTTACCGGCAAGCTGTTCACCGGCAGCGTGGGATCGGCCTCACCTTGCTGAATGCGCCAGTTGTCATCGACAACCAGTTCCAGGAAGCAGGCTGACTGATGGTCGTAGACGATTTGCAGCACCTGCTGCAGACAGAGGGAGTCAATCTGGCTGGTATTGAGCGCCTGCGAGCACTGGTACATCACCTCCAGGCGGCTGTTGGCTTCGTGCAGATCGCGGGTTTTTTCCGCCACCGACGTTTCCAGCGAGCGGTAAAGTTTAAACAGTTGCCCGGACATTCGGTCGAATGTTGAGGCCAGTAACCCCAGTTCGTTATCCAGTTTGTTATCGAGCGGCAGCAAGGAAAAGTGCCCTTGCTGGATACGCTGGCAGGTGGCGACCAGGTTATTAAGCGGTTTGACGACCCGCTGGCGAATACGGCGCAGCGTAAAAAACACCAGCGTGAAAATCCCTACCGCGCCCAGCATCGAAATAGCGACTACCAGCATCATCTTGCGTTCGGCGTAGTGCTGGAGCGCCAGCACGAACAAATCAATTTGCCCGACATAAGCCTGGATATTCTGCTCATACCATTGCTGATCGCCCTGAATCAGATGCTTTTCCATCTGGTGCCAGTTTTCGTGCAATTGCCCATAACGTTCCTGTACTTCCTGTGGAACGTACCAGCGGTTCAACGTTTGTAATACGGGAGAGTTCAGCGTCTGCTGGTAAATCTGGCGATGGGATTGTAGCTCGGTAGTCTGTTTTTGCAGTTCGTAACCAAGACGGTAGCTCTGCATGCGCAGCGACCCGGCGATATTAATGGCTTCCGCGTCCCGCAGGCTGCTGGCAAGCGTGACGAGCGCTACCCCGGTGGAGAGCAGCGACAGTAAAACAAGAGAGAAAAAGGCTCTGGCCAGGCTTCCTGAAACAGGTTTTTTGACTATCACTGCAGCGCTTCCCAATCCTGATGTTACGTACAGGAAACATCGGCCTGAACGTCCATCGAATGAAATAATTTTTCAGAAATCCTGAAATAAATTGATCTGCTACAAGCTCGTGACAAATAGATAACCTTTCTGGGCAATTGAACATTGCCTGTGTCGTGCCGCCCCGGTAAATACAATGCTCATATAAAAAATAGGGTTTATTAAACCAGAAAAGAAGGGTGCCATGAATCGTTTTATTATGGCGAATAGCCAGCAATGTATAGGATGTCGTGCCTGCGAAGTCGCGTGTGTGATGGCGCACAATGACGAGCAACATGTGTTAAGCGCCGGGCATTTTCACCCACGGATCACCGTGATTAAACATCAGCAGCACCGCAGCGCGGTGACCTGCCACCACTGTGAAGCTGCGCCCTGTGCCCGCAGTTGCCCGAATGGCGCAATCAGCCGCATCGATGAGGCGATTCAGGTCAATCAGCAGAAGTGTATTGGCTGTAAATCCTGCGTGGTGGCTTGTCCGTTTGGCACCATGCAGGTGCTGGTCACACCGATTGGCGACGGGCTGGTAAAAGCCACCGCGCACAAATGTGATCTCTGCCAGGGCCGAGCGGAAGGCCCGGCTTGCGCGCAGAATTGCCCGGCCGATGCGCTGCAACTGGTGAACAGTGATGCGCTGGCGGGACTTGCGAAATCCCGCCGCCTGCGCACGGCCAGCCATGAGGTGCTGCCGTGGCATAGTGTCGCGGCACTGACTCCCGCTTTTAACGACCGTAAAGTGCGGCAGATGCGTAAAACGCCGCCGCGCGGTGAGCCAGATAAACTGCCGCTGGCGGCGCGTAAAAGCGGCTTTGATGAGATTTACCTGCCATTTCGCGCCGATCAGGCCAATCGTGAAGCTGAGCGCTGCCTGAAGTGCGGCGATCACAGTATTTGCGAATGGACTTGCCCGCTGCATAACCATATCCCTCAATGGATTGAGCGGGTGAAAGAGGGCGATATTGCGGCGGCGGTCGAACTTTCGCATCAAACCAACTGCTTGCCGGAGATCACCGGTCGCGTCTGCCCGCAAGATCGGTTGTGCGAAGGGGCATGTACGGTGCGCGATGAGTATGGTGCGGTCACTATCGGCAATATTGAGCGCTATATCTCCGATCAGGCACTGGCGCAGGGCTGGCGGCCTGATTTGCAGCAGGTTGCGGCAGTCGATAAACGCATCGCGATCATCGGTGCTGGTCCGGCGGGCCTGGCCTGTGCGGACGTGCTCGCTCGCCACGGCGTGAGCGCCACCGTGTTCGATCGTCACCCGGAAATCGGCGGTTTGCTCACTTTCGGCATTCCCGCTTTTAAACTGGATAAATCACTGCTGGCGCGTCGTCGTGAAATTTTCAGCGCGATGGGCATCCGCTTTGAACTCAATTGTGAAATCGGTAAAGACATCGCGCTGGATACGCTGCTCAGCGATTATGACGCGGTGTTTGTGGGCGTTGGTACTTACCGGTCAATGAAAGCCGGTTTGCCAAATGAAGACGCGCCGGGCGTTTACGATGCGCTGCCGTTCCTGATTGCTAACACCCGCCAGTTAATGGGGTTGCCGGACAGCGCCGACGAGCCGTTTATCAACACCGAGGGGCGCAATGTCGTGGTGCTCGGCGGCGGCGATACGGCAATGGACTGTGTGCGTACCGCACTGCGCCATGGCGCGAGCAAAGTGACTTGTGCCTACCGTCGCGACGAAGCCAATATGCCCGGCTCGAAGAAAGAGGTGAAAAACGCGCGGGATGAAGGGGCTGATTTTGAGTTCAACGTCCAGCCGGTGAATCTTGAGCTGGATAAGAACGGTAAAGTTTGCGGTATTCGCCTGCTACGCACCCAGCTCGGCGAGCCGGATGCCAAAGGTCGCCGCCGTCCGGTGCCGATTGAAGGCAGTGAATTTATTATGCCTGCCGATGCGGTGATCATGGCGTTTGGTTTCAACCCGCATTCGATGCCGTGGCTGGAGCGCCACGGTGTGCGCGTTGATGACTGGGGGCGAATTGACGCCAGTGTCGAAAGCCAATTCCGCTACCAGACCAGTAATCCGAAAATTTTTGCCGGGGGCGATGCGGTGCGTGGTGCCGATCTGGTGGTGACCGCGATGGCGGAAGGTCGCCACGCCGCGCAGGGTATGATGGACTGGTTGGGCGTCAAAACGCCTGGGCAACATTAAGTCGTTTGCCATAAAACAGGCTTCACGGCATTACACTTCGCGGCGTAGTATTACGCAAAGTTGTTAGCGCTCTGGAGCCTGTATGTCGCTGAAAATTGAAGTTATCAAAGATAAAATCCTCTCTGAAAATTACTTTGTCCTGCGCAATATCACCTACGATTTGACCCGTCAGGACGGTGAAGTGGTGCGTCATAAACGCGAAGTCTACGACCGGGGCAATGGCGCGACTATCCTGCTTTATAACCGTGAAAAACAGAGCGTGCTGCTGATCCGCCAGTTCCGGATCGCCACTTGGGTGAATGGCAACGTGGATGGCCGCTTGATTGAAGCGTGCGCCGGGCTGCTGGATGACGATGAGCCGGAAGTGTGCATTCGTAAAGAAGCCATTGAGGAAACCGGATACCAGGTTGGCGAGGTGCGCAAAGTGTTTGAGTTGTACATGTCGCCGGGCGGGGTAACAGAAATAGTCCACTTCTTTATTGCGGAATATAACGACGCGCAGCGCGCGAATAATGGCGGCGGAGTGGAAGATGAAGATATCGAAGTGCTGGAATTGCCCTTCCAGCAAGCTTTAGCGATGGTGGCAAACGGTGAGATCCGTGATGGCAAAGCGGTGATTTTACTGCAATATTTGCAAACATCTGGCCTAATGGACTGAAATTTATAAGGTTATCAGCTTCAGTTTCAGATGAGGCTATCCGACAAATCCGATTGAGCAAGCCAACCGGGAAATAGAATATACGCAGGTTCTGCGTCTATTCTTCCGGGGTTGTGCCATCCATGCGTTACCGCAGCGTTTTGACTTTGCTCTTCGGTCTTCTGACCGCACCGGTGCTGTGTGCTGCGCCCGCGCAACAAACCTTTTCCGACTGGCAAGTCACCTGTAATAACCAGAATTTTTGCGTGGCGCGCAATATTGGTGAGCATCAGGGGCTGGTCATGACGCTGGAGCGCAGCGCCGGCGCACGCACCGATGCCACGCTGCGTATCGATTATGGCGGCATCGACGCACCGATTACCAAAGAACTGCCGATTGCCGGGCGCTTATTATTTGACGGTCAGCCGCTGGCGCTGGCGGGCGAGCGCTGGCAAATCACCCCGTGGCATCTGGTGACGGATAATACCGATGCCATCACTTCGTTTTTAAAAAACATTCAGGAAGGCCAGTCGCTTACCTTGCAAGGCAGCAAGGGCGAGATTTCTCTGGTGGGGTTGAAAGCTGCACTGTTGTTTATTGATGCGCTGCAAAAACGCGTCGGCAGCGAAACGGCATGGATTAAAAAGGGCGATAGCCCGTCGTTAAGCGTTCCGCCCGCGCCCGCGTTGAAAAAGGTGGCGGTGGCCAACGTTGCGCCAAGCCCGCTGACGCACCAGGAACTGAACGATTTGCTGGATTACGGCACCTGGCGAATGAACAGCAGCCAGTGTTCACTGGATCCCATGCGTCGTCAGGTGCGCGTGAGTGCGCTGACTGATGATAACGCGCTGCTGTTGATCGACTGTGAAGCGGGTGCGTATAACATGGTCGAACGCGCGTGGCTGGTGTCGAGGCAAAAACCGTTTGCTGCGCGGCTGGTACGCCTGTTGCTGCCTTTCACGCCGGATAACGGTAACGATGAAATGGAGCTGATGAACGCGGCGTTTGATGAGAAAACCCGCGAGCTTACGACGCTCTCCAAAGGGCGCAGCCTGGCGGATTGCGGCGTGTCGAGTCGCTGGCGTTTTGATGGTCAGCGTTTTCGCCTGGTGCGTTACGCCCAGGAGCCCTCCTGCGATAGCTGGCACGGTCCCGATGCGTGGCCAACGCTATGGGTGACGCGCTAACCCTTCGCTGACATAATCCTTCTCGGATATTTTTATCGGGAAGGGAATAATGAAACGCTTTTACCCACAATGGCTTGCGGCCTGCGTACTCTTTTTGGTCGTTCTGCCTGCGCAGGCTGAACTGACCTCAGCGGATAAACAGAATATCACCCAGCTTGTCGATGTCTGGAATAGCCATCTGAATGGCAAGGCCCCGGCAACCGGCAGCGATCTCTATGCGGCTCAGGTCGAATGGTTTGGCCAGCGCCTTGAGCGCGACGAGATACTGCGCCGTCAGCAAGCGTTCACCTCTCACTCACCGCACTATGCGCAACGAATTATCACCACGCTTGATATCGCTGAAGATGAAGCGGGTCAGGTTCAGGTCGAGTTTGTCAAACAAGCCGGGCTTGATGCAAAACAGGTAAAAAACTACCCGGCGCAGCTTACCTTCAACAAACAACCCGAGGGTTGGCGCATTAGCGGCGAAACCGATTTACTCACTCGCCTGAATCAAAAAGAGGCGTCGGTACAGGGGCTTTTGACCAAAGGCAAGTTTGACGGCACTACCAAAGATTTCGTGTGGGTGAACGCGCGCGACCCCAAAACCGGCGGCAGTTGCGATGAAGAGGGCGACTGTGAATGTAAGCTCTGGAGCAGCAACCCGGCTGTAAAACCCGCGGTGGTGCCGCAGTGCATTGGTGGTGGAGTGGAAACGCTGTCGCAACTCGATGATAGCGGGCGCGATCGGGTCGTTGTTTTCCCGCAGTGGTGGACCAGTGCCTGGCGTGTGGTTTATGTCTTTGATATCCAACAAGGACAATGGACCAAAGCGCTGCCGTCGTTTCCCATTAACATCAATATTCAGGAAGACGATGACGCCGCAACGCTGGTGAAACGTGATACGCAGCACAACGGCAATGTGCTGGTGAAAAAGGCTCTCTGGGATGAGAAGCAAGAAGATATCGTGACACCGCAGGAGAGTGAACCGTTGCTGGTGGTGAAATAAAAAATGGCGCGCCAGCTGTTCATGCTGGCGCGCCCGCGCTTATTTTTTCAGTACCGCTTTGGCTTTTGCTACGACATTTTCGACCGTGAAGCCGAAATAAGGGAACAGCTTCTCGGCAGGCGCCGATTCACCGTAGCTGGTCATACCGACTATCGCCCCTTTCAGGCCAACATATTTGTACCAGTAATCGGCAATCCCAGCTTCAACCGCCACGCGCGCACTCACATCCGACGGCAGCACTGATTCGCGCCACTCTTCATCCTGCGCGTCGAAAATATCGGTCGACGGCAGCGACACCACACGCACTTTATGCCCTTCGTTAGTCAGTTGTTCTGCCGCGTTGACGGTGATCTCCATCTCTGAACCGGTAGCAATCAGGATCAGATCCGGCGTACCTTCACAATCTTTCAGGATATAACCGCCACGGCTGATGGCCTGTACCTGCTCCGGGGTTCGCTCCATTTGCGTAAGGTTCTGGCGCGAGAGGATCAACGCCGTCGGGCCATGATGGCGTTCGATCGCCAGCTTCCAGCCGACAGCCGCTTCCACCTGATCGCACGGACGCCAGGTGCTGAAGTTTGGCGTTAAGCGCAGGCTGGCGAGTTGCTCCACCGCCTGGTGCGTTGGACCGTCTTCCCCTAAGCCAATCGAATCGTGGGTGTAGACCATAATCTGCCGGGCTTTCATCAGCGCCGCCATTCGCGCTGCGTTGCGGGCATATTCAACGAACATCAAAAAGGTGGCGGTGTAAGGCACAAAACCGCCATGGTGCGCGATACCGTTGGCAATGGCCGTCATACCAAACTCACGCACGCCGTAGTGAATGTAGTTCCCGGCCAGATCCTCTTTCAGCGATGTCGAACCAGACCAGATGGTAAGGTTGCTCGGCGCGAGATCCGCAGAGCCGCCAAGCAGCTCCGGCAAAATTGGCCCATAACTGTTGAGCGTGTTCTGCGACGCTTTACGGGTGGCGATTTTCGCCGGGTTGGCTTGCAGCTTATTAATCCAGTCGGTGGTGGTTTTTTCCCAGCTTTCCGGCAGTTCACCGCTCATGCGGCGTGTAAATTCAGCTGCCAGATCCGGGTACTCTTTAGCCCAGGCCGCCAGTTTCTCATTCCAGTCATGCTGAATTTTCGCCCCGCGCTCGCGGGCATCCCACGCCTGGTAAATCTCTTTCGGGATCTCAAAAGCCGGGTATTTCCAGCCGAGTTTCTGCCGGGTGAGTGCCACTTCTTCTTCGCCAAGCGCCGCGCCGTGCGACTCCTCTTTCCCGGCTTTGTTCGGCGAACCGAAGCCAATCACCGTGCGGCAGATAATCAGTGACGGTTTATCTTTCACGCTTTGCGCTTCTTCAATCGCTTTTTTCACCGCCTCGGGTGAATGGCCGTCGATATCGCCAATCACATGCCAGTTATACGCTTCGAAGCGTTTGGCGGTGTCATCGGTAAACCAGCCCTCGGTTTCGCCATCAATCGAGATGCCGTTGTGATCGTAAAAGCCGATCAGTTTGCCAAGCCCCAGCGTACCTGCGAGTGAACACACTTCATGGGAAATACCTTCCATCAGGCAGCCATCGCCCATAAACACATAGGTGTAGTGGTCAACAATGTCATGCCCCGGGCGGTTAAATTGTGCCGCCAGCGTACGCTCGGCAATTGCCAGACCGACGGCGTTCGCCAGCCCCTGCCCGAGCGGGCCGGTAGTGGTTTCCACGCCCGGCGTATAGCCGATTTCCGGGTGACCCGGCGTTTTGGAATGAAGCTGGCGGAAGTTTTTCAGCTCTTCAAGCGGCAAGTCATAACCGCTGAGGTGCAGCAGGCTATACAGCAGCATCGAGGCATGACCGTTGGAGAGGATAAAACGGTCACGATCGTACCAGGTTGGGTCTGTCGGGTTGTGGCGCAAAAAATCATTCCACAGCACTTCGGCAATATCCGCCATCCCCATCGGGGCACCAGGGTGGCCGGAATTGGCTTTTTGCACCGCATCCATACTCAGGGCGCGAATGGCGTTAGCAAGCTCTCTACGAGACATAATTCACTCCATGGCAAAGGTTAAAGTTTAGCGGCGAGCAGATCTTCGAGTTTGCGCTGATCGACGGCGAACTGGCGGATACCGTCAGCCAGCTTATCGACGGCCATCGGGTCCTGGTTGTGCTCCCAACGGAATTCAGCTTCTGTTAACGGTTCCGGGCGATGGAAGGTTTGGCGCGATGGCACCAGTTTGCGTTCGACGGTGCCCTCCTGTGCCTGTAGCTCTTTCAGCAGCGCCGGAGAGATAGTCAGGCGGTCGCAGCCCGCCAGCGCGAGGATCTGCTCGGTGCGGCGGAAACTGGCGCCCATCACGATGGTTTGATAGCGATGCTGTTTGAAGTAGTCGTAGATATTGCGCACCGACTTCACGCCAGGGTCTTCATCCACCACATACGGGTCGAGCGGTTTGCGATCGTTATACCAGTCGTAAATGCGGCCAACGAAAGGTGAAACCAAAAACACGCCCGCTTCGGCACAGGCGCGCGCCTGGGCGAACGAGAACAGCAGCGTCAGGTTGCAGTTGATACCCTCTTTTTCCAGCTCTTCCGCTGCGCGAATACCTTCCCAGGTCGACGCCAGTTTGATGAGAATGCGCGACTTGTCGATGCCTTGATCCTGATACAACTCGACCAGACGGCGCGCTTTGGCGATGCTCTTTTCTTTGTCGTAAGAGAGGCGGGCGTCAACCTCGGTGGAGACGCGCCCCGGGATGCTTTTCAGAATTTCCGCACCAAAATTGACCGCCAGTTTGTCGCTGGCTTCGGCCACTTGCTGCTCCTGAGTTTTACCGCGCGCTTTGCCGTAGGCAATGGCATCGTCAATCAGATGCGAGAAGTGCGCCAGCCCGGCCGCCTTCAGCAGCAGGGAAGGGTTGGTGGTGGCATCTTCCGGCTGATAGTGGCGAATGGATTCGATGTCGCCGCTGTCGGCCACTACGGTGGTGAATTGTTTCAGGCCGTCTAAATGATTCATGAAAAATAACTCCTTTAAAAGCAATGGATTACTGGAGTGCTTTCGAGCGCACTTTTGTGAGGATGAGAGGTGCATAACAAAAAAGCATAGCAGACGCGCCCCGGCCCTGCGTTTTGCGGCAAGTAACAAAGTTGCGATAAATTGATAACAATTTTGTTTATGTCATGGCGAGATTTTGGCTATGTTCAAAGTTTATGCGGGCGACAGAGGCCATACTATGCGGCGCATTGGGATAGACATCGCACGTTTCACTCTGAAAATAACGTGAAAGGAACCTCAAATGGACGACCAACTAAAACAAAGTGCCCTCGATTTTCACGAATTCCCCCGTCCGGGGAAGATTCAGGTCTCCCCGACAAAACCGCTGGCAACACAGCGAGACCTCGCACTGGCCTACTCCCCCGGCGTCGCCGCGCCTTGCCTTGAGATCGAAAAAGATCCGCTGGCGGCCTACAAATACACTGCGCGTGGCAATCTGGTCGCCGTGGTATCCAACGGTACTGCGGTACTCGGCCTTGGCAATATTGGCGCACTGGCCGGTAAACCCGTCATGGAAGGTAAAGGCGTTCTGTTCAAAAAATTCGCCGGGATCGATGTGTTTGATATCGAAGTGGATGAACACGATCCGGACAAACTGATTGATGTCGTCGCCGCGCTGGAACCGACCTTTGGCGGCATCAACCTGGAAGACATCAAAGCCCCGGAGTGCTTCTACATTGAAGCGAAGCTGCGTGAGCGCATGAATATTCCGGTATTCCACGATGATCAGCACGGTACGGCGATTATCAGCACTGCCGCCATTCTCAACGGCCTGCGCGTGGTCGAAAAGAACCTCTCCGATGTACGCATGGTGGTTTCCGGCGCAGGCGCGGCGGCTATCGCCTGTATGAACCTGCTGGTAGCGCTCGGTATGCAGAAACACAACATTGTGGTCTGCGATTCGAAAGGCGTTATCTACAAAGGCCGCGAACCGAACATGGCGGAAACCAAAGCTGCTTATGCCGTTGACGATGACGGCAAACGCACGCTGGCGGATGTGGTTGCCGGTTCGGATATCTTCCTTGGCTGTTCCGGGCCGAAAGTGCTGACCCCGGAGATGGTAAAAGGCATGGCGCGCCAGCCGTTGATCCTCGCGCTGGCGAACCCGGAACCGGAAATTCTGCCGGATCTGGCGAAAGCAGTGCGCCCGGACGCCATCATCTGCACAGGGCGTTCCGATTACCCTAACCAGGTGAACAATGTGCTCTGCTTCCCGTTTATCTTCCGTGGCGCGCTGGACGTTGGCGCAACGGCGATTAACGAAGAGATGAAACTGGCGGCGGTCAATGCCATCGCGGAACTGGCGCATGCTGAGCAGAGCGAAGTGGTGGCTTCGGCCTATGGCGATCAGGATCTCAGTTTTGGCCCGGATTACCTGATCCCGAAACCGTTCGACCCGCGTTTGATTGTCAAAATCGCGCCTGCTGTGGCAAAAGCCGCCATGGATTCCGGCGTGGCAACGCGACCGATTGCCGATTTCGATGCTTATGTCGATAAACTCACTGAATTTGTCTACAAAACCAATCTGTTTATGAAGCCGATCTTCTCGCAGGCGCGCAACGCACCGAAACGCGTAGTGCTGGCAGAAGGTGAGGAGCCGCGTGTGCTGCATGCCACGCAGGAGCTGGTGACGTTAGGGCTGGCAAAACCGATCCTGATTGGCCGTCCGAGCGTTATTGAGATGCGTATTCAGAAACTCGGTTTGCAAATTCGCCCGGACGTGGATTTTGAAATCGTCAATAACGAGTCCGATCCGCGTTTTAAAGAGTACTGGACCGAGTACTTCAACATCATGAAACGCCGCGGCGTGACGCAGGAGCAGGCGCAGCGTGCGGTGATCGGCAATACCACCATTATTGGCGCGATCATGGTGCATCGCGGCGAAGCGGACGCGCTGATTTGCGGCACTATTGGTGATTATCACGAGCACTTCAGCGTGTTGCAGCCGATCTTCGGTTATCGCGACAACGTCCATACCGCAGGGGCGATGAACGCGCTGCTGCTGCCGAGCGGCAATACCTTTATCGCCGATACTTACGTCAATGAGGATCCGAGCGCGGAAGAACTGGCGGAGATCACCATTCTGGCGGCGGAAACCGTGCGCCGTTTCGGCATTGAACCGCGTGTGGCGCTGCTTTCGCATTCACAGTATGGTTCATCGAACGCGCCTGCGGCGGTGAAAATGCGCGATACGTTAACGCTGGTGCGTGAACGCGCGCCGGAGTTAATGATTGATGGCGAAATGCACGGTGATGCGGCGCTGGATGAGAGCATCCGCCATGAACGTATGCCGGATAGCCCGCTGAAAGGTGCGGCAAATATCCTGATTATGCCAAACGTAGAAGCGGCGCGAATCAGCTATAACCTGCTGCGCGTGTCCAGTTCGGAAGGGGTTACCGTCGGGCCGGTACTGATGGGCGTGGCGAAACCGGTGCATGTGCTGACGCCGATTGCCTCGGTGCGGCGTATCGTCAACATGGTTGCGCTGGCAGTAGTGGAGGCGCAAACGCAGCCGCTGTGATGTTTGTGTCTACGAACCGTCGATAATCGGATTGTCGCGTGTTGCTTGTGTTTTTGAAGGAAGCCGCTCGCTATTTCTGTCCGGGTGGAATTCAATCGCGATGGGTTGAGTTCCGCTGAAATCGGCGAACCGAAGAGTGAGTGGCAAGGTCTGGACGCCATGGATGGCGACCAGAGGCGAATCGAGCCATGGACAAAATTGCCGGGAGCAATTTTGAGCAGCGCTTGCGCTGGCCCCGAAGGGGTGAGGCGCAGGGATGGGACGAGTAATCGCGAGTCGAGCCGACCGCAGGCAAGCACTCGGGAGGTGAGCGTAGTGCGAAGCACCGATTTCCCGCGAAGCCGCGGGGATTGAAAAGGAGAGCGCGGCAGCTCCCCTTTTCCCGTTCACTTGCAGCAATGTTTCAGAAATTATGGAACATCTGGTGAACGGAACAATACCTCATCAGCGACATATCCGTTGAATAGCGCACTTTACCCGGCCTGGGAATTCAAGAAATTAAACCCAGTCTCTGACTTTTATAAACTCACTGAGGGCAGCTTCCGGGCTGCCTTCGGCGGGTTGATAATTGTATTCCCAGCGCACCAGCGGCGGCATCGACATCAGAATGGATTCAGTGCGCCCGCCGGTTTGTAAGCCAAACAGCGTGCCGCGATCCCACACCAGATTAAACTCCACGTAACGACCGCGACGGTAAAGCTGGAAGTCGCGCTCACGTTCGCCATAAGGCGTGGCTTTGCGGCGTTCAACGATCGGCAGATAGGCGTCGAGATAGCCGTTGCCCACCGCCTGCATAAAGCGAAAGCAGTGATCGAAATCTGGCGTGTTGAGGTCGTCGAAAAACAGCCCGCCGATGCCGCGTTGTTCGTCGCGATGTTTCAGGTAGAAGTAATCGTCGCACCACTTTTTATAGCGTGAATACACCTCTTCGCCGAATGGCAGGCAGATATCGCGCGCCGTGCGGTGCCAGTGGCGAGCATCCTCTTCAAAACCGTAAAAGGGCGTTAAATCAAAGCCACCACCAAACCACCACACCGGTTCCGCACCGGGTTTTTCAGCGATAAAGAAACGCACGTTGGCATGGCTGGTGGGCACATACGGATTACGCGGGTGAACCACCAACGAGACGCCCATCGCTTCGAAACTGCGACCCGCCAGCTCCGGGCGGTGTGCGGTGGCCGAAGCGGGCATTGCGTCGCCGTGGACGTGCGAAAAATTGACGCCCGCTTGTTCAAACACGCCGCCATCACGCAGCACACGGCTGCGCCCGCCACCACCTGCCGCACGCGTCCACGCATCTTCAATGAATGCGCCGCCATCAATGGCGCCCAGCTGATTACAGATCTTGTCCTGCAAATTCAGCAGGGCGTTTTTAACCGGGTGGATATCAGGCGTGGTCATCCGCGTCTCTTCGTATGGGCTTTGTGATTATCAAACCAGCTAAAATAGCTGAGTACGCCGTCGGCAATGGCGCTGGCGATTTTCTGGCGAAACGCCGACGTGCCAAGCAGCTTCTCTTCCGCCGGGTTGGTGATAAACGACGTTTCCACCAGCACGGACGGTATCGACGGCGATTTTAGCACCACAAATGCAGCCTGTTCTGTGTTGCGGCTATGCAGCCGGTGTACCGGTTTGATCTGCTTGAGAATATGCGAGCCGAGCGTCAGGCTGTTTTTAATGGTGTCGGTTTGCACCAAATCGAACAGTACTTGCTGGAGCAGGTGATCTTTGTCTCTGTCTTTCTTGCCAGCCAGATCGTCGGCGGCGTTTTCTTTATCCGACAAGTATTTTGCCATCGCGCTACTGGCCCCGCGATTGGAAAGCGCAAACACCGACGCGCCAGCCGCGCTCGGATTGGTGAATCCATCGGCATGGATCGACATAAACAGATCCGCACCGTGCTGGTGGGCAATCTCTACGCGATCATAAAGCGGAATAAATTTATCGCCGGTGCGCGTCAGGCGCGCATCAATTCCCTGCGCACGCAACTGGGCGCGGACGGTTTTGGCGATCGCCAGTACCACGTGTTTCTCTTGCGAACCATTATGGCCAATCGCGCCGGTATCAATACCGCCGTGGCCCGGGTCAAGCATCACAATGCGTTTCGCACCGGCTCTCTTTGCTTTCGGCTTGCTGTGCCCGGTCGTGGTTTTGAGCGGTGTCTCGTCCTTAGCGATAGCACGAGACATACCCGTTAATGTCAGGGCGGCCAGGCCTGCTTTCAGCACCTGACGACGCGAGGTAAATGTTTTTAAAGGTTTAAAGGTGCTCATACGCCTGAATTGTCTTATTCGTGGTCCCTGGTGTTATATCGTATCGTGTTTACCGTTACGACTATCCGTGCGAACTAATGTTTTACTTTTCATTTCAATACGTGACAGAGTGGCATTATGCCAAATTTCAGCGCCGAAGATGCCGGATATTGGCGACAGCGGCGCTTAGGGCCATAATCTACGTTTACACAGCTGAAAATGACGGGGAATACCATGGAGATACGCGTTTTTCGCCAGGAAGATTTCGAAGAAGTGATCACCTTGTGGGAGCGTTGTGAGTTGTTGCGACCATGGAACGATCCGGAAATGGATATTGAACGCAAAGTGAATCACGATGTGAGCCTGTTTCTGGTGGCTGAAGTCGGTGGTGAAGTGGTCGGCACGGTGATGGGCGGTTATGACGGTCATCGCGGTTCGGCTTATTACCTCGGCGTTCATCCTGAGTTTCGCGGTCGTGGCATCGCTAACGCTTTGTTGAACCGGCTGGAGAAAAAGCTGATTGCCCGTGGTTGCCCGAAAATTAACCTGATGGTGCGGGAAGATAACGAGATGGTTATCGGCATGTATGAGCGCCTCGGTTATGAACATATGGACTCGGCCAGTTTGGGTAAACGTTTGATTGAAGATGAAGAGTACTGAGATTAATCCCGCCGATTACGATAACCACGGTCGCCTGAAAATCCCTTTTCTGTTCTGGTGCGTGTTGCTGCTACAGGCGCGCACCTGGGTGCTGTTTGTTATTGCCGGGGCATCGCGCGGGCAGGGTGACGCATTGCTCGCACTGTTTTACCCCGATCACGATGATTTCTGGCTGGGCTTGCTGCCGGGTATGCCGGCGGCCCTGGCCTTTTTACTGAGCGGTCGCCGCGAACATTTTACCCGCCTGTGGCGTGCGCTCTACCCGCTGGTATTGCTGGCGCAACTGGCGTTGCTGGTATGGCAACCCTGTCGCTGGTATACCGGCGAGGCGCTTTCCGGCGTTGGGCTGTTTCTGGTTATTGCCGATCTTTTTGCGCTGTGGTGGCTGGCGGCAAACCGGCGTCTTCGGGCTTGTTTTTCCCTTGCTCAATATTGAGCGGCACTTTTTTCACTTCCGGGACTCCAACAGGCGTTCAATGAATAAAAGGAATGAAGCATGAAATCCCTGCGTACACTTATTTGCGTTCTGCCGCTGGCGTTAACCGGCTGCTCGACGCTGGCTTCCGTCAACTGGTCGGCGGCCTATCCGTGGAACTGGTTTGGTTCATCTGTTGAGGTGAGTGAAAACGGTGTCGGTAACGTCACCGCCAGTACGCCGCTTAACGAGCAGGCAATTCATGATGCGCTGGGTGGTGCCTATCATCTGCGCAGCGGGATGAAGACGGAAAAAGGCAGCATCGTTCGTTATTTTGAAGCGCTAAAAGACGACAAACTGGCGCTGGTGGTGAACGGGGAAAATGGCGCGGTCAGCCGTATTGATGTGCTGGACAGCAGTATCGCCACCGACAAAGGGGTAAAAATCGGTGCGCCGTTCAATACCCTGTTTGATAAAGCTTTCGGCAACTGCGTAAAAGGCGCGGGCGATGACAGCGTGGGTGTGGAGTGTAAAGCGCCGGGTAGCCAGCATATCAGCTACGTATTTATCGGCCAGTGGAGCGGCCCGGAAGGGTTGATGCCGTCCGATGATGCGCTGAAAAACTGGAAAGTGAGCAAGCTTATCTGGCGCCGTTAATTTGATCTCAACTCGCTGCTGCTGTTGGAAAAACAGGTACAATACCGCGATTATCGCCACGGTTTCGTGGCCTGTTTTTTCCAGGAGGAGTCATGTCCCAGGTTCAAAGCGGTATTTTGCCAGAACATTGCCGTGCGGCGATTTGGATTGAAGCCAACGTTAAAGGGGATCCGGATGCCCTGCGCGTGGCGAGCCGCGTTTTCGCCGATAAGCTGGTGACCTTTCAACTGCAATTCCCCGATGCGGCGCTGGGCGCGACCATTGCCTTTGGCAACAAGACCTGGCGCGCGCTGAACGGTGCCGAAGGTGCAGACGAGCTAAAAGATTTTCCGGCGTATGGCAAAGGCCTTGCGCCTGCGACACAGCGAGATCTGCTGATCCACATTCTTTCTCTGCGCCACGATGTGAATTTCTCCGTCGCCCAGGCCGCGCTGGCGGCGTTCGGCGAGGTGATTGATGTCAAAGAAGAGACGCACGGTTTCCGCTGGGTCGAAGAGCGCGATCTGAGTGGCTTTATCGACGGTACGGAAAACCCGGCTGGCGATGAGAAGCGCCGCGAGGTCGCCATTATTCAGGATGGTGTGGACGCCGGTGGCAGCTACGTGATGGTGCAGCGTTGGGAGCATAACCTCAAGCAGCTTAACCGCATGAGCGTGGGCGATCAGGAGATGATGATCGGTCGCACGAAAGAGGCCAATGAAGAGATCGATGGCGATGCGCGCCCGGACACGTCACACCTGACGCGTGTTGACCTGAAAGAGAACGGCAAAGGGCTGAAAATTGTCCGTCAGAGCCTGCCTTATGGCACCGCCAGCGGCACGCATGGGCTTTATTTCTGTACCTATTGCGCCCGTCTGTACAACATCGAGCAGCAACTGCTGAGCATGTTTGGCGACACCGATGGTAAGCGTGACGCAATGTTGCGTTTTACCCGCCCGGTGACCGGCGGTTACTACTTCGCGCCGTCGCTGGATAAGCTGCTGGCGCTGTAAATCACGCACTTTTGCCTGGCCGGGGAAACCCGGTCACTACTCCCTTCTGCTTATATTCTTTTCTGATTCCAAATCACCAATTGGTATATAAAACCGTTACTGGTTTCACACCCGTTATAAATAAACTGAGTGACGAAATGTCATCAGCTTATAAGGGTGCGCAATGGCCGTTAACTTACTGAAAAAAGGATATCTGGCGCTGGCAGCGCTGACGCTGTGGACCGCTCAGGCACAGGCGACGGAACTGCTTAACAGCTCTTATGATGTATCACGCGAGCTATTTGCGGCCCTCAACACGCCGTTCGAACAGCAATGGGCGAAAGATAACGGCGGTGACAAGCTGACCATTAAGCAATCTCATGCGGGTTCCTCAAAGCAGGCGCTGGCGATCCTGCAAGGGTTGAAAGCGGACGTTGTGACGTATAACCAGGTCACCGATGTGCAGATCCTGCACGACAAAGGCAACCTGATCCCGGCGGACTGGCAGAGCCGTTTGCCGAATAACAGTTCACCGTTCTACTCGACGATGGCGTTTCTGGTACGAAAAGGAAACCCGAAGAACATTCACGACTGGAACGATCTGGTGCGCAGCGACGTGAAGCTGATTTTCCCGAACCCGAAAACCTCCGGCAATGCGCGCTACACCTATCTGGCAGCCTGGGGCGCCGCGGATCAAGCGGATGGCGGCGACAACGCTAAAACCCAGCAGTTTATGACGCAATTCCTTAAAAACGTTGAGGTATTCGACACCGGCGGTCGCGGCGCGACAACCACTTTTGTTGAGCGCGGGCTGGGTGATGTGCTGATCTCGTTTGAATCGGAAGTGAATAACATCCGCAAACAATATGAAGCGCAAGGTTTTGAGGTTGTCGTACCGAAGGTCAACATCCTGGCTGAATTCCCGGTTGCGTGGGTGGATAAAAACGTGAAAGCCAACGGCACAGAAAAAGTAGCGAAAGCTTACCTTACCTGGCTTTACAGCCCGCAGGCGCAAACCATCATTACCGATTACTACTATCGCGTGAACAACCCGGAAGTAATGGCAAAACTGAGCGATAAATTCCCGCAGACGGCGCTGTTCCGGGTAGAAGACAAGTTTGGTTCCTGGCCTGAGGTGATGAAAACCCATTTCGCCAGCGGTGGTGAACTGGACACGTTGCTCGCGGCGGGGCGTAAGTGATGTTTGCAGGATCAAAACGCGTGCTGCCCGGCTTTGGTTTAAGCCTCGGCAGCAGCCTGTTTTTTGTTTGTCTGATACTGCTGTTGCCGCTGAGTGCGCTGGTGATGCAGTTGGCGCAGATGAGCTGGGCGCAATACTGGGAGGTGGTCACTAATCCGCAGGTGGTGGCCGCCTATAAAGTCACGCTGATTGCTGCGTTTGTCGCTTCTGTTTTTAACGGCGTGTTTGGCTTGCTGATGGCGTGGATCCTCACGCGTTACCGTTTCCCTGGTCGTACATTGCTGGATGCGCTGATGGATTTACCCTTTGCGCTGCCCACGGCCGTGGCGGGCCTCACGCTGGCATCGTTGTTCTCGGTGAATGGTTTTTACGGCGAATGGTTAGCGAAGTTTGATATCAAAGTGACCTATACCTGGCTCGGTATTGCGGTGGCGATGGCATTTACCAGCATTCCGTTTGTGGTGCGTACCATTCAGCCGGTATTGGAAGAGTTGGGGCCGGAGTATGAAGAAGCGTCGGAAACGCTGGGCGCGACGCGCTGGCAAAGTTTTCGCAAAGTGGTGCTGCCGGAACTCTCTCCGGCGCTGATGGCGGGTGTAGCGTTGTCGTTTACCCGCAGCCTTGGCGAGTTTGGCGCAGTGATCTTTATTGCCGGTAACATCGCCTGGAAGACCGAAGTCACCTCGTTGATGATTTTTGTGCGCCTGCAGGAGTTTGATTACCCGGCGGCGAGTGCAATTGCCTCGGTGATCCTGGCGGCTTCTCTGCTGCTGCTGTTTTCCATTAACACTCTGCAAAGCCGCTTTGGTCAGCGTGTGGTAGGTCACTAATGGCGGAAATTACTGAATTGAAACGCTATGACAAACCTCAGGTGAACTGGGGTAAATGGTTTTTGATTGGCACGGGCATTCTTGTTTCTGCGTTTATCCTCGTTGTGCCGATGATCTATATCTTCGTGCAGGCCTTTAGCAAAGGTCTGGCGCCGGTACTGCAAAACCTCGCCGATGCCGACATGCTGCATGCCATCTGGCTGACGGTGCTGATTGCGCTGATCTCGGTGCCGCTGAACCTGGTGTTCGGCACGTTGCTGGCCTGGCTGGTGACGCGCTTTAACTTCCCCGGCCGCCAGCTACTGTTGACGCTGCTGGATATTCCCTTTGCTGTTTCGCCGGTGGTTGCAGGTCTTATCTATCTGCTGTTTTATGGCTCGAACGGCCCGCTTGGCGGCTGGCTCGATGCGCATAATCTGCAAATTATGTTCGCCTGGCCGGGCATGGTGCTGGTTACCGTGTTTGTCACCTGCCCATTTGTGGTGCGCGAACTGGTGCCGGTGATGTTAAGCCAGGGGAGTCAGGAGGACGAAGCAGCGATTCTGCTTGGTGCTTCCGGCTGGCAGATGTTCAAGCGCGTGACACTGCCAAACATTCGCTGGGCGCTGCTGTACGGCGTAGTGCTGACTAACGCGCGGGCGATTGGCGAATTTGGCGCGGTGTCGGTGGTTTCCGGCTCTATCCGTGGTGAAACCCTGTCGCTGCCGCTGCAAATTGAGTTACTGCAGCAGGATTACAACACCGTCGGTTCGTTTACCGCCGCGGCCCTGCTGACTTTGATGGCTATTTTGACGTTGTTTTTAAAGAGTGCGTTGCAGTGGCGTTTGAATAATCAGGAAAAACGCCAGCAACAGGAGGGAAATCATGAGCATTGAGATTGCCAATATTAAGAAGTCTTTTGGTCGCACCCAGGTGCTGAATGATATCTCTTTGGATATCCCTTCCGGCCAGATGGTGGCGCTGCTGGGGCCGTCCGGTTCCGGTAAAACAACGTTGCTGCGTATTATTGCCGGTCTTGAGCATCAGAGCAGCGGGCGTATCCGTTTTCACGGGACTGACGTCAGCCGTTTGCATGCCCGCGAGCGCCGCGTCGGTTTTGTGTTCCAGCATTATGCGCTGTTTCGTCATATGACGGTGTTCGACAATATCGCTTTCGGCCTGACGGTGCTGCCGCGTCGAGAACGTCCGAATGCGGCGGCGATCAAAGCCAAAGTGACGCAACTGCTGGAAATGGTGCAGTTAGCACATCTGGCGGAACGCTTTCCGGCACAGCTTTCCGGTGGACAGAAACAGCGTGTGGCGCTGGCGCGTGCACTGGCGGTAGAGCCGCAAATTTTACTGCTGGATGAACCTTTTGGTGCGCTTGATGCGCAGGTGCGTAAAGAGCTGCGCCGCTGGTTGCGTCAGTTGCATGAAGAACTGAAATTCACCAGCGTATTCGTTACGCACGATCAGGAAGAGGCGACGGAAGTTGCCGATCGCGTCGTGGTGATGAGCCAGGGAAATATTGAACAGGCGGATGCGCCGGATCAGGTCTGGCGCGAACCCGCAACCCGCTTTGTGCTTGAGTTTATGGGCGAAGTTAACCGTCTAAAAGGTACGGTGCGCGGCGGACAGTTTCATGTTGGCGCGCACCGTTGGCCGCTTGGTTATACGCCGGCTTACCAGGGGGATGTCGATCTGTTTCTGCGCCCGTGGGAAGTGGATGTCAGCCGTCGCACCAGCCTCGATTCTCCGCTGCCGGTACAGGTGCTGGAAGCCAGCCCGAAGGGCCATTACACCCAACTGGTGGTGCAACCACTGGGCTGGAACACGGACCCGCTGACCGTGGTGATACGTGATGAGCAACCCCCACAGCGCGGTGAGCGGCTATTCGTCGGTCTGCAACATGCCCGTTTATACAACGGTAATGAACGTATTGAGTCCCGTACGGAACTTGCTCTGGCGGATTCTGCCTGATAGCTTAAACAGACGTGGTTTCTGCCGGATAGCGTAAAGGTTTCTCCGGCCTACAAGCCCGGTATGCATCTTGCGACCGGGTTTTTTATTGGACAGCGATTGTGAACACATTAGAACAAACCATTGGCAATACGCCGCTGGTCAAATTGCAACGCCTGAGCCCGGACAACGGTAGTGAAATCTGGGTCAAACTGGAAGGCAACAATCCGGCGGGATCGGTGAAAGACAGAGCGGCACTGTCAATGATTGTGCAGGCGGAAAAGCGCGGGGAGATCAAACCTGGCGACGTACTGATTGAAGCGACCAGCGGTAATACCGGTATTGCGCTGGCGATGATCGCCGCGCTGAAAGGCTACCGCATGAAATTGCTGATGCCGGATAATATGAGCCAGGAACGCCGCTCCGCGATGCGCGCCTACGGTGCGGAGCTGATTCTGGTCAGCAAAGAGCAGGGCATGGAAGGGGCGCGCGATCTGGCGTTGGCCATGTCGGCGCGCGGTGAAGGCAAACTGCTCGATCAGTTTAACAACCCGGATAATCCCTACGCACATTACACCACCACCGGCCCGGAAATCTGGCGGCAGACCAGCGGGCGAATCACGCATTTTGTCTCCAGTATGGGCACTACCGGCACTATTACCGGGGTATCGCGTTTTCTGCGCGAGCAGGATAAAAAAGTGACGATTATCGGTTTGCAGCCGGAAGAGGGCAGCAGTATTCCCGGTATTCGTCGCTGGCCTGCCGAGTATATGCCGGGGATTTTTAACGCTTCTCTGGTTGATGAGGTGCTGGATATCCATCAGCGCGAAGCGGAAAATACCATGCGCGCACTGGCGGTGCAGGAAGGCATTTTCTGCGGTGTCAGTTCCGGCGGCGCAGTAGCAGGGGCAATACGGGTGGCGAAAGCGAACCCGGGCGCGGTGATTGTCGCCATTATTTGCGATCGCGGCGATCGCTATCTTTCTACTGGCGTATTTGGTGAAGAGAGTTATTCGCAGGGCGCGGGGATTTAACCCGTTAAGGAGACCAAATGGAGATGATCCTGTTCAGGGATAAGACCCGGGCGCAGCAGGCCGATATCGTTGCCGTACAATCACAGGTTGTCTATGGCAGCGTGGGCAACAGTATAGCGGTGCCAAATATTCGCCAGCACCATTTGAATGTACTGGCCGTACCGACGGTGCTGTTTAGTAACACGCCGCACTATGACACCTTTTACGGCGGCGTCATTCCCGATGAGTGGTTTAGCGGCTATTTACAGGCACTGGAAGAGCGTGATGTTCTGCGCAGCGTTAAAGCTGTCACGACCGGTTATATGGGCAGCGCCAGCCAGATAAAACTACTGGCACAGTGGCTCACGGTGCTGCGGGAAAAACATCCGCAATTGTTGATTCTGGTCGATCCGGTGATCGGTGATACCGATAGCGGCATCTATGTAAAACCAGAAATTCCGCAGGCATATTGTGAACATCTGCTGCCACTGGCGCAGGGTATCACGCCAAATGTGTTCGAGCTGGAAGTGCTGAGCGGTCGGCCATGCCCGGATTTGCAAAGCGCGATTGAGGCGGCAAAAGGTCTGTTATCGGAAACGCTGCATTGGGTGGCGATCACCAGTGCGCCGGTTGAGCAACAAGATGAGCAAATTCATGTCGTGTTGGTTACCGCTGATGCGGTTCATGTGAGTGGTTATCCGCGTGTTGCGACGGATCTTAAAGGTACTGGTGACCTGTTTTGTTCTGAACTGGTGAGCGGTATTGTTCAGGGAAAAGCGCTTGATGTGGCGATACACGCTGCGGGCGATCGGGTCGTAGAAGTGATGGGATATACGCTGGAAAAAGGCTATGACGAGCTAATTTTACCGCCACAGTAAAGCAAAATGGCGCCTTACAGCGCCATTCTTTTATGCATTACGCATTACTTTTTGATGCGGATCACCGGGGTTTCGCCCACGGTTACGCTACCAGAAAGTTTGATAAGCTCTTTGATTTCGTCCATGTTGGAGATAACCACTGGCGTCAGGGTAGACTTGGCTTTCTCTTCCAGCAGCGGCAGATCAAATTCGATTACCGGATCGCCAACTTTTACGCGCTGGCCTTCTTCTGCGATGCGTTTGAAACCTTCACCTTTCAGTTCAACGGTGTCGATACCGAAGTGAACAAACAGTTCGATGCCACTATCGGATTCGATAGAGAAGGCATGGTTGGTTTCAAAGATTTTACCGATAGTACCATCAACCGGGGCTACCATTTTGTTACCGGTCGGTTTGATAGCAATGCCATCACCAACGATTTTCTCAGCGAATACAACATCCGGTACATCTTCAATGTTGACGATATCGCCAGAAAGTGGGGCAATAATCTCAATGGTTCCGGTGTCTTTTTTATCATCAGAAACCAAAGATTTCAGTTTATCGAAAAAACCCATGATCTTCTCCTAAGCAGTAATTTGGGCGCATCTCGTGGATTAGCAGATTGTTTTTTCTTCAATGAACTTGTTAACCAGCATCATTAACTCGTCCGTTGTCGGTTGAGCAAGAGCCTGCTCTGCTAACACCTTCGCATCTTCGAAGTTTGTGTTACGAATAATCTTCTTAATGCGCGGGATAGAAATGGCGCTCATACTGAATTCATCCAGACCCATCCCCAGCAACAGAAGTGTAGCACGTTCGTCGCCAGCAAGCTCACCACACATGCCAGTCCATTTGCCTTCCGCATGAGAAGCATCAATAACTTGCTTGATCAGGGTGAGTACAGACGGTGACATCGGCTGGTAAAGATGTGAAATCATATCATTACCACGGTCAACCGCCAGGGTGTACTGCGTCAAATCATTGGTACCGATACTAAAGAAATCGACTTCTTTCGCCAGATGGCGGGCAATTGTCGCGGCAGCAGGGGTTTCCACCATCACGCCAATTTCAATGCTCTCGTCAAACGCCTTGCCTTCGTTACGCAATTCTTGTTTGTAGATCTCAATCTCTTTCTTCAGTGCGCGCACTTCTTCGACAGAGATGATCATCGGGAACATAATTCGCAGTTTACCAAAAGCGGAAGCGCGCAGAATCGCACGTACCTGATCGCGCAGGATCTCTTTGCGATCCATGGCAATACGCACAGCACGCCAGCCCAGGAACGGGTTTTCTTCTTTCGGAAAATTCATGTACGGCAGCTCTTTATCGCCGCCAATGTCCATGGTACGGACGATAACGGCCTGAGAACCGCAGGCTTCAGCCACCGCTTTGTAGGCTTCGAACTGCTCTTCTTCCGTCGGCAGGGCGTCGCGATCCATGAACAGGAATTCGGTACGGTACAGACCAACACCTTCGGCGCCATTGCGCTCAGCACCCGCGATATCGCGAACGGTACCGATGTTGGCGCACACTTCCACCTGATGACCATCAAGGGTGATCGCCGGCAGATCTTTCAGTTTCGCCAGTTCGGCTTTCTCTTCAGCAACCTGAGTTTGCGCCGCGCGCAGTGTCTCAATCTCTTCATCGCTCGGGTTAACGTAGACTTTGTTGTTAACCGCATCGAGGATCAGATAATCGCCGTTTTTCACCTGCGTGGTGACGCTACCGGTGCCCACGATCGCTGGCAACTCAAGGGAGCGCGCCATGATAGAAGTATGGGAAGTACGACCACCGATATCAGTGATAAATCCAAGCACTTTTTTCAGGTTCAACTGTGCGGTTTCTGACGGTGTCAGATCAGCCGCAACCAGAATCACTTCTTCCTGAATTGCGCTCAGATCGATAATCGGCATACCCAGGATGTTGCGAAGCAGACGCTTACCGATGTCACGTACGTCAGCGGCACGTTCTTTCAGATATTCATCATCCAGCTCTTCCAGGGCAGTTGCCTGACCTTCGATAACTTCATGCGCTGCCGCATCGGCAGTCATGTTCTTATCTTTAATCAGGGCTATGATTTCCTGCTCCAGCTCCTCATCTTCCAGCAGCATAATATGCCCTTCGAAGATGGCTTCTTTTTCTTCACCGAAAGTTTCACCCGCTTTCGTTTTGATTGCTTCCAGCTGTGCCGATGCTTTGGCACGACCGCTCAGGAAACGCTCAACTTCCTGGTCAACCTTGTCGGCAGAAATTTTCTTCCGGTCGATGACGATCTCGTCTTCTTTCAGCAGCAGTGCTTTGCCGAAAGCGATACCCGGGGATGCTAAAATGCCTGAAATCATAACCCTACCTTTACTTGTGACTGATCTTGAAAAGAACGAGTAAGTAAAACTTACTCAAGTTCTGCCATCAGTTTAACCAGATGCTCAACCGCTTTTTGCTCGTCTTCGCCTTCAGCGGTCAACGTCACAACAGTACCTTGAGTCAGGCCCAAAGTTTGCAGTTTGAACAGGCTTTTCGCGCTAGCGCTTTTGCCGTTAGAAGTCACAGTGATTTCAGAAGAGAAGCCTTTTGCTTCTTTCACAAACTGAGCAGCAGGGCGGGTATGCAGACCGTTCGGAGCGGTAATGGTAACTTCTTGCTGGAACATTGTATTTCCCCAACTTATAGGTTTAGTGTTGTGGAACTAAAGTCTAGCCTGGCGGCATGACTTTAGCCTGTATTGTTAGCGCCGGCGCAACGGGACAAACTACAGAAGCCTGCCTGGCGCAACCAAACGCTGGCGCTTCTGGCTGCTGACGTTTCGCTCGTCATTAAACATTATGCAGCGAAAGGCAGAATTGAACCAAATCATAAAATCGATTCAGCTTGATGAAATCTTGCCTTCGATTAATTTCGCGCATCAAAATAAATGTGATGGTTAAATACCAGACCAGGAGGTTTCAGGCAATGCCAGGTAGGACAAAAATTTGATATATGCCACAAAAAAGCACCGCAATGGGTGCTTTTTTATGCTGATTTAACAATCTGGCATCATTGTTGCAATTCTTTCTCTGTAAACAGATCGGCAAACAATGCGGTACTTAAATAACGCTCGCCAGAAGAAGGCAAAATCACCACGATATTCTTATTGGTAAAGGTTTCGTCTTCTTGTAATTTCAGCGCCGCCGCAACAGCAGCACCCGAAGAGATACCCGCCAGAATACCTTCTTCTTCCATCAGAC
Organism: Kosakonia quasisacchari; assembly: GCF_004331415.1. GTDB lineage: Bacteria > Pseudomonadota > Gammaproteobacteria > Enterobacterales > Enterobacteriaceae > Kosakonia > Kosakonia quasisacchari. Next base: position 166,794 of record NZ_SJOP01000002.1, read on the forward strand.
GACGCGCAGTACTGATGGCTTCTTCGTTGGTGATTTTGACAACTTTATCGATCAGTTTCAAATCCAGGTTACCGGGAATAAAACCCGCGCCGATGCCCTGAATTTTATGTGGGCCTGGTTTTAGCTCTTCGCCTGCCAGCGCCTGGGAAATAACCGGAGAATCCGTTGGTTCGACTGCGACGGTGATCAGGTCAGTTTTGCCTTTGGTATTTTTGATATAACGCGTTACGCCAGTCAGTGTACCGCCAGTGCCCACGCCGGAGATAAATACATCAACCTGACCATCGGTGTCTTCCCAGATTTCCGGGCCGGTGGTTTTTTCATGAATTTCCGGGTTAGCCGGATTACTGAATTGCTGCAACAGCAGGAATTTCGCTGGATCGCTGGCGACAATTTCTTCCGCTTTCTGGATCGCGCCCTTCATGCCTTTTGCGCCTTCCGTTAGTACCAGGTTCGCACCTAATGCCTTCAGCAGTTTACGGCGTTCGATGCTCATGGTTTCTGGCATGGTCAGCGTCAGTTTGTAGCCGCGTGCAGCCGCTACATAGGCCAGCGCGATCCCGGTGTTGCCACTGGTTGGTTCAACCAGTTCTACGCCCGGTTTCAGCACCCCGCGTTTTTCGGCATCCCAAATCATATTGGCACCGATACGGCATTTTACGCTGAAGCTTGGGTTACGTGATTCGACCTTCGCCAGAATGCGGCCGTTACCGATGCGGTTCAGTCGAACCAGCGGCGTATGACCTATCGTCAACGAGTTGTCTTCAAAAATCTTACTCATAGCCCGTCCTTAACTGTATGAAATTTGGGAACCACCTCAGCATACGCACTTACTGTTGAGGGGGAAGTAAGGAAATCGCATATCTATATGCTGAGGCGAAATAATGCTAACCAGTATGGAATAAGAAACGGAATAATTCCTTACCGCCAAACTGCGTGTTTTTCCCGGTAGCAATCCACCCACATCGCCGTCGCGCCACATACTGCTACTGGCATCACCACCAGATTCAGCACTGGAATCATCGTAAACAGGCTGGTGAGCGCACCAAATTGCATATTAATAACCTTACGTTCGCGTAAGGAAACGCGCATCGCTTTAAACGGCACTTTGTGGTTATCAAACGGGTAGTCGCAGTACTGGATAGCCAGCATCCATGCACTGAACAGGAACCACAGCACCGGGGCGACGGTTTGCCCAATCCCGGGAATAAAATAGAGCACCAGCAACAGCAAGGCGCGGGGCAGATACCAGGCCAGTTTTTGCCATTCGCGCTTCATTATGCGTGGCACATCTTTGAGCAACGCCAAAACGCCGACGTCGGGCGGTGTCGCGCCGGTGAGACGTGCTTCCAGTTGTTCTGCCAGCAAGCCGTTAAAGGGAGCAGCAATCCAATTCGCAAGGGTTGAGAAGAAGTAGCCGAACACCAACAGAATTGAGACAACGGCAATGGGCCACAGTAAATAGCTAAGCCACTGCAGCCAGTCCGGCACATGGCTCATCAGCGAAGGGATCCAACCATCGAGGCGGGTAAACAGCCACCAGAACGCGCCGCCCATCAGCAAAATATTCACCATTAACGGCAAGATCACAAAGCGGCGAATGCCTGGCAGTGTGACCAGTTTCCAACCCTGGGAAAAGTAAAACATGCCACTGCGAGCAGCAGACGGGGATGATGAAACCATAATCTGGTCATACTCCTATCATTACGACCTAAAACTGCAGCTTATAATATTCATCATACTGGGGAAACCCGTTCGGAAATGTTCGAAAAAACAGCAAAAAGCACAATTTCGTTCATCTTTATGCTGTGAAAGACACGCGCGCACTTGCACTTGACGTAATGCGCAAATACTCTTAGTGAGTAAATGTTTGCCGTGGTGGCAAGGTGTTAGAACAACAGAGAATATAATGATGCAGGATTTGCGTCTGATATTAATCATTGTTGGCGCGATCGCCATAATTGCTTTGCTGGTTCATGGGTTTTGGACCAGTCGCAAAGAACGTTCGTCTATGTTCCGGGATCGCCCATTAAAACGTATGAAGTCGAGACGTGACGACGAAGAGTTGGATGACGAGGATGTCGAAGACGACGAAGGCGTAGGTGAAGTTCGTGTTCACAAAGTGAATCATGCGCCGGGAGTCAGTAACGAGCAGGACACGCCGCGTCAGCACCAATATCAGCCGCCTTATGCGTCGGCACAGCCACGCCCGTCGGCACAGCCGGTTCAACCTGAAGAGCCGCCACACCACGCGCAGCAGCCTTATTCACAGCAGCAGCCGGAACGCCCTGCGCAAGCACCTGCATTTGAAACGCAGCCGGTGCGCCATACCCCGCAACAGCCTGTAGCGCCGCAGCAGCCTGCGCCACAGTATCAATCGCAACCTGAAATTGCGCAGCCAGCGCCTCAGCCGGAACCTGAACTGGTTGCTGAAGCGCCAGTGGAAAAACCGCAGCGTAAAGAGACCGTGATTATCATGAACGTTGCTGCACACCATGGCAGCACGTTGAATGGTGAAGTGCTGCTGAACAGCATTTTGCAGGCCGGGTTTAAATTCGGCGATATGAGCATTTTTCATCGTCATCTCAGCCCGGACGGCAGTGGCCCGGCGCTTTTCAGCCTGGCCAATATGGTCAATCCCGGCACGTTTGATGTCGATACGATGAGCGAGATGGCAACACCTGGCGTCACCATCTTTATGCAGGTGCCGTCTTATGGTGATGAGCTGCAAAACTTTAAACTGATGCTGCAATCAGCGCAGCATATCGCCGACGAAGTCGGTGGCGTGGTGCTGGACGATCAGCGTCGGATGATGACGCCGCAGAAATTACGTGAATACCAGGATCGTATTCGCGAGGTCAAAGACGCCAACGCGTAACGGAACCACGAACATTATTTCCTTTCAGAACCCCCGCCAGTCGGGGGTTTTTTATCATTGATGGTGCGATATGGACTCAATTGAACAACAACTGACAGAACTGCGAACCAGCCTTCGCCATCATGAATATCTGTACCATGTTATGGACGCACCGGAGATCCCGGACGCCGAGTACGATCGTCTGATGCGTGAACTGCGTGAACTCGAAGCGCAGCGCCCGGATTTAGTTACACCGGATTCGCCGACGCAGCGTGTTGGCGCAGCACCGCTTACCGCTTTTAGCCAGATACGCCATGAAGTGCCGATGCTGTCGCTGGACAACGTGTTTGACGAAGAGAGTTTCCTCGCTTTTAACAAACGTGTGCAGGACAGGCTGAAAAGCACCGACGCGCTCACCTACTGCTGCGAGCTAAAGCTGGATGGCCTGGCGGTCAGTATTCTCTACGAAAACGGTGTGCTGATGCGTGCGGCAACGCGCGGTGATGGCACCACCGGAGAGGATATCACCACCAACGTGCGCACTATCCGCACCATCCCGCTCAAGCTGCACGGCGACAATATCCCCGCCCGCCTTGAAGTGCGTGGTGAAGTGTTTTTGCCGCAATCGGGATTTGAAAAAATCAACGAAGATGCGCGGCGTACCGGTGCGAAAGTGTTTGCCAATCCGCGTAACGCTGCGGCAGGCTCCTTGCGCCAGCTCGATCCGCGTATCACCGCCAAACGCCCGTTAACCTTCTTCTGTTACGGCATCGGCATTCTTGAAGGGGGTGAACTGCCGCGTAGTCATCTGGGGCGTTTGCAGCAGTTCAAAACCTGGGGGCTGCCGGTGAGTGACCGCATACGTTTATGCAGTACGCCGGAAGAGGTGCTGGCCTTCTACCACCAGGTTGAGGCCGATCGCCCAACGCTTGGTTTTGATATTGATGGTGTGGTGATTAAGGTCGACTCGCTTGATTTACAGGAACAGCTGGGCTTTGTTGCTCGCGCGCCACGCTGGGCGGTTGCTTTCAAATTCCCGGCGCAGGAACAGATGACCTTTGTGCGCGACGTTGAGTTCCAGGTCGGGCGGACCGGTGCGATTACGCCTGTCGCCAGGCTTGAGCCGGTACACGTTGCCGGGGTGCTGGTCAGTAACGCAACGCTCCACAACGCTGATGAGATTGACCGCCTTGGCCTGCGTATTGGCGACAAAGTGGTGATTCGCCGCGCCGGGGATGTGATCCCGCAGGTGGTCAATGTGGTGCTTTCTGAGCGTCCGCAGGAAACCCGAGAAGTGCTTTTCCCGACGCACTGTCCTGTGTGCGGTTCTGATGTTGAGCGTGTTGAAGGCGAAGCCGTTGCTCGCTGTACCGGCGGATTAATCTGTGGCGCGCAACGTAAAGAGTCGCTTAAGCATTTTGTCTCTCGTCGTGCAATGGATGTTGATGGCATGGGCGATAAGATAATCGACCAACTGGTTGAAAAAGAGTATGTCCACACGCCGGCGGATCTGTTCCGCCTTACGGCCGGTAAACTCACCGGGTTAGATCGTATGGGGCCGAAATCGGCGCAAAACGTGGTCAATGCGCTGGAGAAAGCCAAAGAGACAACTTTTGCCCGTTTCCTCTATGCGCTTGGTATTCGCGAGGTTGGCGAAGCCACGGCGGCCGGTCTGGCGGCTTACTTTGGTACACTGGAGGCGTTGATGGCCGCAAGCGTTGATGACCTGCAAAAAGTGCCCGATGTTGGTGTTGTCGTGGCGAAACACGTGGACAACTTCTTCAATGAAGAGAGCAACCGCGAGGTTATCCGCCAGTTAGTCGAGGATGTAGGTATTCACTGGCCTGCGCCGGTTGTCGTCAAAGCCGAAGAGATCGACAGTCCGTTTGCCGGCAAAACCATCGTGCTGACCGGTAGCCTGAGCCAGCTTTCGCGCGATGACGCCAAAGCACGTTTAACGGCGTTAGGCGCAAAAGTGGCGGGCAGCGTGTCGAAGAAAACGGATCTGGTGATTGCCGGGGAAGCGGCAGGCTCTAAGCTTGCGAAGGCGCAGGAGCTGGGGATTGAGGTGATCGACGAAGCCGAGATGATTCGCCTGCTGGGAGCGTAAATGGAAAAGGAACAGCTCGTCGAGATTGCTAACACCGTTATGCCGTTTGGTAAGTACCAGGGGCGGCGGCTTATCGATCTGCCTGAAGAGTATCTGCTATGGTTTGCCCGGAAGGATTCGTTTCCTGCCGGGCGGCTGGGCGAGTTGATGCAGATAACCTTGCTTATCAAAACCGAAGGGCTGAGCCATCTGGTGCAGCCCCTGAAACGCGGTTAGGCTTTCGCCGCTTCCTGCGCCTGCTGTTGCTCCGTTTGACGTTTATAGCGACGCGCCAGCACGGCGCAGACCATTAACTGAATCTGATGGAAAATCATCAGCGGCAGCACCATCATCCCGATCACCGACGTCGGGAACAGGATGTTGGCCATAGGGATACCGTTGGCGAGGCTCTTTTTCGAACCGCAGAAAACAATAGTGATTTCATCGGCTTTGTTGAACCCGCACTTACGCGCAACAACCACGTTTACCGAGATGACAATCGCCAGCAGCACCAGGCTCGCCACCACGATAAACAACAGTGAGCCGACGCCCACTTTATGCCAAATACCGTTCACCACCGCTTCGCTAAAGGCGGAGTAAACCACCAGCAGAATCGACGTCTGGTCGGTTTTTGAAATCCACTTCTTATGTTTCGCCACAAAGGCACCGGTCCACGGACGTGAAAGGTGCCCCAGCACAAACGGCAGCAGCAGTTGCAGCATGATCTTGCCCACTTGCTCAAGGCTACCTTCTGCACCGTGCAGGTCCATCAGTAGGCCAACCAGCAGCGGCGACAGAAAGATGCCGAGTAAGCTGGAAGCCGATGCTGAGCACACCGCCGCTGCGACATTACCGCCCGCCAGCGAGGTAAAGGCGATAGCTGATTGAACGGTCGCAGGCAGAATGCACAGATAAAGGAAACCGGTATACAGTTCCTGGCTGATATTCACCGGCGACCACCAGACAAACAGCACGCCGAGCGCCGGGAAAAGCACAAATGTGCTGCACATTACCCAAAGATGTAAACGCCAGTGGCTGCCGCCAGCAATGATCGCCTCACGTGACAACTTTGCCCCATGCATAAAAAACAACAGTGCAATGGCGGCGGTAGTCAGCCCTTCGAAAAACGGCACAAAACCGCCGCGCGCCGGGAAGAAAGAGGCCAGCAGAACGGTACACACCAGTGTGAGCGTAAAAGGATCAAGGATACGAAAAAGTTTCATGTGCACTCCTGAAAGTCGATGCCGCTATTGTGCTTTTTCTGCTTTGAGAAATAAAATTGATTTATTGCATCCATTCATGAATTTATAAGATGAATTATTCCTTACGTCAGTTACGGGTCTTTGTCACAGTGGCGCAGGCCAAAAGTTTTAGCCGGGCAGGGGAGATAATCGGCCTCAGCCAGTCTGCGGTAAGCCACAGCGTGAAAGAGCTGGAGCTGCAAACCGGTGTGCGTCTGCTTGACCGAACGACCCGCGAAGTGGTGTTGACCGAAGCCGGGCACCAACTTGCCGGACGCCTTGAGCGGCTATTAGATGAGCTTAGCAGCACACTGCGTGAAGCCGGGCGTGTCGGGCAGCAACTGACTGGCACGGTGCGCGTGGCGGCGAGCCAGACCATTTCGGCGCACCTGATCCCGCAGTGCATCGCCAGCAGTAACCAGCGCTATCCCGAAATTGATTTCGTGCTGCACGATAGGCCGCAGCAATGGGTGCTGGAGAGCATTCGCCAGGGCGAGGTGGATTTTGGCATTGTTATCGATCCTGGTCCGGTGAATGATTTTCAGAGCGAAGAGATCCTCGAGGAACCGTTCTTTTTGCTGTGCCGCAATGATCATCCGTGGGCGCAGCTTGCGGGGGTGCCGTGGTCGGCGCTGGATGGCGCGCGACTGGTGGTGCAGGATTATGCATCCGGCAGCCGACCGCTTATTGATGCGGCGCTCCGCCATTTTGCCGTACGCGCGACAATCGTGCAGGAGATTGGCCATCCGGCGACGCTGTTTCCAATGGTTGAAGCGGGGATCGGCATCAGTATTCTGCCTGCACTCGCGTTGCCGCTGCCTCAGGGGAGTGAGCTGGCGGTAAAAAGGCTGGTGCCGGATATGCAGCGCAAAATTATGCTGGTGCGGCGGAAAAACCGTTCGCTATCGGGGGCTGCGCAGGCATTGTGGGAAGTGGTCAGAGAACAGGCCCGGTGTTTAAACCAGGCCCGTGAGGACGACCCGTTATTTACTCAGACGTAAATATCAACCTGATGATCGTCGGAAGGGTTGTTAACCCCTTCCGCTTTGGCTTGCGGTTGCTGCTGGGCTTGCTTCTGCTCTGCTTCCTCAGCCTGTTTGCGCTGCAATTGTGCCAGCTGCGCTTGCAGTTGTTGGATTTGAGCCTGAATCATCTCTTGCTGTTTCTTTTTGTCTTCGGTCGAACCGCTACCGTTAGCGACTTCTTTCAGCTGTTGCGTCAGCTTGGTGATCTTCTGAGTAATGCGGCTGATTTGCGATGCGGTGTCGTTGCTGGTGGACGATGAACTGCCCGCGCTGCCAGTCTGAATTGACGCTGTGGTTGTCGAGATTGTGGTCATTGCACACTCCTTTTTGCCATAAAACATTGTTATCGGCCGTCATCATCTATTTCTTGAATTGTCTTAATCGAATGGCCGTTCGGCGGGCATCATATCCGGACATTAAGGATAAATTATGGATAAAGGTTACCATCCTTACTCTTTGAAAATAGTGGTATTTTATTCTTTCTTCTATTGTTGATAGGGGGGGTTAATGGCTAACTTAACGTGAATTATGGCGTTTATATTCCCCCTAAAAGCATTTGTGCGGCGGGGAAATATTCATCGATTTAGAGATTGCATCGCTGTAGTTGGCAATCAATGGCTGCAAGAGATTCTAACTGATGGCTGGAATGGGGCAGGCAAATGGCAGAAAGCAAAAAAGCGCCTTTAGGGCGCTTTTTTACATTGGTGGGTCGTGCAGGATTCGAACCTGCGACCAATTGATTAAAAGTCAACTGCTCTACCAACTGAGCTAACGACCCGAAGTGGTGGGTGATGACGGGATCGAACCGCCGACCCCCTCCTTGTAAGGGAGGTGCTCTCCCAGCTGAGCTAATCACCCACTTCGGTACTTCAACTGATAAGAATTCGCTGGCGAGAAAGTGGTGGGTGATGACGGGATCGAACCGCCGACCCCCTCCTTGTAAGGGAGGTGCTCTCCCAGCTGAGCTAATCACCCACTTCTCATTCTTATCTACACTGCGGAAGCCACAAAAATCGTGGTGGGTGATGACGGGATCGAACCGCCGACCCCCTCCTTGTAAGGGAGGTGCTCTCCCAGCTGAGCTAATCACCCCCGCTGTGTGGAGTCGCATTATAGGGAGAGTTGAAAATGAGTCAACGCATTTTCAAAAGAAATTGTTCGTTCGTCGTAAAATTAGACAACCCGCTGCGTAAAGCGTCGCGAGAGCATGATTTCTAAACAAAATAGCCTGATAAACCCCTCATTGCGGCAACAACATTGAGGAATCAGCCCACAGTGATAGAATATCGCCCACTTCATTTTAGCTATTGCCGACGGTCGGCATCTTTATAAACGTAAGGCCATTTCATGAAAATCAAAACTCGCTTCGCGCCAAGCCCCACCGGCTATCTGCATGTTGGCGGCGCGCGCACTGCTCTTTACTCCTGGCTATTTGCACGTAATCACGGCGGTGAGTTTGTGCTGCGTATTGAAGACACCGATCTCGAGCGCTCCACTCCGGAAGCAATTGAAGCCATCATGGATGGCATGAACTGGCTGAATCTGGAGTGGGACGAAGGCCCGTATTTCCAGACCAAACGCTTTGATCGCTATAACGCGGTTATCGACGAGATGCTCAAAGCCGGTACCGCCTATAAATGTTACTGCTCGAAAGAACGCCTTGAGCAACTGCGCGAAACGCAGATGGCAAACAATGAAAAACCGCGTTATGACGGCCGTTGCCGCCACGATCACTCGCATCATGCTGATGATGAGCCGTGTGTGGTGCGTTTTGCCAACCCGCAGGATGGTTCTGTTATTTTTGACGATCAGATTCGTGGCCCGATTGAGTTCAGCAACCTCGAACTCGACGATCTGATTATTCGCCGTACTGATGGCTCGCCGACCTATAACTTCTGCGTTGTGGTGGATGACTGGGATATGGAAATTACCCACGTTATCCGTGGTGAAGACCATATCAACAACACGCCGCGTCAGATCAACATCCTGAAAGCGCTGAACGCGCCGGTTCCGGTTTATGCGCACGTGTCGATGATCAACGGCGACGACGGCAAAAAGCTCTCTAAACGCCATGGTGCGGTCAGCGTAATGCAGTATCGCGATGACGGTTACCTGCCGGAAGCGCTGCTTAACTATCTGGTGCGCCTGGGCTGGTCAAGCGGCGATCAGGAAATCTTCACCCGCGAAGAGATGATCAAGCTGTTCTCACTCGGCGCGGTAAGCAAATCGGCGAGCGCGTTCAACACCGACAAGCTGCTGTGGCTGAACCACCACTATATTAATACGCTGGATCCCGAGTATGTGGCGACGCACCTGCAGTGGCACATTGAGCAGGAAAACATCGATACCCATACCGGCCCGCAGCTGTTTGAACTGGTGAAGCTGCTCGGCGAGCGTTGCAAAACGCTGAAAGAGATGGCGGCCAGCTGCCGTTATTTCTATGAAGAGTTTGACGAATTCGACGCCGATGCGGCGAAAAAACACCTGCGTCCGGTTGCGCGTCAGCCGCTGGAAGTGGTGCGTGACAAACTGGCTGCCATCAGCGACTGGACGGCGGAAAATGTTCATCACGCGATTCAGGCGACCGCCGATGAACTGGAAGTGGGTATGGGTAAAGTTGGTATGCCGCTGCGCGTTGCCGTGACCGGCGCAGGTCAGTCGCCAGCGCTGGACGTCACCGTTCACGCCATTGGCCAGGCGCGCAGCATCGCGCGTATCAACAAAGCGCTGGGTTTTATTGCTGAGCGCGAAAGCCAACAGTAATTTTTGCCTGCTGTAAAAAAAAGCCGCCTTCAATGAAGGCGGCTTTTTTATGTCTGTCGGCTTGTTACGTAATGATTATTCAGCCGCTTACGCTTAATTAACGGGCAACTACAAAGCGTTTGGCGTCATCCATAAAGGCTTTATCGCCAGCCTGCGCCACGATAGAACCGAAGTTCATATGGCCGCGCAGTTTCCAGTTCGCCGGAATGCCCCAGGTGCGCTGCACATCGGCGTCAACCAGCGGGTTATAGTGTTGCAGATTCGCGCCGATGCCTTTCTCGGCCAGCGCCAGCCACACGGCGTATTGTGCAATACCAGTGCTGTGTTCAGACCATACCGGGAAGTTATCCGCGTAAGCCGCAAACTGCTCCTGCAAACCTTTCACCACATCCTGATCTTCAAAGAACAGCACTGAACCTGCCGCTGCGGCAAAGCCGTCCAGCTTGTCGGACGTAGCTTTAAAGCTCTCTTCCGGCACGATCTTTCTCAGTTGTTCACGCGTCAGCTCCCAGAACTGCACATGTTCTTTACCTAACAGGATCAGCGCACGGGAACTCTGTGAGTTAAACGCCGAAGGTGCCTGGCGAATCGCTTCTTTGATGGTTTCAATGACGACATCTTCTGCCACCGGCAGATCTTTACCCAGGGCGTAAATGGTGCGGCGTTGTTTTGCTAAAGCGAGAAAATTGTCTGACATGATCACTCCTGAAGTTGGCTGCACGTCCGCTACGTTGTTACCCGCGGACTGTGGAAACAAAGCGCTAAAAAGTTTCTGTAATGGGTTCATGGTTAACCTGGCCTGCAACGAAAGTTTTGATTAATTTTACGGCCAACCTGCGGGCCAGTTACGTTCGTAATGGGCTGTTTTGCCCGAATAGGAGGAATGATAGGCCTGTGATGGCAAAAGAAAAAGCTGAACTATTTGCGCGTAGTGTTCAAAAAATTAGAACGACTATTGAATAGTTATTTAGGGTGAAGGCGGGCGTGTTCCCCACCGTACAAGCACAGGGAAGGGGAACGTTGCGTTTTTAGACGGCGAGCCAGCGCTTCCAGATAAAGCGCACCACAAAAAACTCCACCGTGCCGAGCAACAAAAACCACAAGCAGTAAAGAATGATGTAAAGCTGGGTTAGATCGAGCAGATGAAAGCGCTGTACCAGACTTTGCGCCAGTTGCAACCCTGGCGCAGGCGCGGGAAGCAGCAGCACGGAAAGAAAGGCCATCAGCAGAATGCCTGCCAGCGTAAGCAGCGGTTCTAACGAGTGTTTCATAAAGTGTTAATCGATGGTGAAAAGCCGCATTGTCGGGGAAAGCTGCGCGCTGTGCAACGTTCCCCGACAGGCATTTACGCGACGACGAAGCGGTCAACCAGCGTCGACATGGTTTCCGATTGTTGATCCAGCATCTGGCTGGCGGTCGCTGCACTGGCGACCAGCCCGGCATTTTGCTGGGTTACCTGCTCAAGTTGGTTCAAGGCTTGATGCACCTGCGATACACCCAGCGACTGTTCGCTCGCCGCGCGGGCAATGTCGCTGACAAATGCCAGCATCTGCCCGGTATGGTCTTTTGCCGATTGCAGCGCGCGGTCAGAAGCCTGCACCAGCGTGACGCCTTGCTGGATCTGCTCCATGTTTTTGCTCACCAGTTCGCGGATCTGATGGGCGTCATTGGCGCACCGTTGCGAAAGGTTACGGACTTCGCTCGCCACCACGGCGAAACCTTTGCCCAGTTCACCGGCGCGCGCGGCTTCCACTGCTGCATTTAGCGCCAGCAGGTTGGTCTGGAACGAGATTTCGTCAATCGAGCTAACAATATTCGAGATCTGCTCGCTGGAGCCGCGAATGGCAATCATGCTCTGGCTGGCTTCACCCGCCACCCGGCTTGCTTCCTGCACTTGCTGTTCCATCTCTTGCGTTAGCCGTTTGGCTTCATTGGCGTTATCCGCCGTCTGGTTCACCGCGGTTGCGATCTGTTCCATGCTGGCTGCTGTTTCCACCAACGATGCGGCTTGTTCATCCGTCCGTGAGGCCAGATCCTGGTTACCGCTGGCAATCTCGGAACTGGCGCCGCGCAGCACGCCCGCGCCGTGTTTTATCTCGCTCACAATATGCTGAATATTCTCGATGGCCTGGTTGTAAGCACGGTTCAGCAAAGACAACTCATCGCTGCCCGGCACATCCAGCCGCTGGGTGAGATCGCCGTCCATCCCCTCAATGGTTGCCAGTGAATGATGCAACTGGCGATGGATACTGCTGGCGACCAGCAGGGCGAAGAACAGTGCGATCACCAGGGCTGCAACGCTTATCACCGCAAAAACAATCACATCACGCCAGGCGTTATCCGCCAGACCTTTTGCCGTCTGCAACAGGGTGTTTGCCGCGGCATCTTCCACGGATTTCAGCGTATTAATACGCGCAGTCTGGGCGTTAAACCAGTCGGTTGGGGCGATGCCAAAACCACCCGTCGCTACGTGATCAATCGCCTGCTGGCGCATCTCAAGCGCGCGCATTACTTTTGGGGTTTGCAGTTGCGCCGCCAGTCTTTCATTGACGGCGGCAGTGCTGAACGCGCGCGTAGCCGCCAGCCAGGAAAGCTGCTTACCTACCACTTCATTTAGCTGGCGGAACTGCCCGTCGGTAAACCGATCGGCAGAAAACACGTTAGACATCAACGCACGTTCAACGCCGGTTTGCTCTTTGGCATTCAGCACGCTGTAATATGCCGCCAGTTGATTCACAATTTCGCCGTTATCGGTCAGCTGACTAATACCGCCCACCACATTGAGCAAATCGCTAATAATGGTGCTGTACCAGGTCAGCGATTCTGTGCCGCTAACGCTCAGTGCGTGAATTTGTTGGCGAAAATCCGTTATGCCTTGTTGATGCTGATGGAATTGCTCGAGAGCGCGACGAATATCGTTATTCGCCCGCTGGAGTGGGAATTGTTTTAACGCCTCGGCTAATTGGCTCAGGGCTTTATCAGAGAGAATATATTGCGCAGATAATTCAGCGTTAAATTGCTGGCCTTTACTGCCGATATATCCTGCACTCATGCCGCGCTCTTTTTGTAATTCATGAATAACGCCACCGGCATTTTTCGCCAGATCCGTTAATGACATGATGGTGCGCATCTGCTGGCCTGTTTCCACACGCGCCAGGATGCCGCTGGTTGCTAACCATATAAGTGCAAACAATAAAGGCAGTAAAGCCAGTAGTAATTTAAATTTCATTGATAAACGGTAAATCCATCTCATACAAATGCCTCATTTTCTCGTTTGCTTTAATTCGTTATCGGAGTAGAGGGCGAGGTCTTTATTTCTAACACAGGGCTTGTTGATATTTGTCAATTCTGTCAAGTTCATCTACCACTTAGTGGTTATTATCTTGAGTAATAAGAAAAAAATAACCTGCTGATTCGCAGGTTATTTAAGTTGTGGTTAAGAATAATAACTAAAAAATTAACTCTTTATCCCGCCGCCCAAATCTCAGCGTGTTTTTGCATTAACCCAATTAGCGAGCCACCATCGGCGATGAATTCACGCATCATCTGTGCTTCGCTTTTACCGCGTTTCACCACGTTTGCCAGTTCACCCAGTGCGCTGCTCGCATTGAGTTTATCTGCCGACGGCGCGAGCTTCTCCAGCAGGCGAGTGAGATCCTCGGCGATGGTGTATTGCTCACCGGTGTGCACATCGGTAATCACGCCCTCCAGCCCGTAACGGCAGGCCTGGAAGCGGTTGAATTTATACAGTAAATAATCCTGCGGCTGGTGTTTAAATGGCCGCTCGGCCAGCAGCCAGTGCGACAGCGCCTGGATAAACCCGGCAACATTAATCGCATGCGACAGGGTAAGTGGCGTGTCCATGACTCGCACTTCAACGGTGCCAAAATGTGGGCTCGGGCGAATATCCCAGTGCAAGTCTTTGATGCTTTCAATCATCGAGGTGTAACTCAGGCGGCGAAACAACCCTTCAAATTCCTGCCAGTTCGCCACCCACGGCATCGGGCCATTATCAGGGAAGGCAGAGAAAATGTTCAGACGCGACGACGCGTAGCGGGTATCGGTGCCCTGGATATAGGGCGAGGCGGCGCTGAGCGCAATAAAGTGCGGCACAAAACGCGAAAGACCATGCAGCAAATAGATCGCGTCGTCGCCATTGGTGCAGCCAACATGCACGTGCTGACCAAACACCGTCGCCTGTTGCATCAAATAACCAAACGTCTCCAGCGTGCGGCTATAACGCTCATCGTTGCAGATCTCCTGGCGTTGCCATTTCTGAAAAGGGTGAGTGCCGCCGCCGCATATCTGCACATGGTGCCCGGATGCCGCCTGCAAAATCACATGCTGCATAGCGGAAAACTGATGTGCTGCCTGATTAATATCCCGGCACACGCCGGTGGCAATCTCCAGCATACTTTCGGTGATATCATGTTTGACCTCACCGGCACTTATCTGGTGTTTTACCGCGTCGATCAGGCGCGAAGAGTCCTGGCTCAAATCGTAACCCGGCGGGTTAACAACCTGTAACTCCAGTTCAATGCCGAGCGTAAACGGTTCGGAAACATGAAAATCTGGCAGTGGCATAGTGTCCTCGCGAGAAAAGGGTTTGCTTCAGTATGGAAGCGATTAATCATTCCTTCCTGCGAGGCGGCGACAACCGCTCAAAATATCAACACAGCTGCGCCAACTGACCGCGCAACACCTCCACGCCAGGCGCAATCGCATCCGGGTTGATGGCGTGAAACCCCATGCGAAAGAAGTTATCCGGCGGTGCGGCGTCAAGAAAATGCCGTGCGCCCGGCTCAATCAACACGCCCGCATGGGCGGCGCGCCAGGTTAGTTGCTGGGTGTTGATTTGCTCTGGCGTGCGCAGCCAGAAGGCGTTGGCATGTTCGCTACCTTGCATCAACTGACACTCCGGCAGAAACGTGTGTAGCGCGTTATGCAGACAATCCCAACGGCGGGCAGAGTCTTCGTGGTAGCGGCGCAAATGGGTTTCGTAATGCCCCTGAGCCAGAAAATGCGCCATTTGGTATTGAATATTGGTTGGCGGATGGCGGTACACCAGGCGGCGCAATGCCCGCGCTTCGTCAATGATTTCCGGCGCGGCGACCATGTACCCCAGCCGCAAACCCGGCGACAACGCTTTTGACAAGCTGCTGACATAAATCACCCGCCCGCTGCGATCGCTGGCTTTCAGCGCGGGCAGTGGGTTTTGCATAAAGTTGCTTTCCGAGTCGTAATCATCCTCAATCACCACCGCATCGTGGCGAGCGGCGTAATCGAGCAACTGCGTACGGCGCGCTTTGCTCATTGTCACGCCGGTCGGTACCTGGTGGCCCGGCGTCACATAGTAGTAGTCGCAAGGCGTTTCGTTGAGCACCAGCCCTTCGCTGTCAACATCGTGTGGCACGATGTGCGGCTCGCTTAATAAGAAGGTGTTAATGGCTTCGCGAAAACCGGGATTCTCCACCGCCACGCGGGTTGTGGGCGACATCAGCAGGCGCGTCAGTAGATAGAGGGCGTTTTGCGAGCCGAGTGTAATCAGGATCTCATCGGGTGCGGCAACGATGCCGCGTTTCGGCAACACGCGGGTACGGATCTGCTCAATCAACATCGGCACATCCTGATCAATATGATCGATCACCCACGCCGGGTCGCGCACCCCGCCGTGCAACCAGTTTGCCGCCGCACGCCAGCTGGCAAGCGGGAACTGCTGGGTATAGGGCTGACCGTAGATAAAGGGGTAGCGGTAGTGCATCCAGCCCGCTGGTTTAAGAATTGACTCCTGTTGGCTGGGCGTGATTTTCAGGCGGTTGCCCCAGAGTGGTGCAGCGCTCTCGCATTCAGGTGCAGGCGGCGTCGGGTTTTGCCCGCAGCGGTAGTAATCCGGGTGCAGGTAGTAACCGCTGCGCGGGCGGCTAACCAGATAGCCTTCGTTGACCAGGCCTTCAAACACCAACGCGGTGGTATTGCGTGAAACATTAAGCTGGCTGGCAAGCTGGCGGCAAGAGGGCAGCGCGGTATCCGCCGGGAAAATCCCGCTCAGAATGGCGTTGATCAAACATTCGCGGACTTGCTCCTGCAACCCGCGTTGGCCGTCAAAATTCACATTCAACAGGTGACGAATCATGCAGCACTCCTTCGGATATATCGCGTTATGCAATGGAGCAAATTCCATACCAGCTTCCTGTTAACTGACACACCCATTCGCCAGAACTGGCTCTATTCACAAAAGCGCAAGCCTCCCTATTGTAAAAACGCAGTCATGAAAAACACACGATGTCGTGTTTCGGCATATATCTTGCAACGCTTCCGGCACACCTGGGATATACCGGTCTGGCACATTAAATAAGGGTGGAGAGATGAAAAACGTATTCGGCAAATATTGTCTTGCAGCCATGATCTCTTTGGCATTTTCCTTACACGCAGTCGCAGCGGATTTACCTGAAATTGAAAAATCCGGCACCATGAAAGTGGCGACCGAAGACGATTACGCGCCATTCAATTTTATGAATAATGGCCAGACGGATGGTTTTAATAAGGATATGCTTGAGGAATTACGCAAGTACGCAAAATTCAATATTAACCAAAGTATTTTACCGTGGACGGGGTTACTCGCTGCGGTTTCCACCGGCCAATATGATATGGCACTCACCGGTGCAGTTATTACCGATGAACGCCTCAATGTCTTTAATTTCACCCCGCCATGGGCCTCCGCGCAGCACTATTTTGTAAAACGCGCCGACGATAAAACCTTAAATAGCATTGCCGATCTCAGCGGTAAAAAAGTGGGCGTACAGGCAGGCAGCGCGCTGTTGGCACGTTTGCCGGAGCTGAAAGCGATGCTGGAGAAAGTGGGCGGAAAACTCGGGCCAGTGGTCGAGTACCAATCCTACCCGGAAGCCTACGCCGATCTGGCGAACAAGCGTGTTGATTACGTGATTAACGTGGTGATTTCCGTCAACGATCTGGTGAAAGCCAAACCGAAAGTCTTCGCCAAAGGTCTGGCGGTTTCCGGGCCGGGTTACATGGCGTGGCCAATCCCGAAAAACTCACCAGAACTGCTGAAATTTATGACCGGTTTTATGAACCATATGACTGAAACCGGCAAGCTTACAGAACTGCAGAAAAAGTGGTTTGGCGAAACCTACGAGCTGCCGAAAGAGCCGATCACCAACGCCGATCAGTTCCACAAGTTAGCCGGTTTTTAAGTGTTCTGCGGCGGGCAACCGCCGCCCGTTTTAACAGGAGGGAACATGGACTTAATCTCATGGCAGTTATTGATTGAAGGCGCATGGACGACCCTCTGGATCTCTGGTGTGGCGATTGCGTTCGGGGTAGTCATCGGTCTGGTTATTGCGTTTATTCGCATGATGAAGATCCCCTTTATTGATCAGTTTTTGGTGGTCTACATCAGCCTGGCGCGGGCTACGCCGCTGGTAACGCTGGTGCTGTTTCTGTTTTTATCCCTGCCAACGCTCGGCATTAACCTGGATAAAACGCTGGCGGCGATTGTCGCGCTGACGCTGAACACCTCGGCGTTTAACGCGGAAATCTGGCGCAACGCTTTTCGTAATTTCCCCCGTGAACAGCGGGAAGCGGCGGAATCGGTAGGCATGCGGCGCTGGACCTATTTCCGCCACATTATGTTGCCGCAAATGTGGATTGAAAGCCTGCCTGCGCTGGTCAATGAGATGTCGTTTTTGATCAAAGGCAGCCCGGCAATTGCGGTGATTGGCGTGGTGGATTTAACGCGCGTCACTAACCGGATCTCATCGGTAACGTATGAACCGCTGTCGCCGATCCTCGCCGCGGCGCTGTTGTATGTGATGATCATCGGCCTGCTGCTGAAATTACAGGGCGTAGCCGAACGCAAAGCGAAGCGCCTGGCGCGATAAAAGGCGGAGGAATTATGAGTCAGTGGGGAATTATTTGGGCTGCGCGTGAGAGTTTTTTCAACGGGCTGCTGGCGACTCTGGAGCTGTTTATTATTGCCGCCGTTGTCGGGTTATTTATTGGCGTGCTGTTTTGCTACGTGATGGAATATCAAAACCGTGTTGTACATCGCCTGATTATTGCCTTCGTGAGCCTGATGCGCGCCGTGCCGTTTTTGATTCTGGCATATCTGCTTTATTACGGTTTGCCGCAGTTAGGTATCAGCATGGATGCCTGGACCGCAGGGTTACTCGCGCTGGTGATTTATCACGGTGCCTATTTCTTCGAAATATTGCGTAGCCAGCGAAGAATATTCTCTTCCGGTTATATTGAAGCTGCCGTATCGCAAGGTTTTTCCCGTTATAAAATTTTCCTGCGTATTATTTTGCCAAATATTGTCTCTTCCGCGCTGCCCTTACTGGGCAACCAGCTAATTATTTGCCTGAAGGACACGGCGTTTCTGTGCATTATTACCGTGCAGGAGATCACCGCCGCTGCCAATAGTGTGCAGTCGACCTATTTTATTCCGTTTAACGCCTTTATTGTCGCCATTGCGCTGTACTGGGGCATCAGCATTCTGCTCGAATTGCTGATTAAACGGTTAAGTCATTACGGAGCGAAAAGAGGAATGACCCATGCCTGAAGCAAGCGCGGTAAGCATTAAAAATCTGTCCAAACAGTTTGATAACGTGGAAGTCCTGCGCGATATCAACCTGACGGTGCAGAAGGGCACGGTGGTCAGTATTCTGGGCTCGTCCGGCTCGGGCAAGTCGACGTTGTTACGCTGCATGAACTGGCTGGAACAACCGGATCGCGGAGAAGTGCGCATCAGCGGGAAACGTATTGGTGTGGATGAAAAAACTGGCAAAGCGATGTCGCATAAAGATCTTTCGCACATCCGTGAACGTGTCGGCATGGTGTTCCAGAGCTTTAATCTGTGGCCGCATTTATCGGTGCTGCACAATGTCAGCGAAGCGCTGGTGCATGTGAAGGGAATGAAGCGTGAACAGGCGAATGAAATAGCCCACCGGCAACTGAAAAAAGTGGGTATGGACCATAAAGCCGATGTCTATCCGATAACGCTTTCCGGCGGGCAGAAACAGCGCGTGGCAATTGCCCGTTCGCTGGCGATGTCGCCGGAGGTGATCCTGTTTGATGAACCGACCTCCGCACTGGACCCGGAACTGGTTAACGAAGTGCTGGGGGTAATGAAAGATCTGGCGGCGGAGGGCTACACCATGGTGGTGGTGACGCACGAGATGGACTTTGCCCGCCAGGTATCGGATGAAGTGGTGTTTCTGGAAAAAGGGCTGCTAATTGAGAAAGCACCGCCGGAGAAATTTTTCACCAACCCGGATTCGGACAGGGTGAGAAAGTTTTTGCAATCCAGCCGGTGAGGGCAGTGATTCAGAACCGAAAAAACAGACCGCTAATCGGTATTTTCGCGCGGTGCCGCACGTTGAAACATCCGACAGACAACTTTTACAGGCGGAGCTCAGGCTCCGCTTTTTTGTCTATAGAAAACCCCCTGCCAGGCTGGGGGTTGCGGAAAACTTTCAGCTTTAAGCCAGTTATTTACCTAATGACAGGGAGTTGTCTATGGAGATCAGCCCGACAGCGTGGCAAGTCATCTTCACTATTTCTGCGATACCTGCGCCTGAGTCGCTGTATGTGAGAACGTTGCCCGGTAAGTGGAGTCTCACCGGGCCCGGTATTAAAGCTCGATAACGTCATTCCCTTGTTTTAACCAGCGCGGTGCTTTTAGTGTATCGGCAAAAAACGCCACCAGCATATAGAGCAAATCCCGCAGTACGCTTTCGGATGCAGGCGCAAGCGTGTTGCTCATCAGTAATTGCGTTAGCACCTGGCAATAGCGGCACAACTGGTCGGATTCAGGTTCAAATGAGGGAACATACGCAGGAATATTCTCTACGGTCAGGCTGGCTTTCAACGCCTGCGGAACAGGTTCGAGAAGCGTCGGTTGCAACAGAGCAAGGCAGGCGGAAAGCCTGCCGCAAAGCGCCATTTTTTGCTGTGGTTCGTCGCATTCCGCCAGCACTTCCGCAAAACGCTCGCAGTTATCAGCAAGCTCGGTGAAATCGGTCGCGTGATTGAACGGTGAAGTCAATAACGCCTGAGTCAGGGTTGGGGTAGTAGCCATAAGGCAGCCTCCGATAAGTGATAAAAACACCACCACCGGAAATGCTAATTTCATGGGTGGCGGGCTGAACGGAGTTAGCATTACCGGCCTTATCGGAAACCGGCGCACCTTGCGGTGCCCCCGCTCAGCCCACCATTGAGATGTGGCAGAGCACACGACAGAAAATGTCGCCGATAAGGTTAATCAGGATGCTAAACCCGACGCCTGATTTTGCAGGCGCGGAGAGAACATATGACTAACACGTACAAGCGGCAAGGGATTATAGCTAACCTGATGAAGGGATTACCATTCCTGGAAGCAGCTTCGCAAAACTTTTGTTTTTTAGTGAAAGAATGAAAAGCACGTGCGAGCCATATCGCGGGACGTCGTTCCTGCCGCGATAAAGGATTTTTATAAGCAGCGATATTACAGCGGCGGGGTTGTGTCCCCGCTGAAATCGGCGAGCCGGAGCACCGACGACAAGGTCTGGGCGCCAGGGATGGTGACCAGAGGCGAAACGAGACAGGACGTCGAGTCGAGCCGGCCGAAGTCGGAGATGCGGGAGGTGAGCGCAGTGCGAAGCACCGATTTCCCGCGGGGCCGCGGGGATTGAAAAGGGGGGCGCGGCAAGCTCCCCTTTTCCCGTTCACATGCGGTGATGTTCAGGTGTCTGCCGAATGTCTGGTGAACGGAACAATTCCACAATGCCAATGAGTGGAACAATTCCTCAGAGGCAAACATTCCACAATGCCAAACCATTCCACCAAACACCGTCGAAATCTCCATCTCCCTCAATGCTGAACATTTTCCGATGAAAGCCCTATTTTCACCTGCGGACGAAAAAAATCCTCATGCAGCGCCACCTGATTACGCCCGCGCTTTTTCGCGTGATACAGCGCCGCATCGGCTGTGCAATACAGCGTTTCGAAATCGCTGTCTTTATGCCCCAGGCTGACGCCAAAACTGGCGGTCACCCGTTGCTGGGGTAATACCTCAAGCGGTGAGGCGTTCAGCGAAGAGTGAATATAACTGGCCGTGATCATCGCCTCTTCAACACGCGCTTTTGGCAGCACAATGGTGAATTCCTCACCGCCGACGCGACCAATCGCCGCGCTTTGCGGTACCGCACGGCGAATACGCGCCACCAATGCGCAAATCACGCGGTCGCCCATTGGGTGACCATATTCATCATTAATGCGTTTGAAATGATCAATATCGAGTAGGATCAGCGCCACATGGCCTGTCGTCAGACCCTGGTTAATGTGATTAATGATCGCGCTGCGGTTAAACACTGCAGTCAGCGGGTCGTGCGTCGCCTCATATTCAAGGCGTGCCGCCAGTTGTTGCAACTGCTCATTCATACGGTTCAGTTCGCGCTCTGCGCGGTCACTGCGCGAAATCAGACGATACGATTCACGAATTAAGCGCTGGTAGTTTTTCGCCAGCGCCCACAATTTTTCACGGCAGGCATCCGCCGTTAGCCTGTCGTCGGCAGCGGCCAGACGAGCAGCTTCGAGGACGGAATAGTCCTCCTTGAATAGCTCATTGATATCTAGCATGCGTGAATGTCCGGGATCAGAAAAACGGTCAGCGACGGGAAATCAATGCGCAGCTCCTGGCCAAATTCCTCAGAAATATCGTCTTCCGCGTCATAGTACCAGTGCAGCTCACACGCAGCGCCGTCTCTGGCGTAATCATTCAGGCTTTCGAACAGCGTAAATAACAGCTTGGTGCTGGAGCTGTTGAAGTAGCTCAGTGCGACATGTAACTGGAGCGGCGCGTCCGTCTGTTGGCCACTCTGCAACCACCCTTCCAGCGCATCCATCAGCGGGCGGAAAAACGCGGCGGCATTTTCCGGGTAGGCTTCGCCTTTCAGTATCAGGCGCTGGACGGCAAAATCAAACTTCACCTCCGGCGTTGCGGCGGTGGCGGGCAATTCAATAGTCGGCGTCAGTGTCATATCAGTCATGGCAGAACGTTGCCTTTAAGTGAAAGGCGGACAGAGAACTCGCCGCCAGAGGGTGAATGCGATATTCCAGCGGTAAGCTGGTATCCCGCGCCATGGTCAACAAACCGATGTTTGCGCCTTTACTGGTCGCCGGGGCTTCACTGCGCAGCCCCTGTTTCCAGGCATCGCGGATTTCCGCCTGCGACATACCGCGCAAGACATCGAGATTTGTCTGCAATAACGTGGAAGCTTCAGGCCCCACAAGATTTGCGGTTTCGAGGTAATAGTGGGTTTGATCCATATGAAAGCAGACCGAACCGAAGCGCAGCTCTTGCTGTTCCGTCGATAAATACCGGTCGTCTGAGGAGTAGCGCACAATGTTTTGTCCCATCTCGATAAAAGCCGAGAATAGCTTTCTGCGCGTTACCGCTGAGGATTCGTGTTTATCCAGCCATGTACGAATGACTTCGCCCAGCGAAACAATATGCTGCTGGGAAAAATAGCCCGTATAAAAGAGCTCAACAGCGTTCTGTCGTTGCAGCGTGAAAAGGGGTAACAGAACGGCTTCTTTGACCTGCAGGTCGTTTATTTGCATGTTGTTCACCAGCGAAAACCAAACCATGTCATGTCATCGCGCGACGCTTGCTGCCCCTGCCAGGCTTTCAACGCCGCGAGCAGGGCGTCAGAAAGCGCAGGCATCGGCAGCGTGCGGTTCTGCGCTAACAGTGACTGAATACGTTTTTTGCCAAACATGACATTGCGCGGGCCGCCTGGTTGGTCGGTCGCGCCATCAGAAACAATTAAAAACGTGTCGCCGCGGCGCAATGGTGCCTGATAGCGCTGCCACTGGTAGTCCACCGGCGTGTCGGTGTAGCCGATGCCTTTGCGGCAACTCGCAAGCATCGCTGT
The DNA here is from genome assembly GCF_004331415.1 of Kosakonia quasisacchari. Taxonomy (GTDB): domain Bacteria; phylum Pseudomonadota; class Gammaproteobacteria; order Enterobacterales; family Enterobacteriaceae; genus Kosakonia; species Kosakonia quasisacchari. Next base: position 189,704 of record NZ_SJOP01000002.1, read on the forward strand.
ATTGTCCGTTTCCGCGCTGAGCACAAAAGCGTGCATACGGGCGCTCGCCCAACTGACCTGCTCATTTTGCGTATCGACAAACAGAACAATGGCGTCACATCCATCGTTGGACTGGCTGCGATCGGCAGAAGGATGCACCTGGCTGAGCGTCTGTTTGATATGTTGGTTAATCAGGCTGAGCAGTTGCTCCGGCGCGTTCGCAGGTGCGAGGCTGAGCGCTTTTTCCAGCGCCGAGGAGAAAATAAACGTCATAAACGCGCCGGGAACGCCGTGCCCGGTGCAGTCTGCCAGCACCATCAGCCAGCCATTTTCCACGCGCTGAAAAGCATAGATATCGCCGCCAACACAGTCGCGTGGGTGCCAGTGCAGGCACCAATCTTCAAGTGTTTTTTCAATGGTGTTGCGCGAGCGGCTCAGCATTGACTCCTGAATAATGCGCGCGTATTCAAGGCTTTGCATAATTTGCAGATGCTGTTTGGCCTGTAAATCAGATACTGTGCGGATAAGGTCAATGCCCAGGCCAATACCGATGTATTGCCCCTGTTGGGTGAGAATAAACCCTTCGGTGACGGCTTTATCGCCGGTTTCAATCACCCGCTCGGACAGGTATTCGAGACCGGAATCGGCATCGACAATCAACGGGTTTTTATCCATAAACGCGATGCAGCTTTTCTGATCATACAGTTCATGGAAAAACGGACGGCTCATCTGCGACAGAAAAATATGCCGGTTAATCATGCCAATAGGGCGGTTATTTTCCAGCACTGGCAGGCCAATCAATGCTTTATGTTCATTGAACAACGACATGACCTGTACGTTATTGGTATCCGGCGTCACGTGCGGGACGGTAAGGCGCAAGATACCAGCGTTAAGCTGTCGCGAAGAGAGCGGTATATCCATGGTTCAAACAGCATCTCAATATAAGAATAATCTTAGGTTAAAGCGGGTTTGTGACGGTTTGATTTCAATTAAGTAAGCCGATGAATAACGGGAGATTATTGCTACCTAAGTGAAACCATAGCCATATCTGCGGCGGTGAGTGAGGTGCGGTAAAAAAAAGCCCGCACTTGTCAGGCGGGCAAATAATACTGGAAGCAATGTGAGCAATGTCGTACCGAATACCTGAGTGATTTGCTCAACTATTCGGTAATGCGAAAGATAATCTTTATCATCTTTGCGGTCAACCCCAAATTTTGTGCGACTTCACTGGCTTAATTCTCGGGTTTTAAAAATTCGCGCCAGCTCACATCTCAATATAAATACCTTCCTGATGCTGATAAGCACGGCATGAAGGCTCGCTGGCAAATACCTTGCGTTTCCTTTCCCTTGCCGATATTGCCGATTAAACAGTGATCCCTGTTAATGCTTTTGTCAGGTTTTGTCAGTACTATCCTCTGCGGGTAAAAACAGACAACGAGTAAGCGATGACCCTCTTCTGGTGTGTAGTACCAATATTGTTGCTGTTCTTTGGAAAAGCGTGGAGTTCGGCGAAAATTCGCGAGTATTACAGTCGCTCGCAACGTGCCCTGGAAGCGACCGTAGCCAGCGAGATGGATAATCAGCAGCCTTCCTGGATAAACGATGCCGCTCAGCGTGCGCAATTTACCGCCTCGCTGTGCGAACTGTGCCTGAAAAAAGAGGTGCCAGACTGGTTTCTGGAGAGCATTGCCGGTAACGAAGAGGGAATGGCGTTTCTGACTCGGCACGCCGCGCTGATGGAAACCTTTGGCGCGCCATTTTGCGACCAGGTGCAGGCTGCCGCTGAGCTGGTCGACAGTGCATGGCAACGTTCAAAATTACGCGGTTACTGATAGATAGGACCATACCGCCCTTATCAATAACGGTGCTCGCCTTGCATTATTAGGGCAGTTGGCTGTCATCTTTTGCTGGGCGTCGGCAAAGTTAGCGCTTCAACACCGCTGGCCGGTAGATCAATCGTTTCATCATTTCGTCGAAAACTTGCCCCGCCTGGCATTCCCGCTTTTCACGCTGAATGTCCGCATATCTGGCGTTTTTCACTTTTTTAATACTCCACTTTTCCACAACAGCGAAATGAAACGATAGTGCTTGCCTGACATTAAAGAATGCGTATAGTTCTCATTCTCTTTAGTGTTTGTGGGTGCAGCAAGGAAATTTCCCGCAATAACAGTGAGCGTGAAGGCTGACAGGGAACACTAAAAAGCCGTGACGAGCTGCGCCGGGCCGTATCTGCTCTCATCGTAAGATCGCGCACATGATGCGTGGCATGGGCGCTCGTCTGCCTTGATGACATTAACGGTAAAGGATCCCCCATGAAGATGAAAACCTCCGTGCTGGCTCTGCTGGCGGCGATGGCGCTTGCCGGTTGCAGCGCACATCACACCAGCAGTGCGCAGCCTGCGGCACAAGTACAAAAAACTGCGGCGACGCCGTTGCCTGCGAACGTGGTGAAACGCTCTCTTGCCAGCGGACTGTATGAAATGGCGCTCAGCCCGCAGGGTGATGCGCTGTATGTTTCCAGCGCGGAAGGCTTTAAAGATGTGCAGGGCGGGGTGATTTACAAACTGGATCCGAAGACGCTAAAAACCCTCGGCGCGACCCATACCGATCTGAAAAACTTTGGCATGGCTATCTCCCCGGATGGCAAAACCGTGTATGTCACTAATTCGCTGGACGGCGGTGTGAGCGCCATCGACACCCGCAACGGTAAAGTGCTTTCCCGCACGCTGTTCCCGGAACGCAACGAGAAAGGCCTGCCCTACGGTGCGCGTGAAATTGTGCTGCATAACGGCAATTTGTATATCGGCGCCGTTGCCGATCCGGCGCTGGTGTGGGTGGTGGACGCGAAAACCCTGAAGGTCAAAGCGCGTATCAAAAACGCGGGCAAATGGGTGACTGGCCTGCACTTCTCGGCGCAGACGCAACGTTTGTACGTGGCGAATGGCGGCGGTGAAATTCTGGTGGTCAACCCGCGCAATAACCGTATCGAGCAACGCTGGAAACCGTTGGGGGACAAACCGGCGCTGCTGTTGAATATCGCTGAAGATGAGGCCACCGGCCGCCTGCTGGTAACGGACAATTCAAAAGCCAAAACCACGCTGGTGCTGGATATCCACAGCGGCAAAATAGTGAAACAGATTGAGGGCGATGCGCTGGCGGTGAAATTCAATGCCAAACGTCATGAAATCTATATTACCCAGCGTGAGTCCGGCAACGTGCTGAGCCTCGATGCAACCAGCTATGCCGTAAAACAGCGCTGGGATCTGCCGCCACATCCGAACAGCCTGCTGCTTTCTGCCGATGGTCAGACGCTGTTTGTCACCGTTAAACAGGCGTTTAACAAAGATCACTCCACTAACGGCCCGGATAGTGTCGTCAGGATCGATCTGAACAAGTAATGATACTGGCCTGGAAACGGGCCATTTCCTTTTTATTTCAATAGTTAATAATGATGAATAATCGCAGAAAACATTCGATACCTTTGCGCAAAACGTTGCTTGCGCTGGCCATTGGCGCGGCTGCGCATACCACACAGGCAGCAACGGCTGACGCCAGCATAAAATCAACTCACGAAGACACCATTGTCGTGCAGTCCACAACGCACAGTGATTTCAAGCCCGGTGGCAGCGAACTGGTTCCCGCGTTTCTTGACGGACAAGTGGCGCACGGCGGCCGCCTTGGCGTGCTCGGCGAGCAAAAAGCGATGGATGTGCCGTTTAACGTCATCGGTTACACCTCGAAGCTGGTACAGGATCAACAGGCGAAAACCATCGCCGATGTGGTCAGTAACGATGCGGGCGTGCAGGTCGGACAGGGTTACGGCAACTTCGCCGAAACGTACCGTATTCGCGGCTTTCAGCTTGATGGCGATGATATGTTGATGGGCGGTCTGGCGGGCATTGTGCCGCGACAGATTGTCGATACCCAGATGCTGGAGCGCGTGGAGATTTTTAAAGGTTCGAACGCGCTGATGAACGGTTCTGCGGGTTCGGGTGTTGGCGGGATGATTAACCTCGAACCGAAACACGCCGACGACACGCCGCTCACCCGCGTGGGTGTCGATTACACCACCCGCTCACAAGTCGGCGGTTCGCTGGATGTGGGGCGTCGGTACGGCGATAACAATCAGTTCGGCGTGCGTATGAATCTGCTGCACCGCGAAGGTGATGCCGCAGTCAAAGATGACCATCGCCGCACGACGGCGGCATCGATTGGTCTGGATTATCGTGGCGAGCGCTTGCGCACGTCGCTGGATCTCGGTTACCAGAACAAAACAGTTCACGGCGGCGAAATGGGCGTCAATATCAGCGCCGTCGACTTTATTCCAGCGCTGCCGGATACCCGTAAAAACTACAGCCAGCGCTGGGCGCACAGCGATATCGAGAACGAATTTGGCCTGGCGCGCGCCGAATACGATCTGACCGATGACTGGACAGCTTATGGTGCGTTCGGTGGCCAACATGCCCATGAAGACGGCACGTACGGCGCGCCTAAACTGTTCAATCAAAACGGTGACGCCACCTTTAGCCGCATGGATACAGTGCGTATTTCCGACTCCTGGAGCGGCATGGCCGGACTGCGCGGTAACTTCGATACCGGTTTTATTTCCCATAAAGTGAACGTCGGTTATTCGGCGAACATCAAGCGTGACCGCGTTGCCTGGACCCAGTCCGATCAAAAAAATCTGCCGGTGGTGAACATTTATGATCCCTCGGCGATCCCGCTGCCGGACAATTTAACCCATAGCGGCAACTACAGTGACCCGCTGACAACCGCGCGCTACCGCTCGCAGGGTTATACCCTGAGCGACACGCTCGGCGTATTCGAGGATCGGCTGCTGTTTACCGTGGGCGCGCGTCACCAGAAATTGTGGGTGCGCAACTACAGCAATGCCACCGGTGCGGAAACCACCACGGCGCGTTATACCCAGGATCGCTGGATGCCGACGTACGGCGTGGTCTATAAGCCGTGGGATGTCGTCTCTTTCTACGCCAACCATACCGAAGCGCTACAACCGGGCGGCGTGGCACCGAAGACGGCGGAAAACCGCTATCAAAGCGTGGGCATTGCGCATTCTAAACAGAACGAAATCGGCGTGAAAACGGACTTTGGTCGCATTGGCGGTACGCTGGCGCTGTTTGAAATCAAAAAGCCGACCGGCATTCTTAACAGCACGACTAATGTTTACGGGCTGGACGGTGAGCAGCGTAACCGTGGCGTGGAGTTGAATCTGTTTGGTGAGCCGGTGCTCGGCCTGCGCCTGAACGGCAGCGCGACCTGGCTGGATGCGGAGCTGACGAAAACCAAAGATGGCATCAATCAGGGCAACCGACCAATTGGTGTGGCGAAATTCTACGGGGTGATGGGTGCCGAGTATGACATCAAACCGGTCGATGGCCTGACCGCCACGGCACGTGTGAACTATACCGGCTCGCAATATGTAAACACCACCAATACCCGCAAACTCGACAGTTACACCACGCTGGATCTCGGCTTACGCTACCGTATGCAGCTGAATGCGGAGAAAAACGAGATGGTCTGGCGCGTGGGCGTGGATAACGTCACCAATGAGAAATACTGGGCCAGCGTTGAAGACAACGGCACCTATATTTACCAGGGCGACCCGCGCACCGTGAAAGTCTCAATGAGCTACGACTTCTGATCGTTGTTTTATCCGGCGGGCATGATGCCCGCCTGTTGCAGGCTATTCAACACTTCCCGCATTCCCCGGCTCACCACTTTGTCCTGACGCATCACCAGCGCTAACTGGCGCTGGAGCGGCGGTTGCACCGATTGTACGCGCAAACCCTGGCGGTCTTCTTCAGCCTGAACCGCCACGCCGGGCACGATGCTGTAACCCAACCCGGCGCGCACCATGCGTTTTATCGCTTCAATACTGCCCAGCTCCATTACCGGCGCGAGGGCGACGCCGCCTGCGCTAAACCACTGTTCAATGAGCAGGCGAGTGCTGCTGCCGGATTCGAAAACAATCAGCGGCAGGGGCGCAAGCGACGCAGGTGTCGGTAATGAAACATCGTCAGCGCCCAGAGCTGCGATCGCCACGAATTCTTCGGTAAATAACGGTGAAATCGCCAGATTACGCCCGTTGGCGGGCAGCGTTACAAGGCCGATATCGATACGGTTTTCTTCTACCGCGCGCACAATATCGCTGGTGTTGCCAGTGCGCACCCCGACTGACAGTCGCGGGAAATCGAGGTGCAACCTTTGCAACAGCGGCGGCAACAGGTGAATGCAGGTCGTCGCCCCGGTGCCAATCGTTACGCTGCCGCTGACAGCGTGCTGATGCTGCGCCACTGACTGCACCGCGGCGCTGACGGCATTTTCGATCTCTGCGCAATGCGCCAGAAAGGTTTCCCCCGCGGCGGTAGCGCGTAGACCGCGCCCGGAACGTTCAATCAGTCGAACGTGCAATGCCTGTTCAAGCTGGCGGATTTGCAGGCTGACTGCGGGTTGCGAAATGCCTAACACTTCTGCGGCGACGGTAAAACTTCCCCGGGCGAGCACCAGCTTAAACGTCGCTAACTGGTCAAAGCTGAAGCGTGGCATGGCAAAGTTTTCCTTATAACGGTGATAAGCGCAGCCCAGTGCCGCTCTGGCGGTGTTACCGGTAGCCTATAGATATCAGCAAACGGGGAACAGTTTATGGAAATTATTGACGCGCAAGAACACCATCTTAGCGCGATTGTGCAGATTTATGCTTATCACGTGATGCAGGGTAACGCCACGTTCGAAACCGAAGCGCCAGACGTGGATGAAATGCGCACACGGCTGGCGAAAACCCGCCGCAATGGCTTGCCGTGGTATGTCGCTGTGCATGAAGGGCAGGTCCGGGGATACTGTTATTTATCGCGCTACCGCGAGCGGCGGGCGTATCAGTACACGCTGGAAGATTCCATCTACGTTGATGACAGCTTCCGCCAGCAAGGCGCAGGCAAAGCACTACTCGCCCACGCGGTGGCCTGGGCAGAGCAAAATGGCTACCGCCAGCTCATCGCCAACGTCGGCAACAGCGAAAATGTAGGTTCATTACGCCTGCACAGCCGTGCCGGTTTTGTGATGATCGGCACGCTGAAAAGCGTCGGCATGAAACACGGGCGCTGGCTGGATACGGTACTGATGCAGCGCCCGTTGGGGGAAGGTGATGTAACGCTCCCCTAGCCTGGGTAATGGAGTAGCCTACGCAAAGTGGGCTATTTCAGGCGATTTGCAGCAATAGCATATACAGTGTTGCGTTCTCGTTTTCCGACAGAGACAACGAATACCACAACCCGGCCATCGTTCACCTGGTAGACAAGACGATAACCTGAAGCACGCCGTTTGATTTTGTATCAATCAGGTAAGTGGCTGAGTCTGTTTGCTTCAATCCTCGGCGCTTTAAGCACCTGAGCCATTTTCTTCTTAAACTGCTCGCGAACAGAGCTGCCCAGCTTTCGCCACTCTTTCAACGCGCGTTCATCGAAATCCAGTTGATAAACCATACAACCTCCTTGTTTGCCAAAAGCAGCCTTTCCCTGGCCGCCTTCATGTATCAGCGTTTCATCACAAATCGTCAAGTGTCACACGAACCGGTTTCGGATCACGCAAACGCTCACGCACGATTTCGATCAGTTGCCGATCTTCATCATTAAGCAGTGTGCGGTGAAAGGGTAGCTTGCCGTTCTCGGCGACATATTCGAGCGTCTGTCGTAAGAGCTCGGAAGGTGTTACGCCAAGCTTTTCCAGAGCGGCAAAGGAACGCGCTTTTAAATCGTCATCAATACGAACATTTAAATTGCCCATGCAATTACCTCTGTCATTACGTTTGTGATGACATGATGGCAAGGTTAAGACACTGATGCAACTGCTGTCAGGCAGATCAGGACAATTCTTCTGCCGTCACAATGCGCTCAAACGCGTTCAGTTCCGCCATCTTGCCGTGATACCACTGTTCGCAAAACGCGGTGCCTAAATGGTCTGCCAGGTAAGCGCATTGGCGGAATTCCTCCAGCGCGGGCTGCTGGAACAACGGCAGAGCGGGCGAGGCGTGGGTGAAGTTTGCCAGCGCGTCATCATCAATACGTTCCAGGCCGTATAACATGCCAGTCAGTAACGTCGCCATCACCAGATAGGGGTTGGCGTCTGCACCGGCGAGACGATACTCGATCCGCCGGTTGTGGGCATCAGAGCAGGGAATGCGCAGTGCGGCGTTGCGTTTGTTGTAACCCCAGGAGTGAAAAAGCGGTTCGTCCAGATTCTTACGCAACCGTCTAAACCCATTCACGCCCGGCGCCATGATTGCCAGCGACGCGGGCATCAGTTCCAGCATGCCGGCAAGAGAGAGTCGCAGCATCTCATTGGGTACCTCCACCGGGCTGGCAAACACATTTTCATCATTTACACCATTAAGGCTGACGTGAAAATGCAGACCATTACCGGCCAGTTCCGAGAATGGCTTTGCCAAAAAATTGGCTTGATAGCCAAACTTCTCAGCCACGGTGCTGGTGAGTTTGCGCAGTGCCAGCACCTGCTCGCAAATCTCCACCACGTTGTGTGAATGGCACATATTCAGCTCAAACTGCCCGGCCTCGGCTTCACTCACGATCCCGGATAAGGGAAGACGCTGCGCTGCCGCCATGCTTTCCAGCTCCTCAATAAAATCAGAGTAGGTGGACGGCACGGCCAGATGGAAACAGCCCTGCGGGCGGTGTTGCTGCGCAGCGGGGCCAACAAGGTAGAACTCCATTTCCGCCGCCACCACCGGGTAGAGGCCATGTTGATGAAACTGACGCAGCACATTTTGCAATATGACTCTCGGCTCCAGCGGCCAGGGCATATTATCGCTGTCGAGCATGGTTAATAATAATTGCGCGTTATGGCGTGGATCGTGCGCGCTCGGGCGTAGCGTGCCGGAAACGGGTAAACATAAATTATCGGGCTCTTCGTTAATAAGCCTGTCCGGTGAAGAGGTGATTATTTTCCCTTCGCGGTTCATGGCGTAAACAGATTGCGGGAAATAACAGCCCGTGCTGAGAGAAAATACGTTCTCGACGGCCACTCTTTTTCCCCGGAATGTGCCATGCGTATCGTTAAGATAAATGTCGACATGTTTCGTTTGCGGGTATTTGTTCAGATACTCTTTGATTTCGTAAGGGAATCTCTGCTGAAGCTGGCTGATTTCCTGATCCACCATTTGCGCAGAGCGCGAATTTAACGGTGTTGGAAATGTTGTGGCGGTAAAAAAAGTACGGATATTTTTCAGCAGCGAAATAGTCATCGGCGAGTTCATGTTTTTTCTTTCTGTCAGGCCTTTTGGCGGTGAACTCAGCATAAAAGAGCGCTTTTTATTTTGATATAAACGCCGCGTAAAAAGGAAATACGCGGCGATAAAAATAATATAAAAATGGCGCGTTCAATGCGCAGACGGCATTTTTAGCAGCGGTGAGGGCACGTTGTCCGCGAAATGCATTTTTACCCAGTCGAGCGATTTGCGCTGGCCTGGAAACGTGAGCAATTTGTGGGCTTCAGCAAAGCAGAACCAGCGGTATTCGTTGTGCTCATGGTTTCACGTAAATGGCCTTTTTCCTGATTTTTCACAACAACCAGGCAGCAGATCGGTTACACTCGCGGCACAGAAAAGCCACATGACAGGAGGTTTATATGCTGGAAAAATTGCGTACCCGCGAGGGGAAAAAATTTATCATTGCGGTGGTGATTGTATTCCTGGTTGCCGTGAGCGTCATTTCGAAAGTGACCTTCGAGGGCGTTGAAGATCAGTACAATTTGCCGATGGAAAACTGGACGGTAACGATGTTTATCATGCAGGGCGCATGGGTTGCCATCTACAGCCTGATGTTCACCATTATTGGTTCTTTGCCTTTTGGTTTTTATTTCCTCGGCCCGAAAGACGACCGCGGCTAATCCCTCCCGCCCTGGCGTGCTGCCGGGGCTGTCTGCCTTGATCTCTTAAGCCTGATCGAAATCGTTACCTGCAACGTCCTCAGCGTAAAGCTCTGTGGTAAGCCGCAGTGACCGATAACTTAACTGCCACTACATTCATCGGCCCGTGCAGGCTGCTATTTCTCGCTTTAAAAAGCGTTTTTACCCCGCAATAACACTTTTACTAACAATTAAAGATCAAAAAATAATCGCCGATAGAGATCTCACAGGGAGCCCGTGCTGAAAGGAAGATGACGACGTAAAAGGCTGACTCCAGGAGAGCCGTAATGGCCAAAGAATTTGTGACCAAAAAAATGAGCACCCGCGCGCAAATGTTGCTGACGGGGGCCATCACCATCACCCTCGGTTTTGTAGTCACTATTGGGGTACTAAGCTGGCAGTCCAGCAGTGAACAAAAACACCGTGCCGAACAATATCTGCAAAAAATTGCGGAAAGCCAGGCGCTGAATATCCAGCAGCAACTGAATTATGCCCGCGATGTGGCGCATAACCTCGGTCACAGCTTGATTGCGTTACCTGAAGCTGGGATCACCGACCGCCAGGTGGCGGATAAACTGCTTATCTCCGCCCTGCGCGATAATCCTGACTATCTCTCTATCTCCGTTATTTTTGAAGAAAACGCTTATGACGGCCGCGATGCGGAGTTCGCCGACAAACCCGATCAGGCGCCTAAAGGCCGCTACGCCTTTTTTGTCGATCACGATCAATCCGGTAATTTTAAACTCCATCCGCTGGCGTCGATCCTGACGCCAGGCCAGGGCGACTATTATCTGCTGCCGCAAAAAAGCCAGAAAGACACGTTAATTGAGCCCTATAGCTACGCCTATAACGGCGTGCCTACTTTGCTGACGTCAGTGGCGGCACCGATTGTCAGCGGTGGCAAACTGCATGCCGTCGTGACATCGGATATCTCGCTGGCTTCACTGCAGCAAAAAGTGAATCAGATTAAACCGTGGGAAGGCGGCGGCTATGCGGTGCTGCTCTCTACCGCCGGAAAGGTTATCTCTTATCCGGATAAAAGCCTGACCAGCAAACCTTATCCGGGTAAAACGGAGGGTTTCACCAGTAGTGTGGTGGAACAAGATGATCCGATCCTCGGCGAAAAAGCGCTGATTACCTGGCAACCTGTCTCTATCGGCAACAGCACCGATAAGTGGTATCTCGGCGTCGTTGCGCCAGTGAGTTCGGTGATGGCGGCGGCCAACCGTCAACTGCTGTACGCCATTATTATGGGCGTTATCAGCATTCTGTTGGTGTGTACGCTGCTTGGTCTGATCTTCAGCCGCAAAGTGTTGAAACCGATTGGTGGCGAGCCGCTGGAAGGGGCGAATATCGCGCTGGCAGTCGCAGACGGTAAACTCGATAACACTATCCCGGTGAAAGATAATGACCGCAGCAGCCTGTTCTATGCCTTGCATACCATGCAGGCGCAGTTACGGCAGATTGTCGGGCAGATAAAAGAAGCCAGTGACTCGGTGCGCCAGGGGGCAGGGGAGATTGTCAGCGGCAACATTAATCTCTCTTCGCGTACCGAACAGCAGGCCGCGGCGCTGGAACAGACCGCCGCCAGTATGGAGCAGTTTAGCGCCACGGTGAAACATAACGCCGCCAACGCCCACCAGGCGACAGCGCTGACCGCCAATGCCACGCAGATTGCCAGCCGGGGTGAAACGCTGGTCGGCCAGGTGGTAGAAACGATGGCGAAAATTGACGAAAGTGCGAAGAAAATCGGCGATATTACGGCGATCATTAACAGCATTGCTTTCCAGACCAATATCCTGGCGTTGAACGCAGCGGTAGAGGCGGCGCGCGCCGGTGAACAAGGGCGTGGTTTTGCCGTGGTGGCGTCTGAAGTGCGTAACCTGGCGCAGCGCAGCGCCGACGCGGTGAAAGATATCGGCGCGTTGATTGAGGAGTCCAGCAAACGCGTCGAAGCCGGGGTGCAACAGGTGAACGATGCTGGTCACACCATGCAGGAGATGACACAGGCGGTGAATTCCGTGCAGGCCATCATCAATGAGATTGTCAGCGCGTCGGATGAGCAAGCCAAAGGCATCAGCCAGGTGACGATTGCCGTCAATGAAATGGACGGTGTGACGCAACAAAACGCCTCGCTGGTGCAAGAAATGGCCGCGGCGGCAACCTCACTCGAAGATCAGGCGCAGCAGCTGGCGCAGACGGTGCATCAGTTCCGCATCGAAGCGTAACCTAAACAGGGAGCCTGGCATCAGGCTCCCTGTCTTCCTTATCCGGCAACCAATTCGATACGGTTATTATCCGGATCCAGAATCACGGCTTCATAAAAACCATCTCCCGTCCATCGCGCGGCGCTGGCTAACCGGCTCTGCTGGCGGGCTTTTTCTGCCATCTCATCAACCGCCTCGACATTCCCGACATGAATAGCGATATGCGCCCAGCCAACAAATTCCGCAGCACCCGGCGCATCGGCCAGTTCCGGTACGGTCATGAGTTCAATGGTTGGCCCGTTGTGCAGCGACATAAAATAGGATGCAAAACCGGCGCGGTTCTGACTGACATATTTCTCGTTGCTGGTGGCGGAAAAAAAGTCGCGCCAGAATTCGCGCTGTGCGTCGAGATGGCGTGTCCAGAGTGCGACATGGGCAATGTTCAAGGTGACCTCCAGGGAGTAAGGGATGTGAATTGACAGCCTGATTCATTTGCATGATCATGCTCATTATTGCTCGATTTAAATTTTAAAAAGAGGATTTATGCTCGATTATGCAGCTTTCCCGGATCAACGACAAGCTCTGATCCGCCAGCGTCTTCAGGCGCAGGGACGTGTAGTGTGTGCAGAGTTAGCCGTTGAATTGCAGGTTTCAGAGCACACCATTCGCCGGGATTTGCAGGAGCTAAGTAAAGAGGGCATCTGCAAAAAAGTGTATGGCGGCGCAGTGTTGCAGCTGGCGGCCACCGGGAGCTTTACGGAAAGGAAAGAGCAGGACAGAGCAAGAAAAAGCATTATCGCGCAGCGCTGCGTGCCACTGCTCAAGCACGGTACCTGCGTGTTTATTGATAGCGGCACCACCAATCTCGAACTGGCGAAAGCGTTGCCACCCGAGCTGAACCTGACGCTAGTGACCAACTCACCGGAAATCGCCGCTGTCGCGTGTAAACATCCACGCTGCGAAGTGATCATGCTGGGCGGGCTGGTGCAGAACAGCACCGGCGGTTGCGTGGGCGGCCCGGCCATTAGTCAGCTTAACGGGATCATTTTTGATCAGGCGTTTATCGGCGGCTGCGCAATGTCGCCGGAGATGGGTTTGACCGGGTTTGATTATGCCGACTGCGAATTTAAAAAGGCGGTAATTGCTCAGAGTAACCAGGTGGTGGTGGCATTAACGGCGAATAAGATCCCAGGCGTGGCCCGCTACATTGTTGCCGCCAGCCAGCAGATTGATGTGCTGGTGGTCGAAACCGATCTCAGTAAAGCGTTTTACCAGGCCTTTAGCGCAGAGAATATTGAGATCCTGACGGTTTAAACATCACCGGACGCTCAGGGTTCATTTCTTGCCAGCCCACAGCGGAGATGTTAAAAGGTGCCCCTTTAAATAAAACCACAAAGGGGAAGGACGTGAAAAACGCGTCACAGGCAGCGGGAAGCAGCACCGACGCCGTGTCGGAAGCCGGGCCGACACTACAACGAGGTTTAAAAAACCGCCATATTCAGCTGATTGCGCTGGGCGGCGCGATCGGCACCGGGCTTTTTCTGGGCATTGGTCCCGCTATTCAGATGGCCGGGCCAGCCGTTTTGTTGGGCTACGGCATTGCCGGGGTTATCGCTTTTCTGATCATGCGCCAGCTTGGCGAAATGGTGGTTGAAGAGCCGGTGTCCGGTTCATTTTCCCATTTCGCCTATAAATACTGGGGCCCGTTCGCCGGTTTCCTCTCTGGCTGGAACTACTGGGCGATGTTTGTGCTGGTGGGGATGGCGGAACTCACCGCCGCCGGTATTTACATGCAGTACTGGTTCCCGGACGTGCCGACCTGGATTTGGGCCGCCGTTTTCTTTGTCATCATCAATGCCGTCAACCTCGTTAATGTGCGCCTGTACGGCGAAACCGAGTTCTGGTTTGCGCTGATCAAAGTACTGGCAATTATCGGCATGATTGGTTTTGGCTTGTGGATGCTGTTTACCGGTCACGGCGGTGAGCGCGCCAGCTTCGATAACCTCTGGCGCTATAACGGCTTTTTCGCCACCGGCTGGCACGGACTGATCCTCGCGCTGGCAGTGATTATGTTCTCTTTTGGCGGCCTGGAGCTGATCGGCATTACTGCCGCAGAAGCCAGCGAGCCGCACACCACCATTCCGAAAGCGGTTAACCAGGTGGTGTACCGTATTTTACTGTTTTATATCGGCTCACTGGTCGTGCTGCTGGCGCTCTATCCGTGGATTGACGTCAAAGCCAACAGCAGCCCGTTTGTGATGATTTTCCACGAACTGGATAGCAACCTGGTGGCATCGGTGCTGAACTTCGTGATTCTGGTGGCTTCACTGTCGGTCTATAACAGCGGCGTTTATTCCAATAGCCGTATGCTGTTTGGTTTGTCGGTACAGGGCAATGCACCGGCCTTTTTGACGCGAGTCAGCCGCCGCGGCGTGCCGGTAAATTCCCTGTTCCTCTCGGGTGCAATCACGTCGCTGGTGGTGTTGGTCAACTACCTGCTGCCGCAAAAAGCCTTCGCGATGCTGATGGCGCTGGTGGTGGCGACGCTGCTGCTTAACTGGATCATGATTTCGCTGGCGCACCTGAAATTCCGCGCGGCGATGCGCCGCAAAGGGCGCGATCCGCAGTTTAAAGCGCTGCTTTTCCCGGCGGGCAATTATCTGTGCATTGGCTTCATGCTGATGATCCTCGTTTTGATGTGCACCATGGACGATATGCGCCTGTCGGCGGTGCTGCTGCCAGTGTGGATCCTGTTCCTGTTCGTAGCGTTTAAAGTGCTGCGCCGCACGCCGAAGCGCGCGTAATTCGCTTCGTTTCCCACCCAATCCGGCGAGCTGCGGTTCGCCGGGCTTACGATGTTGTCGATGACTTAACCGTGATAGCCTCGAACCTTAGGCACTAACCGCAGGGTATGTTGTTGTTATGTCGATTCAAAAAATTGCCAGGATGGCGGGCGTTTCCGTTGCAACAGTCTCACGCGTGCTGAATAACAGCGAATCGGTGAAACCGAAAAATCGCGAACGGGTATTGCAGGCCATCAAGGAATGCCAGTACCAACCCAACTTATTAGCCCGCCAGTTGCGCACCGCGCGCAGTTCAATGATTCTGGTGTTGGTCTCTAACATCAGTAACCCGTTTTGCGCCGAAGTAGTGAAGGGCATTGAAGAAGAGGCGGAAAAAAACGGTTACCGTATCCTGCTGTGTAACTCCGGTGCGGATATGGCGCGCTCGCGCTCAGCGCTCAAATTGCTGTCGGGCAAGATTGTTGACGGCATCATCACCATGGATGCGTGTGCGAAATTGCCGGAGCTGGCCACCATGATCGGTGCCGCGCCTTGGGTGCAGTGCGCCGAGTACGCCGATAACGGTGAAGTCTCCTGCGTGGGCATTAACGATGCCGACGCCGCCCGCTGCGTAATTGATCGGCTGGTCGAGCGCGGTTGCCAGCGCATTGCCATGATTAACCACGACCTGAGCTATAAATATGCCCGGCTGCGTGAATGCGGCTACCAGAGCGGTTTACAGGCACAATGTCTGAGTTATGGAAAAGTGGAATACGCTTGTGATTTGAGTTTCAGCGCCGGGAAAACCGCCATGCAGCACCTGCTTAATGCGCCGGAACGCCCGGACGCGGTGTTTGCCGTTTCCGATACGCTGGCCGCCGGGGCGCTGCTGGCGATCCATGAAGCCGGGTTGAAAATGCCGCAGGATATCGCGGTGGTCGGTTTCGATGGTACGGAGTTGGCAGAGATGGTTACGCCGCCGCTCAGCACCATTGAGCAACCTTCACAGGCGATGGGGCGTGAAGCAGTACGGCTACTGCTGAACCGCATTGATAACCCGGATAGCCCACCAGAAAGTGTAATCATGGACTGGCGTTATATTTCCCGCGCCAGCGCCTGACATTTCAGGCATGATGTCTGTAAAGATTTCGCCAGCCGCCCCGCTGGCTTTTTTATTGCCCTGGGAGCCTTGCCATGACCCGGCAACGACAAGCTGATTTATTTCTCGTTCTGACCACGCTGATTGCCGCCTGCGGGTGGATTTTCTCGCGTGAAGCCATTAGCGGGATGCCGGTTTTCGCCTTTCTTGGGCTGCGCTTTTTTGGCGCGGCGCTGGTGCTGCTGCCTTTTTGTCGTGGACAACGCATTGCGCTGGAAAAAGTGCGCCAGGTAGTGATAAGCGGATTATGGATGGCGCTCAACCTCTGCCTGTGGATCTGGTCGGTCTCGACCACGCCATCGTTGGGCGAGGGGGCATTTATCATGAGCCTGTCGATGCTGTTCGTGCCGCTGGTGGCCTGGGTGATGCTAAAAACCCGCCCGGCGCGCGCTTACTGGGAGTGTTTACCGGTCGCCATTATTGGGTTAGCGCTGCTGAGCCTGCACATGCCCATCACGTTTCATGCCAGTCAGGGCTGGTTTTTGCTGACGGCGTTCGTGCAGTCGATCTATTTTTGCTACACCAGCCGCTGTGCCAGAGAAGTGCCGCTGCTGCCGCTTACAGCGGTACAGCTCGCGATCACCGGGATTGCCGGGCTGGTAATTTCCGCGTTGTTTGAATCCTGGACTCAACCTTTTAGTAGCACCACGGCGATGTGGCTGGCGGCGAGCATTTTAATTGCCACTAGCCTCAGGTTTGGCCTGCAACTGCAAGGGCAAAAATATGCCGCTGTCGCCAGCGCCGCCATCATTATGGTGCTGGAACCGTTACTGACGGTGGTTGCCGCCTCGATTTGGTACGGTGAGCGCTTACCGCTGCAAAAAATCCTTGGCGGCATGTTGATCCTGCTGGCGCAGATTTGGTTTCGCTGGCGGATGATTGCGCGTTTACCGTCAAAGCCGTAACGTGCCGCTCAGTACCGTATGCGCGCCGCCGCCGATCACCACGCGGCCATTTTCCCTGAGCGCCAATGCTAAAACGCCGCCGCGCGTCGAAGCCTGGTAGGCCGTAAGCGAGTGCTTACCCAGCCGCGCCGACCAGTATGCCGCCAGCGCGCAGTGCGCCGAGCCAGTCACCGGATCTTCATTCACCCCTACCCACGGAGCGAAGTAGCGCGACACGCAATCATACTCATCCTGACCGGGCGCGGTGATCGCCACGCCGCGGCCTGGCAGAGCGCGTAATGCCGCAAAATCAGGTTTGAGTGCGTAAACTACCTGCGCATCCTCGACCACCACCAGTTGCTTTGCGCCGAACAAACCGTAACCACTCACTTGCTCATGTGCCAGCCCGAGTGCCTTCAGTAATTCCACTGGCGCTTCAGGCTGCATTTGCGGCGTCAGTAGCGGGAAATCAAGCGCAATGCCCTGCGCCACGGCGGTTGCGGTCAGCGGGCCGGAAAGAGTGTGAAAGGTGATGGCATCGCCCTCTGCGAGCCGCCCGTTCTGGCGCAGAATATGCGCGGTTGCCAGCGTGCCGTGGCCGCATAAATCGACTTCGGCCTGCGGCGTAAACCAGCGAAGGTTATTATCCGCCAGGTTTAAAAACGCGGTTTCTGATACCGCCATCTCTTCGGCTATCTGCTGCATTAACGCGGCATCCAGCCCTTGCGGCGTAATACATACTGCTGCCGGGTTACCGGAAAAAGGACGCGTGCTGAACGCGTCCACCTGGTAAATATCGAGTTCCACTACGACGCACCCTTTTGTTAACAAAGAGATAACATTATCCCCTTTTTAATCTTGCGGGTAGCGTTAATCAGGAGTTCGCCGGACAGCGCGGTGCCAGTTGATGGCGTGCGCTAACCGCTGCCGCCGCCAGCACCAGCATCATCACTACTTCTGTTGTCAGAAAACCACTCAGCGCCGTGCTGTAGTTACCTTGCGACTGGCCGACAAGATGCAAAAACAACCCGCCGAGTACCGCAGGACCCAAGCCGAGCGTGGCCTGCTGGAGCGTGCTGAGCAGTGCGCTACCTGCGCCTGCATCATGGGTGGTGATATCGCGCATTCCGATGCGGTAAAAGCTGTTCACAATCAGCGCCTGGCCGTAGCCAATCAGCGCGGTAGACGGCGCGAGCGCCAGCGCACCCACCATCCGCCCGGAGAGTTGCAAGGTCGCAATTAATGCCAGCAGTCCACTGACCTGAATCACCAACCCGGTGAGCAAAATGGTACGCATGTTATAGCGACCAATCAGTTTTGGCGCATACCAGGCAGAGATAAAATAGGCGACGCCCAGCGCGACAAAGCTGTTGCCCGACTGGTACGGCGTCATGCCCATTCCGGCTTGCAAGGTGAGCGCCATGCAAAACATAAAACCCGACCACGCGCTAAAGAACAGGAACGCAATCAGCAGCCCGAAACGGATGCTGTGCAGCTTGAGTAAACGCGGTGGTAGCAGCGGCATAAAACCCGCTTGCTGCTGCTTCAGGGCGTTTGTGCGCATCCACCACGCCAGCGGAACCAGCGCCAGCAACGCCACTTTTGTTTCCCACGGCCAGTGCAGTTCCGGCCCCAGTGCCAGCGGGAACAGCAGGCAGCAGAGGATCATCGCCAGGGCAACAGTGCCTTGCCAGTCAATGCGTGTGCGCGTTTCACTTTGTGTTTCCGGTACATAACGGTGGCTGAGCACCAGCACTAACAGACAAATAGGCACATTGATAAAAAAGGCGTTGCGCCAGCCAAGACCGGCGATATCCGCTGAGACCAGCCAGCCGCCACCCATCTGACCAATGATAAATGCCACGCCGCCAATACCGCCGTAGAGACTGATGGCGCGCGCGTGGGCGGTGCCTTTTAGCGTGACATGCAATGTCGCGAGGATCTGCGGCACAATCAGCGCCGCACCCATACCTTGCAGAGTTCGTGCGGCAAGCAGTGCGGAGACCGAATTCGCCAGCCCACACAACAGCGAAGCGATACCAAACAGGGCTACGCCCCATAAAAACACCCGCCTGCGACCGAGGTTGTCTCCCAGCTTACTGCCCATCGCCAGACAGACGGCGAAAGCCACGCCGTACAGCGCGACAATTAACGCCAACTGCGTGGCAGAAGTGTGCAGCGATAGGGTGATGGAATCGAGTGCGACATTAGTAATTGAGGTGTCAATCAATGGCAGCATCTGCCCGGTCAGCAGAAGGATCAGGCCTGCCCGGCCCGGAGAAACAGCAGACGTTTTCATGGTAACTCCATTGCGTCATTCATCGGATGGTCGTAGCATCGCTTAACAGAAAAACGGGTACCAGTTCTTGCCTATACTGGTACTGGCACTACCATGCTGGAGAGTGTTATGACGCTGATGGTCGAAAAGCACCCGGAACTGACGGTGTTGGATGAGAACCGCAAACAGCTTGGTGCATTTTTACGTGCGCGGCGGGAAAGCCTCGATCCGCAGCGGCTGGGGCTGCCGCGCAGCACGCGTCGTCGCACGCCTGGATTGCGGCGTGAAGAGGTGGCATTGCTGGCGGATGTGGGTGTCACCTGGTACACCTGGCTTGAACAGGGCAGGGACGTCAACCCTTCCGCTACCGTGTTGCAGGCGATTGCCGCTGCTTTGCAATGTTCGCCAACGGAAACCCGCCATCTGTTTTTGCTGGCCGGGCTGACGCCAACGGAAGCGCTGAATACGCCGCAATGCGAAGGGATCAGTGAAGGCACCCGGCGCTTACTGGATAGCCTGTTGCCACAACCGGCCAGTATTCAGAAAACCAACTTTGACATTGTGGCGTGGAACGTTGGTTTTGAGCGCCTGATGGGCATTAATTTCAGCGAAATCCCCGACGACGATCGCAACTGCATTTACCTCTATCTCACCCACCCGCAATGGCGCAGCCGGCTTGGCTATGATGAGAGCGTATTACAGACCTTTGTTGCCTATTTCCGCGCGGCCATGGCGGAGCACCGGGGTGATGCGGTGTGGGAAGCGAAGCTGGCGCGGTTTTGTGCGGCATCGGCGGAATTTGAAACGCTGTGGCGCAAGCATCTGGACGTGCGCGGCGTGGAAAATAAGGTAAAAATCTTTAACCACCCGCAGCTGGGAGAGTTTTCTCTTCAGCAGATGTACTGGTTCTCGGCACCGCGTAACGGCTCGCGGCTGCTCGTTTATCTGCCGGTGGATGAAGCGGGTGAAAAGGCATTGAAGTGGCTGGCGGAAAACGCTTAAGGGCGCAGGCGCTTTTGATCTTTGCGCGGCAAGCCGTCAACCACCCGATCCCATGACGCCTGAATCAGAAATGCGAGCAGGGATTCGTCGATGTCATCGCCGGCAAATACGGAAATCCAGTGCTTTTTATTCATGTGATACCCCGGCTCAATGCTGGGGTAGATCTGCTGGTTGAGCAGCGATTTTTGCGGCTCGGCTTTCATTGTCACCATCGGCCTGCCGTGAGCGGTGGTGGTCATCATAAAAATCTTCCCGCACACTTTGAACACGTCATGTTCTGGACCAAACGGCCAGCAATGCTCGGTGAATGGCAGTTCGAGCGCAATACGGTGTGCGCTCGCTTGCAGGGTTTTACTGTCCATTATTTTCCTCAACGGCCAGCGCGCGCCACATGGCTTCGAAGCCAAGGCGCTTAAATTCGGTGACGCGAGAAGCATCGCGACTGGCGAAGGTAATCGTGGTGTCCGCCATCGACAGGAAAATTGCATCGCCAAAAGGGGAGTATTCATCGGTCAGAAACACGGGGCGTACCGAGCGATGGCATAGCTCATGCAGCTCCGGAAAAATTTCGGCGACTTGCTGACGGGTCGCGTCGGTGAGTTTGTCGCTAATGGCAATCTGGCGCACGGCGCAGTGACCATTCGGGTGACGGATCCCCCAGTCGATATAGCTGTTCCAGATGCATTGCGTGTGGTGCCTGGAATCGTTGATCGAGAGATCGATATTCGCCAGCATGGTCCCGCACAGATCGCTTTTCAGATGCAGATAAAGTGCGTTGAGCAGGTCGTCTTTGGTGGCGAAGTAACGAAACAGCGTCCCTTCCGCGACACCCGCATTGCGGGCGATTAACGCGGTGGAGGCAGCGATCCCCGACTGTGCAATGGCTTCGGTAGCCGCTTCCAGTAACGCCAGTTTTTTATCTTCACTCTTTGGACGAGCCACTACACTTTTCCTCTCACATTATAAAAACCACGATTGAAACATGCCCTCTGTAACGCTGCAACGTCGAATGTCAAAGATCAAAATGATCTTGACGGTTGAGCGTTGCTTTCTATAATGAGTGCTTACTCACTCATAATCAAGTTTAAACAGCGTCGTATCTACGGAATGGATCGATTTTGTCGGGTCAGGATATGAAGCGTCTCATTTTTAGCGTGGTTCTCGTTATGCTCGTTGCTTCTGCCGCAAGTTTACCTTTTGTTCTGAATGCCGGATTTGGCCAACTTCCACAGGGCGAACAGCTTACTGAAGTCGAAAAATCACCGCATTATCGTGACGGAAAGTTTCAAAACCAGTTGCCGACTCCGGGTTTCACCGGGAAGAAAAATATGCTGGCAGCATGGTGGGATTTTTTAGTCACTAAACGCGAGAACGCGCGCCCGCAGCAGCCATTGCCGACGGTGCACACCGATCTCGCCAGCCTGCCGCTTGAGCAGGATACGCTGGTGTGGATGGGGCACTCCTCCTGGTATTTGCAACTGGCGGGTAAGCGCATTCTGATCGACCCGATCCTGAGTAATTACGCAGCGCCGTTTTCATTCCTCAATAAAGCGTTTGCCGGAAACGATCTCTGGATGGCACAAAATATTCCGGAGATTGATCTGCTGATTATTTCGCACGATCACTACGACCACCTGGATTACGCCACCATCAAGGCGCTGATGCCGAAAATCAAAAAAGTGGTGACGCCGCTCGGTGTGGGCTCGCACCTGCGTTACTGGGGAATGAACTCGGCAATTATTCAGGAAGCTGACTGGCAGCAGAAAGTGGTGATCAGCGACGATTTGGCCGTGCACGTTTTACCCGCGCGCCATTTTTCCGGGCGTGGTCTGAAACGTAATCAAACGTTGTGGGCCAGCTTTATGTTCACTACCGCTACGCAAAACGTTTATTACAGTGGCGATAGTGGTTACGGCCCTCATTTCAAAGCAATTGGCGAACAGTTTGGCGTGGTTGATCTGGCCATTATGGAAAATGGCCAGTACGACGAAGACTGGAAGTACATTCATATGATGCCGGAAGAGACCGCGCTGGCAGCGCAGGAACTTAATGCTCGCGCGGTTCTGCCGGGCCATGCGGGGCGTTTTGTGTTGGCAAAACACACATGGGACGATCCGTACAAACGGCTGGCGGCAGCAAGCCGGGACAAAAGCTATCGCTTACTGACACCGAGGCTGGGCGAACCGGTGCTTGCGGACAACAATGCGCAAGTTTTCCACGCCTGGTGGGAATAAATCCGTTTATTAATCGAAGAGCAGAGGGGGAGCGCAGTATGACTATTTCCGCTCAGGTTATCGACACCATCGTCGAGTGGATCGACGACAATCTTCATCAACCATTACGTATTGATGATATTGCAGCGCATGCGGGCTATTCCAAATGGCATCTGCAACGGCTTTTCTTGCAATATAAAGGGGAGAGTTTGGGGCGCTATATTCGCGAGCGCAAATTATCGCTCGCTGCGCGCGATTTACGTAATACCGATCAGAGGGTTTACGATATCTGCCTGAAGTACGGTTTTGATTCGCAGCAGACGTTTACGCGCATCTTTACCCGCACCTTTAATCTGCCGCCGGGCGCGTACCGGCGGGAGAATCATCAGCATACCCATTGATGGAAAACAGATAAAAAATCGGCCTGTATTAGGCCGTTTTTTTATTCTGCCAGCGTTTTCTCGATGCCTAAACGGCTTAAAAGCCCGCTAATACCTTCGCGCGCCAGCAGTGTCGAAAGCTGCTTTTGTTCTTCTGCGGTCATGTTTTGCAGCACTTTGATAATTTCATGCAGCGCGTTGTTTCCGCTGACGTAGACCGGCGCGGGTTCGGCAATCGAATAGGGAGAATTAGGGTGGCGCATAGAGGGCGTTTTCATAATGAAACTGCGCACCTCTTTCGTGAGGTGAATCAGTCTGGCGCGACCGCCTTTAACACCGGGTAACGGTTCTGTTGACCAACCTTGCTGGCGGATCCAACGATTTACCGTCTGTCTGGCGACGCCGAGAAACTCCGCTAATTCTTCGGTGGTCATTTTGTTAGGTAATTTCATCATATTATTTTTGATCGCGGAGCCCCAGACGTTGTAACAAGCCGGAAATGCCGTCGCGTAATAAAAGTGAAGAGAGTTGTTTTTGTTCCGCGTCGGTCATCTCTTTTGCCAGCCGCATTAATAACGCCTCGAGTGAGGTATCACCTGCGGTAAGAGTGGCTTTGGGTTGGTCTTCAGTGCGCTGTGCGCTGCGAATAAACGCGCGGACTTGTTCATTTATATGGACCAGACGGGCTTTACCTCCTTGTACGCCGGGTTTTGGTGAAGTCACCCAGCCTTCTTTGCGCACCCATTTATTGATGGTTTGTCGGCTGTATCCTGTAAGGCTGGCCAACTCTTCTGGCGTCATTCGTTCCTTGAGCATGTAATTTCCCGAATTGTTGTAAGGGTAATTAATGGCTTATGTTATAGCACCATTTTACGGGAAAATGTGACATGTTTAACTACTGGCTGCGAGGGCGTTCGCAATGTCTTTCATTTGCATGCTTTTTCAGCGATTGAATAATGCGGCGCGATTTTGCCGTTGACACCTGGCAAGGGAATTCATATTATGCCGCCCGTCAACACGACACGCTTTACGCGATGGGGCTATAGCTCAGCTGGGAGAGCGCTTGCATGGCATGCAAGAGGTCAGCGGTTCGATCCCGCTTAGCTCCACCAAATTCCGCACCCAACGGAATTGGCGCATAAAAGCATATTGTGGGGCTATAGCTCAGCTGGGAGAGCGCTTGCATGGCATGCAAGAGGTCAGCGGTTCGATCCCGCTTAGCTCCACCAAAATTCAAACCCTCGCGTTTACGCGGGGGTTTTTGTTTTTATCTTCCTCTTTTACCAAATTCTTTCTGCTATACCTAAATAAGCATATGTCCGGTAAGGCGGCAGTAATGCGCGTTATTCGAGCCTCTGATAGCTTGATTCGTACTATGAATGAATCTATCATCTCGGCGACTCATTTTTTGACCAGTTGGGAGCATTTAATTAACGCTGATGAAATACAGTAAATACAGTGCGGTAAGAAAATTCTTCCTCGCGTTAATTTTATGCCTGGTGGCTATTCCGGTTTCACGCTTTATTTCCCCACGCACTCTTGTTGATGCCAGTGAGGTTTATCTTGCCTGGTTACCGTTGAGTGTAGCGCTGGCAATAATTTTTTTATTCGGACGACACGGAATACTGCCTGTTATTATTGGTTTTGCTCTGGTAAATGAGGCTTTTTTTCATTTATCTTCTGCCGAGGCAGCAGTGCTTTTGTTTTGTCAGTTGTTTTTTGTGTTTCTGTTCTGCGGTGTGGTTCGCTGGCAACTGGGCTCCCGCTGGCGGTATAGCCTGACAAACAGAGCTAAAGACATGGGCACTCGTATCCTGTGGTTAGGTGTTATTGCCCCCATAGGTATAAAAATTTCGATGTATACTGCTGGCGTTTGGTTTAATTATCCGTTTAGTTTGTCTAATTATTTTGGCCCTGCATCAGTTATTTATTCTATCATCGATATTCAAAGCTTGATTTGCTCTGCGATTATTTTTACCACGTGTGCCTATTACTTTTTACGGATGATCCTCAATCCACGATTTGCCCGTGCATTATGGTTAAGAAGCATTGAACCGTGTTTTTCAAAAAAGAATCGTGTATTTATATTAGGTTGGATTTTTTCGCTGGTCGTTATTGTTACTATTTTGTGTATTCCATATAAAAATGATTATATTGCTGGCTATTTAGTGCCTATTGTTTTTATTCTTTTCACCTTTGGCATCAGCAAGTTAAGTTCAACGTTGTTGTTATTAAGCTGGGATATTGCGGCGTTTATGCTACTGGCATACAACGATAATTTCCTGCATGGTGTGCGTTCCGATTATTCACTGGCATTTGTCATGTCCGTTTTTATCAGCTTTACCATCTGCATGCTTTATATGATGCGCGTTTTTAACCGTAGCGAGTGGTTGAAAGCGCGCTGGGAGGTGCAGGCGATGAGCGATCCATTAACGGGCCTGCCCAACCTGCGTGCGCTGGAACAGCAGATGGAGCAGCAGCCTAATGGCATCGTGTGCTGTCTGCATATGAAAAACCTGGAATTTCTCAGCCGCCATTTTGGCATGATGATGCGTGTACATGTCAAACGCAGCGTGACGCGTGAGCTTCAGCCCTTACTACTGGAGGGAGAACGCTTTTTCCAGCTTCCCGGTAGTGAGCTTTTATTGTTACTCGATGGGCCAGAAATCCTGGCGCGTTTACATCATATGCTGGATTACCTGAACAGCCGCCGCATTTGCTGGAACAATGCTGCTCTGGATATTGAGTTTGGTGCTTCCTGGGGTGAGTTGCAGGGCTCGGGTGAAGAACTGCACCAGACGTTGGGCCAGTTAAGCTGGCTTTCAGAGCAGGCAAGTGCGGAGCACCAGGTACTGGCGCTGACAAACAGCCTGCAAGTGGTTACCGATCAGACCACGGAGCGCGTGTTACAGCTGAACAAGGTGAAACGTGCGCTCAATGAAAATGGCATTGTCCTCTATGGACAGCCGATTGTGAATGCCGAGGGGCGCGGTTACCAGGAAGTCCTCTCACGGCTGGTGGTTGATGGAGAATTTATTACGCCAGATCTTTTTATTCCCGTTATTGCCCAGTTCAATCTTGGCGCACGGTTTGACATGCAGGTTATAGAGTGCCTGCTTCAGTGGATGCAGGCGCACCCGCAGCCTGGCGATTCGGCGCGTTTTTCGGTGAATTTAATGCCACTCACCCTGATGCAAAAAGAGTTTGCCTCGCAGTTTCTGGCACTTTTTGCACGCTATGCGGTATTGCCGCAGCAGGTGATCATCGAGATAACGGAAGAGCAGGCTTTCTCCAATTCGGAAATCAGTATTCATAATATTAAGCAGTTGCGAAAGGCGGGCTTCAAAATCGCGATTGATGATTTTGGTACTGGCTATGCCAACTTTGAACGTTTGAAAGGGCTCCAGGCGGATATCATCAAAATCGACGGCTGTTTTGTCCGGGATATTTTGCAGGACAAGCAGGACGCGATGATCGTCAAAGCGATATGCGAACTGGCGAAGGCCAAATCGCTGACTGTTGTTGCGGAGTATGTGGAGAATGAAGCGCAGCGCGAATTGTTGCTGAATGCTGGCGTCGATTACTTGCAGGGGTATTTGCTGGGTAAACCGCAGCCGCTGGCAAAAGCCGAATAAAAAACCGGGGAAATCCCCGGTTTTTTAGCCTATGACAATCAGATAACCAGCGCAGCGATAGCCGCAGACAGCACGCTCACCAGCGTGGAGCCATACACCAGTTTCAGACCGAAACGGGAAACCACGTTACCTTGTTCTTCATTCAGGCCTTTGATTGCACCAGCGATAATGCCGATAGACGAGAAGTTCGCGAAGGACACGAGGAACACGGACAGGATGCCTTCTGAACGCGGAGAGAGGTTCGCCGCGATTTTCTGCAGATCCATCATCGCCACAAATTCGTTAGAAACCAGTTTGGTCGCCATGATACTGGCAACCTGCAGCGCTTCGTGAGCCGGCACGCCCAGCACCCAGGCAATCGGGTAGAAAATATAGCCCAGAATCCCCTGGAAGGAGATACCCAGCACGGCGGCAAACAGCGCGTTCAGGCCGGAAATCAGAGCAATAAAACCAATCAGCATTGCCGCAACGATAATGGCAACTTTGAAGCCCGCCAGAATGTATTCACCCAGCATTTCGAAGAAGCTCTGGCCTTCGTGCAGCTTCGCCATTTGCAGGTTTTCTTCGCTCTCATCCACGCGGTACGGGTTGAGAATCGACAGCACAATAAAGGTACTGAACATGTTCAGCACCAGTGCCGCAACAACATATTTCGGCTGGAGCATGGTCATGTACGCGCCGACGATGGACATCGAAACAGTCGACATTGCTGTCGCTGCCATGGTGTACATACGGTTGCGGGACATTTTGCCGAGGATGTCTTTATAGGCGATGAAGTTTTCAGATTGCCCCAGAATCAGGGAACTGACGGCGTTAAACGACTCCAGTTTGCCCATGCCATTCACTTTGGACAGCACCGTACCGATGGCGCGGATAATGATCGGCAGCACACGAATGTGTTGCAGAATACCAATCAGAGCGGAAATAAAGACAATCGGGCACAGCACTTTCAGGAAGAAGAACGCCAGACCTTCATCATTCATTTTACCGAAGACGAAGTTGGTACCTTCGTTGGCGAAACCGAGCAGCTTTTCGAACATCTCTGAGAAGCCTTTAACGAAGCCGAGGCCGACATCAGAGTTCAGGAAGAACCAAGCCAGTAAAACTTCAATCACCAGCAGTTGAATAACAAAACGAATGCGGATCTTCTTGCGATCGCTGCTTACGAGCAGGGCAAGCAGCGCCACAACAGCAAGCGCCAGGACAAAGTGCAAAACGCGGGACATATTTGCTCCAAATATGAGACGGGTAGGAATTTCGTGCACATTCTATGTAACAAGACAAAAGAAAACGAGATCAAACACACACTATATTAATGACCTGTGACCAGACTCAAAATTAGTGATCCAACATACATTTCTGTTATGTTAAGTAAAAGCGTGAAAAGTTGCGTCATGCTGCTAGACTCTTAACATAACGCGGCGGCAAAAGCTGTTGTCGCCGTCACCATCCTTGACATCCGACCCTTCTATCGTTTCTGGCTATCAGAGAAATCAGGTTAATCCATTTTAATGATCTTGATAATCATTCTCATTTTGGTAGCATGAAACATAGCAAAGGCTATATCTAGGGGCAATAAATGAACAGTAGTCGCGTTGAGAATAGTAATGGGCGTGCAGCGCGCAAGCTACGGTTTGCCTTAATGGGACCGGCGTTTATTGCTGCTATTGGTTATATCGACCCGGGCAACTTCGCCACCAATATTCAGGCGGGTGCCAGTTTTGGCTATCAACTGCTGTGGGTGGTGGTCTGGGCCAATATCATGGCGATGTTGATCCAACTGCTTTCTGCCAAACTGGGGATTGCCACCGGGAAGAACCTCGCAGAGCAGATCCGCGATCACTATCCGCGCCCGCTCGTGTGGTTCTACTGGGTACAGGCGGAAATCATCGCCATGGCAACCGATCTGGCCGAATTTATCGGTGCCGCCATCGGATTTAAGCTCATCCTCGGCGTTTCGTTACTGCAAGGTGCGGTGCTCACTGGCGTGGCGACGTTCTTGATTTTGATGTTACAACGGCGGGGGCAAAAACCGCTGGAGAAGGTAATAGGTGGCTTGCTGCTGTTTGTCGCGGCTGCTTATATTGTTGAGCTGGTTTTTTCTCAGCCGAAACTGGCTCAGCTGGCCGAAGGTATTGTGATCCCGAGTTTGCCGAGTAGCGAAGCGGTGTTTCTCGCGGCTGGCGTACTGGGCGCAACCATTATGCCGCACGTCATTTATCTGCACTCGTCTCTGACACAGCATCTGCATCAGGGCACGCAGCGCGAGCGTTACTCCGCTACAAAATGGGATGTCGGTATTGCAATGACTATCGCTGGGTTTGTGAACCTGGCGATGATGGCGACAGCGGCAGCGGCGTTCCATTTTAACGGTCATACCGGTGTTGCCGATCTCGACCAGGCGTACCTGACGCTGGAGCCGTTATTAAGCCATGCGGCAGCGACCATCTTTGGTCTTAGCCTGGTGGCGGCGGGGCTTTCTTCAACGGTCGTGGGGACGCTGGCCGGACAGGTGGTGATGCAGGGATTTGTGCGTTTTCATATTCCCCTGTGGGTGCGGCGTACCATCACCATGATGCCGTCGTTTATTGTTATCTGGCTGGGGCTGGATCCGACAAAGATCCTGGTAATGAGCCAGGTACTGCTCAGTTTCGGTATCGCGCTGGCGCTGGTGCCGCTGCTGATATTCACCAGCAACCGCAAATTAATGGGCGAGTTAGTTAACACAACATTAATTAAACGGGTCGGCTGGGTGATTGTGGTGCTGGTGGTCAGTTTAAATGGCTGGTTGTTAATCGGCAGTGCGGTGGGTCTGTAAATAGCATAAGAAAAAGGAGCGCTTGCGCTCCTTTTTGGATTTAGTGGTGGTGTCCACGGCCACGATGATCGTCGCGGTCGCGCCAGCCTTCACGGTAGCCGCGCTCATACGCGTCGTGTTTGTCCCAGCCGCGATGCCAGCCGCGGTCATGTCTGTACCAACGATTGCCGCGCCACTCATAGTTGCGGCCCCAGTAGTCACGGTCGCGCCAGCGGCCACCGTCCCAGTAGTTACCGTAATTATCGCGATCGCCAATTTGTAATTTCACAGATGGCAACAGGGTGATTTCGCCAGCATTTGCGACCAGCGGCGCAGAAGCCATTAACACAGCTGCCAGAATCAGTGACCTGAACATACTCTTCTCCTTCACGATCGGGCCGAAACGGCCTGTTACAACAATATTACGGGGCGGCCAAACCCCGTATTATTGGCGGAACTCCTAAATCATGAATGGCAGCATTTTTTGCTAAATTTGCTGTTATTTTGCACCACTGAGAATGGCGTCAATCTCATCGCTTTCGGTGGCGGTAAAGTCGCGGTTTGCCAGCATGCCGACCGCGTCGTCAAGTTGGCTTATTTTACTGGCACCGATCAGCACCGACGTGACACGATCGTTGCGCAGCACCCAAGCCAGCGCCATTTGTGACAGCTTCTGTCCGCGCCGTTCCGCCAGCGTATTCAAGGCGCGAACGGTCGCCAGTTTTTCTTCAGTGATCTGATCCGGGTTGAGAAAACGGCTGCCGCTGGCAGCGCGGGAATCGGGCGGAATGCCGTGCAGATAACGGTCGGTCAGTTGCCCGCCAGCCAGCGGTGAGAACGCAATACTGCCAACGCCTTTTTCCTGCAACACATCAAGCAACTCGGCTTCGACCCAGCGCTCAAACATTGAGTATTTCGGCTGGTGGATAAGACACGGCGTTCCGAGGTCATTAAGAATATCGATAGCTTCGCGCGCCTGCGCCGCCGGATAGTTGGACAGCCCGACGTACAGGGCTTTGCCCTGGCGCACAATATGATCCAGTGCGCGCATGGTTTCCTTCAACGGCGTCTCGGGATCCGGGCGATGGTGATAGAAGATATCAACATACTCCAGACCCATGCGGCGCAAGCTCTGGTCGAGGCTGGCAATCAGATACTTACGTGAGCCCCAGTCGCCGTAAGGGCCGTCCCACATGGTATAACCGGCTTTACTGGAGATAATTAATTCATCGCGGTAGGGCAGGAAATCCTCCTGCAAAATCCGGCCAAAATTGCGCTCTGCGGAGCCTGGCGGCGGCCCGTAGTTATTGGCCAGATCAAAATGGGTAATCCCGAGATCAAAAGCATGCCGCAACAACTGGCGGCTGTTTTCCAGCAGGGTCGTATCACCGAAGTTGTGCCACAACCCGAGTGAAATTGCCGGAAGTTTTAATCCACTGTCACCACAGCGGTGATAGCGCATCTTTTCATAGCGTGCGGGATCGGCCAGATAAACCATGCAGTTACTCCTTTTTATCAGCGTAGCGTCAGTGTATGCGTTTACATTCATTGAGCTTACACCGCCAGGTATCGTAAAGCTTGCTTTCCACTTTCGATATGATGCGCATCCTGGACTCTCATCACAGTTCTCCAATACTCAGGTAAGTGTCAGTATTCGGAGATGCAACGCAATGCAAAACGATTATTCAGTTGCCGACTATCTACTGGACAGGCTTGCCGGCTGCGGCATTCATCATCTTTTTGGCGTACCTGGCGACTACAACCTGCAGTTTCTCGATAACGTTATCCAGCACCCAGCGGTACATTGGGTGGGCTGTGCGAATGAACTGAATGCCGCTTATGCAGCCGACGGTTACGGGCGTTGCCAGGGAGCGGGCGCGTTGCTGACCACCTTTGGCGTGGGGGAGTTAAGTGCGATTAACGGTGTTGCCGGCAGCTTTGCGGAATATGTTCCGGTGCTGCAAATTGTCGGAGCGCCCTGTCGCAGTGTGCAACAGCGCGGTGAACTGCTGCACCACACACTGGGAGACGGTGATTTCAGCCATTTCTGGCGCATGTATGAACCTATCAGTGCTGCACAGGCGGTGTTAACCGCGCAAAACGCCTGCTATGAAATTGACCGCGTGATCCGCACCATGCTCAGTGAATCCCGCCCCGGCTACCTGATGTTACCCGCAGACGTGGCAAAAATGGCGGCGACGCCGCCTGTAAACGTTATCACGCCTTCGCCACTTCAGCCCAATGAAGCGCGTCTGGACAGTTTTCGCCATCGTGTGCAGGCGATGCTCAGCGAAAGCCCGCATGTAGCACTCCTGGCGGATTTTCTCGCTCACCGTTTTGGTGTACAGAAAATGTTGCAGTGTTGGATGAAGGATTCGCCCATCCCGCACGCCACGTTGTTGATGGGGAAAGGCTTGTTTGACGAAACGCAGCCAGGGTTTGTTGGTACTTACAGCGGTGCCGCCAGCCCGCCCCAAGTGCGTGAGGCGATCGAGGGTGCCGATACGGTAATTTGTGTCGGTGTGCGTTTTACGGACACCATCACTGCCGGCTTTACTCAGCAACTGCCTGCGGCGCGCACGATTGATATCCAGCCCTTTTCTGCGCGGGTAGGGGAAGAGTGGTTCAGCGGGATTTCGATGCAGGACGCGGTGAATACCCTGATTTCGGTTTGTCGCAATAACCCACGCTGTGTGCTCGATCCTGTTCCTGAGCCTTCCGCCCGTTCCCCATATCACTCCGGCACATTGAGCCAGCACACATTCTGGCAAACGCTTCAGGCTTTTATTCGCCCCGGTGATATTTTACTGGCCGATCAGGGAACCGCAGCCTTTGGCGCGGCGTCTCTGCGTCTGCCTGCCGAGGTTGAAATGCTGACGCAGCCGCTGTGGGGATCGATTGGCTATTGCTTGCCCGCCGCGTTCGGCGCACAAACCGCCTGCCCGGAGCGGCGGGTGATTCTGCTTAGCGGCGACGGTGCAGCGCAGCTCACCATTCAGGAGCTGGGGTCAATGCTGCGTGACGGGCAGCGACCAATCATTTTATTACTCAATAATGATGGCTACACAGTGGAGCGGGCGATCCACGGCGCGCATCAGCGTTATAACGATATTGCGCGCTGGAACTGGACACATATTCCGCATGCGCTCAGCCATGACTGCCAGGCCGAGTGTTGGCGCGTTAGCGAAACGGTGCAACTGGCGGAGGCACTGGAAGCCGCCTCGCATCACCACCGGCTTGCGCTGATTGAAGTGATGTTGCCGCAAGCCGATTTACCGGATCTGTTACGTGATGTCACACATGCGCTGGAAACGCGTAACAGTGAGTAGTTACTTACTGCGCCGGGGGACAATCATCATTGGTTTTCCGGCCAGCACTAACCAGGCGGGCAGGATCACGATACACAGCAGCGGCAACAAGGTGGTGTCCGGTACGACGACAGCCGCCAGAAACAGGCTCAGCCAGCCGTCGCGCGTCACCACCAGCACCAATCCTAATACCGCGCAAGATACGGTGACCGCAGCCGGAACGGCATCGACATGTTCATGCAACATTAAACCTAATGCCACGCCGACAAATACCGCCGGAAATATACGCCCACCGCGAAAACCGCAGGCGGCGGCAATCACTAGCGCGGCGAGCTTCACCAGGGCAAACAGCAGATAATCGGTAACGGTATAGGTATGTGCGAATGCCAGCTGCTGCATCTCATCCAGCCCCTTAAATAAGGTAACGTGGCCGCCAATCATGCCCAGAATCCCCAGCAGAAAGCCGCCAATACCCAACGCCAGCACCGGGTTGTTCAGGCGTTGCATTAGTTGATGCAGACGCGGTAAACACCAAACCGCCACCATTCCGAGCGCAATGGCGAACAGCGTCACGACTGCGCCGCTAAAAATATCAACGATGTGCATCTGCGGATAATGGGGAATGGGCAGTGCGAAATGCGGTTGCAAAAAGAGGCTGGTAGTTAGTGCGCCTGACGCAGCAGCCATCAACGGCGCGAACAGGCGATCCCACAGGGGTACATCTTCGCTGGCTTTCAGGGTTTGCGAGAAGATAAGCGCCGCCGCTACAGGTGTGCCAAACAGCGCACCGAGTGTGCCGGCGGAGGCAAGAATTGTCCAGTCCAGCGGTGCAACACGCGGGAAAATGCGCGCGCCAAGTGCGACGGCAAGGGCGATATTCAGCACCATCACCGGTTGCTCCGGGCCAAGACTTACGCCGCCCGCCAGACCGAGGATCATCGCCAGCGTCAGCCCCGGTAGCGCGTTGACAGCAACCGGCGAGCCAATCAGCGGCACCGTCGCCGGATCCGGCCCACCGTGACCGGCACTAAAACGGATAACCAAACCAACAGCAATGCCAGTGAGTGTCAGAACGACCAGTATCCACCAGGGGGAATCAGGCGAGATACCGAGCTGCCACGGTACACCGCTCCACAACACCGTTTGCAGCAGGGCGGCGATTTTCATTACCAGCGCTAAGATCAGACTCGACGCAACACCGATAATGAGCGCAGGCAGCGACAGTAAGAGCAGTGTTCTCGCACGCGGATGGAGCATCTTTTTATCCTTGTAACGAAGCCCGGTAACTCAGGATGCAACCGAGCTGAAACCTTTAAGTAATCTGTGACGAAGATCGATAATCCTGGGGCACTCATGATATGGTCATTGTTGTTACAGCGCCTTGAATTTACAGTGTGCCAAAGATTTATTCTGACTTTAGCGGAGCCGTAAAAGAATGACAAAGTATGCTTTAGTGGGAGACGTGGGTGGCACGAATGCGCGCTTAGCGCTGTGTGATGTCGATAGCGGTGACATCTCCCGTGCCAAAACCTACTCCGGCCTCGATTATCCCAGCCTGGAAGCCGTGGTGCGTGTGTATCTTGAAGAGCACGACGTCAAAGTGGAAGACGGCTGTATCGCCATCGCCTGCCCAATAACCGGTGATTGGGTTGCAATGACCAATCACACCTGGGCGTTTTCGATTGCCGAAATGAAGAAAAACCTCGGTTTCGCACATCTGGAAATCATTAATGATTTCACCGCCGTATCGATGGCGATCCCGATGCTCAAAGCCGAACACGTCATCCAGTTTGGCGGTTCTGCTCCCGTTGAAGGTAAACCGATCGCCGTTTACGGCGCTGGCACCGGGCTTGGCGTTTCGCATCTGGTGCATGTGGATAAGCGCTGGGTGAGCCTGCCGGGCGAAGGCGGCCATGTCGATTTCGCACCAAACAGCGAAGAAGAGGGGATTATTCTTGAAGAGTTACGCGCGGAAATCGGTCACGTTTCCGCTGAACGCGTGCTCTCCGGGCCTGGTCTCGTTAACCTGTATCGCGCGATCGTCAAATCAGACGGACGCCTGCCAGAAAATCTGCAACCGAAAGATATTACCGAACGCGCGCTGGAAGACAGCTGCATTGACTGCCGTCGCGCATTGTCACTGTTTTGCGTCATTATGGGGCGCTTTGGCGGCAACCTCGCGCTCAATCTCGGCACTTTCGGCGGCGTTTACATTGCAGGTGGTATTGTGCCGCGCTTCCTCGATTTCTTTACCGCTTCCGGTTTTCGCGGCGGTTTCGAGGATAAAGGACGTTTTAAATCCTACGTCCAGGATATTCCGGTATTTCTGATCGTGCATGACAATCCGGGGTTGCTGGGCTCTGGCGCTCATCTGCGCCAGACGCTGGGACACATCCTTTAAAGATTCATTAACTGACGAAACTCTTTAACTTTGCTGCGGCTGACGGGCACCTGAAACTCCAGGTCTCGCAGCCGCAGAATATAGGTGTTGTTAAACCAGGGTTCGATCTCGCGGATTTTATCCAGGTTGACGCAGTAAGAGCGGTGGCAGCGAAAGAAGTGCGCCGCCGGCAGTTTGCTGCAAAACTCGGTGATGTTCATCGGCATCACATAAGATTCCCGCTTCGTATAGACGAACGTCATCTTCTCATGCGCTTCCGCATAATAAATATCATGAATACTGGTGACGATAATACGCTCGTCTTTGACCAGGTTAATGGTCGCATTTTCCCGTGGCTGCGGGGTGGCTACCGGGCCAGATTGTTGCTGCCAGGCCGTTTCCAGTTTTTGCAGCATGCTAATGATGCGTGACTCCTGGTACGGTTTCAGGATGTAGTCGAACGCTTCCAGTTCAAAGGCTTCCACCGCATGCTCTTTCCAGGCGGTAATAAAGACGATAAACGGCTTATGGGCGAACTGGCTGATATTCTGCGCCAGCAATACGCCATCCAGAGAAGGGATATTGATGTCGAGAAAAATGGCGTCGACCTTGTTGTGCTGTAAATACTTCAGCACGTCGAGGCCATCGTCAAAAGTGCCGACAATTTCCATCTGGCTATGCGCTTTAATCAGCCAGCTCAGCTCCTGTTGCGCCAGGATCTCATCTTCTACAATGATGACTTTCATAGAGCTCTCCTGTTAAGGCAACAATGCGGCAGGTGACGGTTGGCGCTGGACAAAGAACGCGATCTCCGTGCCCGGCGTTAAACGGCGGATATGCAACCCTTCGCCATACAGCAACTTCACGCGCTGGTGCACATTCAGCAGGCCAATTTTGTTGCCGGGCATCTCATCGGCTTCAACGCGGGCAATCATCTGCAGATCGATACCGTTGCCCGTGTCGCGCACGGCGATACGCACCCGGTTGCCACACTCTTCCACGCTGATAGTGACCACGCCTTTGCCTTTACACGGCTGAATGCCATGCACAATCGCGTTTTCGACCAATGGCTGGATCAGCAGACTTGGGATCACGCAACTGACGTCTTCGTCAATGTTATAAATCACCGTTAACTTATCGCCAAAACGGGCCTGCTCAATGGCGATATAGTCTTTGATTTGATAGAGCTCTTTTTTAATATCGATTTGCTCATCATCTTTTAATTCAATGTTATAGCGAAGATAACGCGACAGATTGTAAATGAGCTGTCGGGCGGTGTCCGGATTCAGGCGAATCGATGATGAGATAGCATTCAGGGCGTTAAACAGGAAATGCGGGTTGATCTTGCTTTGCAAGGCGCGCAGTTCCGCTTTATTCGCCATTTCCCGCAACTGTTCGGCGCGGGAAACTTCCAGTTGTGTCGAGATAATCTGCGATAAGCCAACGGCCATCTCCTGCAAGGAAGAGGTAATTTGGTGTGCGTGGCAGTAATAGATCTTCAACGTGCCGGTCACAATGCCCTGTTCTCGCAGCGGGATCACCAGCATGGAGTGGATTTCGGGCGTACGGTGGGCTTCATCATTGTTTTTAATGATGATTTCGCCAGTGTTAATCGCCTGGTGAGTGGTCGGGCTGATAATATCGTCGCTGTCGCGGTAATTATTCTCCCCCACGCCAACGTAAGCCAGCACATGGTCGGTATTGGTGATAGCCACAGCATCGGCTTTGATATCCCGGCGAATGATGTCACATACTTTACGCAGGGACTCACTATTCACATTGCGAAACAATGGCAGTGTTTTATTGGCAATATCCAGCGCCAGCTTCGCCTGACGACCGGCAATCGCCTCTTTTTCCCCTTCTACGCTTTGCACCAGCAGCACAATAAAGCCGATGCAGACGCTACCGAGGATCATCGGCACACCAATTTTGGAGACAATATCCAGGCCAAGCGCGGTGGTCGGCGCCCACAGTACGACCAGCGTCATGGTCAGGCTTTCGCAAATCATGCCGCCGATAATACCCACGCGCCAGTGCTGCGCTTTGGGAACCTTGCGGTTAATCATCCCGGACATCACCCCGGCAATAATGCTGGTAATAAAGCAGGGGATCGCCGTCACGCCGCCAATATCAATCAGATAGCGGTGCACCCCGGCAATCACGCCGGTGATAATGCCAACCCACGGGCCGAACAAAATCCCCCCAGACATCACCGCAATGATACGCACGTTAACCAGTGAGCCTTCCACCGGTACACCGGACCAGGTGCTGAACAGGGCAAACATCGAGAAGATGGCCGTCACGCCCAGCAGCTCTTTTGGCGAGTGCGCCGTTTTATGCAGCAGTTCGCGGAACAGGCGGATGCGGATCAAGAAAAACAGGCAGATCAGCATTAGCGCCGCTCGGTCAAAAACTGCCAGCAGCATGTCGAATATTTCGTGCACGGGGGACTCATATGAATAGCGTCAAAACGCTATGATAAAAAACCCCGACGCAGATGACCAGCCGCAGTATTCATTCGCTGAATGAGGAAAAACCACTTTTCCAAAAGGGGATTGAAAAGCGCTGAAAGAAGAGACGTGACGCTGTGCTAACGAGTGAATTTTTAAGGTGATTTTATCTTTATTTTATTGTTAAAATATATGATGGATTTTTCTATAAGAGGATAATTTTGCTTTCCCTTTCCTAAATTTTCCTTCCTCTTTTATATCGTTGCGTTATTTTTGCGCTTACCTCTCGACAGCGAGATTTTTTTCGGGCTATGTTCTAAACACGCCGCAAATGTGGCGACGTCGCTCGGACGGTCCGGGCGCTAACGTTAATCCGAGGAATCTATGGCTGACTTCAGTCCTGAACGCCGTTTTACGCGTATCGATCGTCTCCCCCCGTATGTTTTTAATATCACATCTGAACTGAAAATGGCTGCGCGACGCCGCGGCGAAGACATTATTGATTTCAGCATGGGCAACCCTGATGGCGCGACGCCGCCGCATATCGTTGAGAAACTTTGTACCGTGGCGCAACGCCCGGATACGCACGGTTACTCCACGTCGCGCGGGATTCCGCGTCTGCGCCGGGCGATTTCCCGCTGGTATCAGGATCGTTACCAGGTGGATATTGATCCGGAAACCGAAGCGATTGTCACCATTGGTTCGAAAGAGGGTCTGGCGCATCTGATGCTGGCGACGCTGGATCACGGTGATACCGTGCTGGTGCCGAACCCGAGTTACCCGATTCATATTTACGGTGCGGTGATTGCGGGAGCGCAGGTGCGTTCTGTGCCGCTGGTGGAAGGTGTCGACTTCTTCAATGAACTGGAGCGTGCGATCCGCGAAAGCTACCCGAAGCCGAAGATGATGATTTTAGGCTTCCCGTCTAACCCGACGGCGCAGTGCGTTGAACTGGAGTTCTTCGAAAAAGTGGTCGCGCTGGCAAAACGTTACGATGTGCTGGTGGTTCACGATCTGGCCTACGCCGACATTGTCTTTGACGGCTGGAAAGCACCGTCGATTATGCAAGTGCCGGGCGCGCGCGATGTCGCCGTTGAGTTCTTCACCCTGTCGAAAAGTTACAATATGGCGGGCTGGCGTATCGGCTTTATGGTCGGTAATTCGGTGCTGGTCAACGCGCTGGCGCGGATCAAAAGTTATCACGATTACGGCACCTTTACGCCGCTACAGGTGGCAGCGATTGCTGCGCTGGAAGGGGATCAGCAGTGTGTGCGCGATATTGCCGCTCAATATAAACGCCGTCGCGATGTGCTGGTAAAAGGGTTGCATGAAGCGGGTTGGATGGTGGAGATGCCGAAAGCGTCGATGTACGTCTGGGCGAAAATCCCAGAACCGTACGCGGCGATGGGCTCGCTGGAGTTTGCCAAAAAGCTGCTGAAAGAGGCGAAAGTGTGTGTTTCGCCGGGTATCGGCTTTGGCGATTATGGTGATACGCACGTGCGTTTCGCGCTGATTGAGAACCGCGATCGTATTCGCCAGGCGGTACGCGGTATTAAGGCCATGTTCCGCGCCGATGGGCTGCTTCCGGCGGCGCAAAAGAGCGCGGCGGAAGATCTGGAACCATAAACGTGTATTGCCTGCCCGACGATTCTGAGTGTTGTCGGGAAAACAAAAAAGGAGCCTTTTGGCTCCTTTTTTGTACAGCACGATATGCTCAGGTTAGATCATCAGGGCGAATGTGCCGGCCCACACAATAACCATCACCGAAATGCCCATAAAGAAATATTTCACGTTCATCGCTCCGCACACCTAAGTATGCATTCATGACCATTCAGGACTGAGTATAGAGAGGTGAAACTACGCCAAATCGAAAATGAGAATTATCTCTTTTTCGGCCACAGCTCCATCTCAGAATTTCGGGTGAATTCCTCACCAAACGGGGCTAATGTACGCTTAATTTTTAGGCCTTACAAGAGCCTTTTTTCTATTTAATTTTAGTAACTTACAATGTGTCGGGCTTTGGCGACACAATACTTTCACTGCTAAATAAATAGCTATTGAGCGACGAAAAAAATGGCCTGCTGAAACGGTTCATTTCCGCTTGAATTATAAGGCTAATTTTTTGAAGTGGGTCACAACTTATGCAATTTGGTTGGAAAAATGCGTCGGCCTGTTTGTGCAATGACATGCCTAAAAAAATGAGAGTGAGGCGGGAAAAGCATAACCCTGCGGCGAAAAAAACCAGCTAAGGGAAGAGGAGGTTGAGGAAAACTTGCGAGGTACGATGCGATTATCAAAAAAGCGCAAGCCAGGCCTGCGCTTTGCCTTTAAAACCGTTACTGCAAACTCTTGCGTTTAGCCGATTGGGCTTGAGGTGATCCGGCGGCTGCGGCATTTCGGGCAGTAATCCGGAGTACCAAAACCAGAGCGGCTGGTCCATTCGTGTTTGCAGTCCAGACATTTTGCCCGGTAAATTGTTGGTGCCATTTGTTCTTACCTCTCAACATCGCTAAGGTTTGCTGTTACGTAATCTGTCGGTGTGTCAGTTTAAATTCGTGCAATTTCAGCCTGCAGGGATTTGACGCGCGAAATATGGGATTTAATATCTGAAAGATCGTTTTCCAGTTTTTCTTTATCTTCCCCGCTGGCTGTTGCTATCTCTTCTTCCACTTTCATTATTTGCTCTTCATTTTTTTGAAGATCTTTTCCCAGCATGGTTAGCATGTTTTCTTTTTTGCCAAGATGTGAAGAGAGGCGAGATTTGCATTGTGCGACATAGTTTTGGTCGCTTCCTTGTGCGCGGATCTGCTCTTTTTCTCTTAGCGCTCGCTCTTTTGATGGCAGCTCATTTTGTAAGCTTCTACGACGTTGCTGATCGTCCGTACTATTGATTTCACTGCGGATTTTGCGGATTGCATCCTGCAGCATCGCGATATCATTAGCTATTTTATTGCGCCAGACATCGGTTGGGTGATGCGCTATTTCATTTTCAAGATTCTTTTTGACTTTAAGAAACATCTCCGCGCTGGTAATGGCGGATTTCTCGATAATAAATTTAAAGGCATTTGTGGCTGTAGCAACAATGGTTTTGCCCGCAACTTCCGCTATGCCTGCTATTTTTCCCATGAGTTCGTCATTTTCGATGACTTTTTCTTTAAACGTCTTTTTGATGTTATTCCATGAAAACATATGCCCTCCTTATTTATTTTCGTTTTATCTTACTCTTGTTTATTTGACACTTAATACTTCTTATTTTTAAAAATTTTAATTGCCATTAGGTTGGTCTTAAATTTTTAAAAAATAGATAAACAGGCATCACTGGAGATGAATGACCTATTTTTGTTCGATAAGGAAGAGGTAAATAAAATTTCAATGCGGTTGAGTATGTGTCCCCGCTGCTGAAGCCTCGTCGGGTTGACAATTCATAGATTATGCAAATAGATGTCTATACAACCTGGGCAGACAAAATGTTGACCGCCCTGGCATATCATCGAAGCCGTGAGTGCCGCCTGTTGCACATCAAAGAGCACGATCCCTGCCTGCTTATACGCCGCCGTACATGGTCAACCCCGCATATTGTCTCCAACGTCAGCCTGCTTTTCCCTGGTGACCGTTACCGTTTACAGCGCCATTTCGCTTTTGATCTTTTGCGTCAGCAAAAGCGTGATTGCTGGCGCACTATAATAAAATTGTATCTTTTTTGTTAAACCTCGCCTTGCGCGCAATTGTATAGGCAAGTATATGTGTTTACACGTCCAGGCGATATCCTCAGGAGAGAGCACCGATGCCGCACAGTCTCAACCGCCAGCAGGCCCCCAAAGGTCTGAATGCGAAAAACTGGCTCGCCGAAGCGCCGCTGCGCATGCCGATGAATAACCTTGATCCCGATGTTGCCGGAAACCCGAACGCGCTGGTGTATGGCGGAATTATTGGGCGCGACCATCTTGATTCTGGCTCGCTGGCAAGCCCGAACCATGAAACCGAAGCGATGCGCTACGGTACTGACGCTATATCTGGCTGGTCACTGCTAAATGCCGTAAGCGGCGCGACCTGGGTCTCGGCGCACCACGGCGGTGGCGTGGGGATGGGCTTTTCCCAGTATGCGAGCATGGTGATTGACTGTGATGGCAGCGATGAAGCGGCGGCGCGCATTGCGCGCGCGCTGCATAACGATCCGGCAACCGGCGTGCTGCGTCATGCTGTCGCCGGGTATGAGATTGCGATTGAGTGCGCCGCAGAGCAGGGACTCAATCTTCCTATGGTTGCTGCAACGCAGGGGCAGGGCAAAGCATGAAAAATTTCACCCTTATTCCGGGCCAACTCACCCTCGCGCAGCTGCGCGAAATCTACAGCCAGCCTCTTCATCTTTCACTGGATGATGGCGCGTTTGCGGCTATTAATGAGAGCGTTGCCTGCGTCAACACGATTATGGCGGAAGGCCGCACCGCCTATGGCATCAACACGGGCTTCGGTTTGCTGGCACAAACGCGTATCGCGACGGAAGATCTGGAGAATTTGCAACGCTCGCTGGTGCTGTCTCACGCCGCAGGTGTTGGCGAACCGCTGGATGACGCGCTGGTTCGCTTAATTATGGTACTCAAGATCAACAGCCTGGCGCGCGGTTTTTCCGGCATTCGCTTACAGGTGATCCAGATGCTGGTGGCAATGGTCAACGCGGGGGTTTATCCGTGGATCCCGGCGAAAGGTTCGGTAGGCGCTTCGGGTGATCTGGCGCCCTTGGCGCATATGTCACTGACGCTGCTGGGCGAAGGGAAAGCGCGCTGGCAGGGCGAATGGTTACCGGCGAGTGAAGCGCTGAGAAACGCGGGCCTTGAGCCGATTACGCTGGCGGCGAAAGAGGGGCTGGCGCTGCTGAACGGCACGCAAACGTCGACCGCGTTTGCTTTGCGTGGCCTTTTTGAAGCCGAAGATCTGTTCGCATCCGCTGTGGTTTGCGGTGCGCTAACCACTGAAGCGGCACTCGGTTCGCGTCGTCCCTTCGATGCACGTATTCATGATGTCCGCGGTCAGCGCGGGCAGATGGACGCAGCAGCGTTATATCGCCATGTGTTAACCGATGACAGCGCAATCTCTCAGTCTCACCACAACTGCAATAAAGTGCAGGATCCTTACTCCCTGCGCTGCCAGCCGCAGGTGATGGGCGCATGCCTGACGCAGCTGCGTTTTGCTGCAGAAGTGCTGTTAACCGAAGCGAATGCGGTTTCCGATAATCCGCTGGTTTTTGCCGCCGAAAATGAAGTGATCTCCGGGGGGAATTTCCACGCAGAGCCAGTGGCGATGGCGGCAGACAACATTGCACTGGCGATTGCGGAAATAGGTTCGCTTGCGGAGCGCCGCATTGCCCTGCTGATGGACAGCCATATGTCGCAACTGCCGCCGTTCCTCGTGAAAAACGGCGGTGTCAATTCCGGCTTTATGATTGCCCAGGTCACCGCAGCGGCGTTGGCGAGCGAAAACAAAGCGTTATCGCATCCGCACAGCGTGGACAGTTTGCCTACCTCGGCAAACCAGGAAGATCACGTCTCGATGGCCCCGGCTGCCGGGCGTCGTCTGTGGGAAATGGCGGCGAACACGCGTGGCATCATTGCCGTTGAATGGCTGGCCGCCTGTCAGGGGCTGGATATGCGCGAAGGTTTAACCAGTAGCCCGCTACTGGAACAGGCACGCCATCTGCTGCGCGAGCAGGTTACGCATTATGAGAAAGACCGTTATTTCGCCCCGGATATTGAACGTGCGATTGCGCTGCTGGAGGCGCGTCATTTGACGACATTGCTGCCGGGAATAGTGTCTTGCTGAAGAAGATAGCGGTATTGCTGGTCTCCCCTGTAGAGTTCGAGCGTGACGAGTTAAATATTTGAAATTTAATAAATTTTCCTGTTATGAAAATTACGGCGGCCTAATAAGGCCGCATCGTGCTTTTGGTGTCAGGGGCAGGCGTCGTGCCAGTAATGGGTTAAGTGATAAACGGTGTCTGGAAATATAGGCTCAAATACACGGTAACGAATACCGTCATTCGAACGTAAAAAAGCTCGCTCGGGGAACCATCCGTTTCTCATCTCTGTAGCACTACACGAAAAGTTCACTGGAGCCTTTATTGAATGCTTCTACCTAAATGGCTATCTCGGTTTTCTTTTTTATGCACATATATTTAAGGGATGCTTGCGCATCCCTTTTTGTGTTAACGGGGCAGTTGTCGCTTACTCCAGTTGAGCGCGGTATTGATCAGTGTATTCAGTAGCTGGCGGAAATCTTTACTCTTCTCTTCGGAGAAAGCAAAACTCGTTTCATCCATGTAGCAGCATTGCGCCACTTCCAGTTGTA
This sequence comes from Kosakonia quasisacchari, assembly GCF_004331415.1. Lineage (GTDB taxonomy): Bacteria > Pseudomonadota > Gammaproteobacteria > Enterobacterales > Enterobacteriaceae > Kosakonia > Kosakonia quasisacchari. Next base: position 233,437 of record NZ_SJOP01000002.1, read on the forward strand.
TCGCATGGATGTTCTGTTGCGGTGCGCCGTAATGGCGGGTGATATATCCGCCTTTGAAGCGGCCGTTGAGCACTTTCGTGTAGTGCGGAAATGCCTCGCAGCAGTCCAGCAATGCGGCGCTGAGTCCTGGCGCACAGCTTGCGCCATCGGCAGTGCCGAAGTTCAAATCCGGGAGTTTGCCGTCAAACAAACGCGGAACCACCGATTTGATGGAGTGCGCATCCCACAGTAGCGCGTAGCCGAAAGTGTCGCGCAACCGCGCCAGTTCCTGCGCCAGTGCCTGGTGATAAGGCTGCCATACATTATGCAAAATAGCGTTTTTCGTGGCGTCATCCGGCGCTTTGCCCGCTTCGAACAGCGGTTCGCCGTCAAAAAATGTGTCCGGAAACAGGCCGGTGGTCGCCGTGCTGTATAACGGTTTGTCATCTGCCGGGCGGTTTAAATCCACCACATAGCGGGAATAATTAGCGCTCAGCACGCTGGCGCCAAGCTCGCGAATCGGCTGATACAGCAGCGGAATATGCCAGTCCGTGTCCTCCAGTCGCAGCGCCCGTGTGGTGAGGCTGCTGGCTATTTCCGGTGTAAGCTGCGTACCGGGATGGGGCATGCTGACCAGTAGCGGTAGCCGGCCCTGATGTAATTCGAATCCGTTAGTCATGCCAAACTTCCTCCCCCTGATAAATCACCTGTTTTGACAGTGTTCCTCCCAGCCAGTAGCTGAGTTCTGCCGGATGCGCCACATCCCACGCGACAAAGCTGGCCTCTTTACCCGCCTGTAGCGTACCGCAGCGTTCGCTGATACCTAATGCGCGGGCGGCATGACAGGTCACTCCCGCCAGCGCTTCTTCAGGCGTCAGACGGAACAACGTGCAGGCCATATTCATCATCAGGCGCAGAGATAATACGGGCGAGGTACCGGGGTTCAGATCGCTGGAAATGGCCATCGGCACCTGGTGCTGACGCAGCAGCGCCACCGGTGGCTGCTGGCTCTCGCGTAAAAAGTAAAAAGCGCCCGGCAGCAGCACGGCCGTGGTGCCGTGCTGCGCCATCAGCACGATATCTTCTTCACACAAATACTCGAGATGATCGGCGGAAAGCGCATTGTAGCGGGCGGCCAGCCCTGCGCCGTGCAGCAGAGATAGCTGTTCGGCATGCAGTTTTACCGGTAAGCCAAGCTGCTGCGCTTTGTGAAAAACCCGCTCCACTTGCTGCGGCGAAAAGGCCAGATGTTCACAAAAAGCATCGACTGCATCGACCAGTCCTTGTGCGTGCCAGGCGGGCAGCCAGTGCTGGCAAATCTCGTCGATGTAGTCGTCAGCGCGCCCCTGATACTCGCCTGGCAAAGCATGCGCTGCGAGACAGGTACTGAAGATAGTGAGCGGCATTTCTGCGCCAAGCGCGCGAATCACCTGCAACATTTTGCTTTCATCAGCAAAGCTGAGGCCGTAACCGGATTTGATCTCAAGCGCTGTAACGCCGTCTTTGCGCAGCGCGTCAATGCGCTTGCGGGCGCTTTCCAGCAGTTGTTGCTGGCTGGCCTTGCGGGTGGCATTGACGGTACTGATAATGCCGCCGCCTGCTGCGGCGATTTCCGCGTAGCTCGCGCCGTTGAGTCGCATCTCAAACTCCTGACTGCGATCGCCGCCAAACACGCTATGGCTATGGCAATCGATCAACCCTGGCGTAACCAGCCGTCCCTGCAAATCCACTTCACGATCGACTACATTGTCCGGCTGCGTTCCCTCTTCGCCCAACCATGAAATCTGCGGCCCGTCGGTGATCAGTGCGCCGCGAGGGATCAGGTTGTATTTGCCCGCTTCCATCGTGGCAATCTGGCAGTGACGCCATAAAATGCGCATCCGCGTTCTCCCGTCATGGTTCGGCGCGGCCATCACCGCGCCGCCGGTTTTACTTTGAAATCATCGGCAAGTTAAGGCCGTGCTCTTTGGCACAGGCGACAGCTGAATCATAGCCTGCATCGGCATGGCGCATCACGCCCGTCGCCGGATCGTTATGCAGTACACGGGCAATACGTTCTGCCGCTTCATCCGTACCATCGCAGACGATAACCATCCCTGAATGCTGTGAGAAGCCCATGCCGACGCCGCCACCGTGGTGCAGGGAAACCCAGGTTGCGCCGCTGGCGGTATTAAGCAACGCATTGAGCAAAGGCCAGTCGGAAACGGCATCGGATCCATCTTTCATCGCTTCGGTTTCGCGGTTCGGGCTGGCAACGGAGCCGGAGTCCAGGTGATCGCGGCCAATGACAATCGGTGCGGAGACTTCGCCGCTACGCACCATTTCGTTAAACGCCAGCCCCAGGCGAGCGCGCTGCCCCAGACCAACCCAGCAAATACGCGCAGGTAAGCCCTGGAAACTGATGCGCTCTTTCGCCATATCCAGCCAGCGGTGCAGATGCGCATCATCCGCGATCAGCTCTTTTACCTTTTCATCGGTGCGATAGATATCCTCTGGATCGCCGGAGAGCGCGGCCCAGCGGAATGGCCCGATACCGCGGCAGAAGAGCGGGCGAATATAGGCGGGCACAAAACCCGGAAAATCGAAGGCGTTGCTGACGCCCATCTCTTTCGCCATCTGGCGAATGTTGTTGCCGTAATCGAAGGTCGGAATGCCCTGCTGCTGGAAGGCGAGCATCGCTTTAACGTGCTCCGCCATTGAGGCTTTCGCCGCCTGACTCACTACTGCGGGTTCACTCTTCGCGCGTTCGCGATAGTCTTCCCACTGCCAGCCAATCGGCAGATAGCCATTCAGCGGATCGTGGGCGCTGGTCTGATCGGTCACGATATCCGGACGCACACCACGTTTAACCAGTTCCGGTAAGACTTCTGCCGCATTGCCGTGCAGCGCAACAGAGATGGCTTTGCCTTCGCGGGTGTAGCGTTCGATACGCGCCAGCGCATCGTCCAGATCCGTTGCCTGCTCATCCACATACCCGGTACGCAGGCGGAAATCAATACGAGATTGCTGACACTCAATGTTCAGCGAGCAGGCGCCCGCCAGCGTGGCGGCCAGCGGCTGCGCGCCGCCCATGCCGCCCAGACCAGCGGTCAGTACCCAGCGGCCAACCAGCGAACCGTCATAGTGCTGGCGGCCCGCTTCGACGAAGGTTTCATATGTACCCTGAACGATCCCCTGGCTGCCGATATAGATCCAGGAGCCTGCAGTCATCTGGCCGTACATCGCCAGCCCTTTGGCGTCCAGCTCGTTGAAGTGCTCCCAGTTGGCCCAGTGGGGAACCAGGTTGGAGTTAGCGATCAGTACGCGTGGTGCATTGCTGTGGGTTTTAAACACGCCGACCGGCTTGCCGGACTGCACCAGCAGCGTTTCGTCATCATTAAGCTCCTTCAGCGCTTCAACCATTTTGTCAAAGCACTCCCAGTTACGTGCAGCCCGTCCAATCCCACCGTAAACCACCAGCTCTTTCGGGTTTTCCGCGACTTCGGGATCAAGATTATTCATCAGCATGCGCAGCGGCGCTTCGGTCAGCCAGCTTTTCGCATTCAATGTTGTGCCGCGCGGCGCTCTGATCTCAACATCACGATAACGGGATAATTCACTACTCATGCGGTTTACCTTCTTTGTTTGATAGCCGAATAAATGCTTACTGACGTTGCGATGCTGTTGTATACGTCTTGTATATACATGATAAGCACATATGGTGCCACTTTAATCGATTTATTTATTTTTCATATAAAACATGATGTTGTTATTAATCATTGTTTCCATGGTGCTGAGATAAAGGATTTTAGCGCGCTTTTGTGCACCATTATTGTGCTTAACGACAGAAAAACGATCGTTTTTAGTGCGTTTGTGCGCTTTTTTTAAGTGAGCAGGTGGAGCGGTAAGGCCGGGGAAATCGGCAGGTTTATACTGATTTCATTAACTTCATGTAATTATTTTATTGTTTTTTAAGCGTTTTTATTTTAGTGATAAATGTTGCGATTACGTTATGGCACATGGTTTGCAGGTTGTACATACAAGGATATACATAAAGTATTTTGCATTGCTGTCACAAAGGGGCGGCAAATGATGACCATAAGGCGTAACGATGATTACTTTCAACAATGTGACCAAGCATTACCACGACGGTACCGTCGTGGTCGATGGCCTGAGCCTTGTCGCGCCAGGAGGCAAAATTACTGTGCTGGTGGGGCCGTCAGGTTGCGGAAAAACGACCTCATTACGCATGATCAACCGGCTGGTGGAACCCTCTTCCGGTACGATTTTGCTCAATGGCGAATCCACCGCGCAGATGGATGTCGTACAGCTGCGTCGCCGTATTGGTTACGTGATCCAGAATGCCGGGTTGTTCCCGCATAAAACCATCATCGATAACATTGCCACTACCGCCATCCTTAATGGCGCGGCGAAAAGCAAAGCCAGGGTCAGAGCGGCGGAATTACTGGAAGTGGTTGGTCTGGCACCGCAACTGGCAAAACGCTACCCGTGGCAGCTCTCCGGCGGACAACAGCAGCGCGTCGGCGTGGCGCGTGCGCTGGCTGCCGACCCGGAATTTATGCTGATGGACGAACCCTTCAGCGCCGTTGATCCCGTTGTGCGTGAACAGTTGCAGGAAGAGTTTCTGCGCATTCAGAAAGAGGTCAGCAAGACCATCATTATGGTCACGCACGATATTGATGAAGCGATGAAACTTGGTGATTGTGTTGCGGTGCTGAAACCTGGCGGTAAGCTGGCGCAACTGGCGACGCCGGGCGAATTACTGAATGCGCCACAGAGCGAATTCGTTGCCGATTTCATTGGCCGCGACCGCGGTTATCGCAAACTCAGTTTCCATACCTCCGCGCCGCTGACGGCATTGCAGGCGGAACCGGCTATCGAAATAGGCGCGACACTTGCGCAGGCACGAAATATCAGCGCACAACGTTGGCTGCTGGTGACGCAACAGGGCAAAGCTTGCGGCTGGTTTGACACGCATCAGCAGGTAACGGTGATAGCGCCGGAAAACGTGAACCTCGGCGCGACGTTTTCTCCACAGGGCGGCACGCTGCGTCAGTTGCTGGATTCGGCACTCAGTTCTCCCTGTCACCGCGCCGTGGTGGTGGATGAACAACTTGTCCCGCAGGGATCGCTGGCGCTGGAAAATGTACTGGATGCCTGCAAATCGCTAACGCAGGAGGCGCTATGAGAGTTGACTGGCTGTGGGGGCAAAGCGACAGGATCCTCAGCCTGCTGCTCTGGCACTGCTATTTGTCGATTACGCCGATCCTGATCGGCCTGCTGTTGGCAATCCCGGTTGGCTGGGCAGTGAACAACCTGCCGAAAGTGAAAGGTATCATCCTGAACCTGTTCGGCTTGCTGTACACCATTCCTTCGCTGGCGCTGTTCGTACTGTTGCCACCGCTGCTGAATACGCAAATTCTCGACCCGATCAACGTGGTCGTGGCGCTGACCATTTACAGCTTTGCGCTGCTGGTAAGAACCGTGTGCGACGGGCTGGATTCCGTTGCCGAAGATACCCGCCAGTCTGCTTTCGCGTTGGGGTACAAACCGCTTCAGCAATTTTTGCAGATCGACCTGCCGCTCGCTGTGCCGGTGATTGGTTCCGGGCTGCGCGTGGCCGTGGTTTCTAATGTCAGCATTGTGTCGGTTGCCGCGCTGATTGGCGCGCCGCAGCTAGGTTCGCTGTTTACCCAGGGGTTTCAGCTTCAATTCCTTACCCCGATTATCGCCGGGATTGTGCTGTGCATTGCGCTGGCCTTCATTCTGGATTGCCTGGTGGTGACCATTACCCGTTCTTTAAGTCGCTGGCAACCGCAAAGGGGATAATTGATGAGTGAATGGTTTTTCGATCTCAGCCACTGGTACGGCGATGACGGCATTGTGCCGTTGCTGTTGCAGCATATCGGTTACAGCGCGGTGGCGCTGGCGATTGCCGTCGCCATTGCTTTTCCGGTCGGCTGCTACACCGGTCATACCGGGAAAGGGGAGGCGCTGCTGATTGGTACCACCAACGCCCTGCGTTCGTTGCCCTCTTTTGGTCTAATTATTTTGCTGGTGATCCTGCTGGCGGGCTATTTTGAATCGGATCTGGCCTTTGTTTTGCCCTGCATCATCGTGCTGGTGGTACTGGCGCTGCCGCCCGTGGCGCTGGGCGTACATGCGGGTATCCGTTCTGTCGATCCCAGCGTGCATGACGCGGCAAAAGGGATTGGTCTAACGCCGCTTCAGGTGCTGTTGCAGGTCGAACTGCCCTGTGCCATGCCGCTGATCCTCTCCGGGATCCGCAGTGCCGCACTGCAAATTGTCTCTACTGCGACCATCGCGGCATATGTTTCACTCGGCGGCCTGGGGCGATTGATTATCGACGGGCGTGCCGCCAACGACTTTGCGCAGATGACCGCCGGGGCCATCCTCGTCGCGCTGCTGGCATTGATCATTGATCTCTTTTTTTCGCTTTCAGGGAAAGTCGTGGTTTCACCGGGCATCACCCGGAAAACCAAAAACCAGTGATGTTGAGTCCTTTAATTACAGAAGGTTAATAAGATGATTAAGAAACGCTATTTACCGTTGTTCAGTGCCGCGCTGCTGTCTGTCGCTTCTTCTGTCTGGGCTGCGGATGCCGGGCAGAAAGTGATTATTGGTTCGGCGGATTTTCCGGAAAACCAGTTGCTGGCGACCATTTACGCCGGGGCGCTGGAAGCGCAAAACATCCCGGTCGAGAAAAAACTCAACATTGGTAGCCGTGAAGTCTATATCCCGGCTCTGCTGGACGGTTCAATCACCGTGATCCCCGAATACAGCGGCGCGCTGCTGAGCTATCTGGATGCGAAAAACGAAGCACACAGCTCGGAAGATGTGGCGAAAGCGCTGGCCGCTAAGCTGCCGGAAAAAGTGAAAATGCTGAACACGTCCACGGCGCAGAACAGCGATGTGCTGGCAGTAACGAAGAAAACCGCCGACAAATACAAACTGAAAACCATCGACGACCTGAAGCCTGTCGCTGGGCAGTTAGTGCTTGGCGGCCCGGCGGAGTGGAAAACCCGTCATGAAGGCGTTCCCGGCCTGCGTGAAGTTTACGGCCTGGATTTCAAAACCTTCAAAGTGCTGGATGTCGCTGGTCCGCTGACGCTGACAGCGCTGAAAAATAACCAGATTCAGGTGGCTGACCTGTACTCTACTACGCCGGAAATCAAAAAAGATCACCTGGTTGCGCTGGAGGATCCGAAACACCTGTTTGCCGCGCAGAACATTGTGCCAATTGTCGCCACCAGCACGCTGAACCCGACCATTGAAAGCACGCTGAACAAAATCTCCGCGCAGCTCACCACCGAAGATCTGATCGCCATGAACGAACAGCTTGCTGAGTTCGCCAGTATTGATGATGTGGCGCACCAGTGGCTGGTTAAACACCAACTGAGCAAGTAAGGAACGGCTGCGAGATGACGACAACAATCCGTTCTTCCATGCCGCATGTGGATGCGGTCACCTTAGGCACGGATGCCACGACCATTGATGAGCTGGTGCGCATTGCCGATGGCGCACCGGTTGTTCTGGCTGACGAAGCGCTGGCGCAAATGGATAAGGTCAGCGGGTACATTCGCAAGGCGATTGCTGACGGGAAGGTGATTTATGGCCTGACGACCGGCGTGGGAGACCTGGTAACCGAGCGTCTCTCTGCGGATCAAATTGCCAGCGTGCAGCTCAATATGCTGCGCAGTCACGCCTGCGGGATGGGACCGGATCTGTCGGTGCGGGAAGTGCGGTCGATGATGGCGGTGATGCTGAAATCGCTGTTGCAGGGCTACAGCGGTGTCAGCTCTGAACTGGTGCAGCGTATGTGCCTGATGCTGAACCGGCAGGTGACGCCGTGGTCGCCTGCCAGTGGTTCCGTGGGGTATCTGATTGCTACCGCGCATATCGGCTTATCGGTGTTTGGCGAAGGGCAGTGCTGGTATCAGGGCGAGTTGTTGCCCTCCGCCGAGGCGCTGGCGAAAGCGGGCATTGCGCCGCGCATTCCCGGCCCGCGCGAAGGGCACGCGCTGATCAGCGGCACGTATGAAATTACCGCACTGGCCTGTCTGGCAGTGCGGGATTTCGAGCAGTTGCTGCCAGTCGCGGATATGGCTGGTGGTATGTGTCTCGAAGCGCTGAAAGGCAACACTCGCGGCTACGATGCGCGTCTGCACGCCCTGCGTCCGCATGACGGGCAACAAGAAACGGCGCAGATTTTGCGCCGCTTACTGCACGGCAGCGAAATCCTTCAGCGTTACCGCGACCACCGGGTGCAGGATGCACTCAGCTTGCGTTGCATCCCGCAAATCCATGGTGCGGTGCGCGATCAACTGGCGCATTGCCGTCATATCGTCACCACCGAACTCAATTCGGTAACCGACAACCCGGTGTTTTTAATTGAAGACGATGCGCTGGTGATTTTGCCTGGCGGTAACGGTCACGGTGCGCCGCTGGCGCTGGCACTCGATGCGCTGGCGGTGGCTATTGCGCAACTGAGCACGGCGTCGCAAGCGCGTTCTGACCGTATCACTAATGTGCATCTCAGCGGCTTACCGGCGTTTCTGGTCGGCACAAGCGGAGCCAATTCCGGGATGATGATCCCACCCTATGTCGCCGCCGCGCTGGCCGGTGATAATCGCAGCCTGGCGGCACCCGCCAGCGTACATACGGTTTCCACCTGTGCCGGGCAGGAAGACCATATCAGCATGGGCGTCTCTTCGGCGCGAAAAGCGATGCAGGCGGTGGCAAACGCAGTGGATATCGTGGCTATTGAGCTGCTGTGCGCTTGTCAGGCGATTGAATTTCACCGCCCGCTGCGCGCCTCGGTGGGAACGGAACTGACGCTGTCGCAGGTGCGCCGGCAAGTCGCGTTTCGTGAAACCGATACGCCGCTGTACACGGATATGCATGCCGTCCGGGATCTGATTGCTGATGGCGAACTGAGCCGCCAGCTTGCTTTACTGATTAAGAAGGGGGCTGATGAGTGAAGCCATTAAGCTGCTCAATGGCAAATGGGGACTTGATCTGTCGCGCATGTTGGCTGGCCCGTGGTGCGCCTCGCTATTACCTGGCGCACGCAGCGACTGTTGCATGCTCCAGGGAGATCACTGGCGATGCTGCGTTGCGCCAGACGTATTAATGACGAAGAGGCACGCCAGTCGGGGCTGATTAGCCTGTTGTTTCAGTTTGATGGACGAGCAGGCGCAGGCGCTAAGCTGAGCGTGAGTCATCACCAAAGCCGCGCCGCTGGCGGCCGTAATGATCAAAAAACGGTGCAGACCCGCGACGAAATGCCGCTACGTACGGGAGTTGTTTATGAGTGGGGGCTCTCGGCGCTGATTGCCAACCGTGAAGATCGCGCCGCCGGGCGGGCGGCGTTTCAGAAGGTCGACGCTGCAGTTTAGCGGGATGTCAGCGTCACGCAGGCGAAAAGCGTGTCGCCGCCTGCGTTGACGGTAACCGTCGCCGGGTTCTCGATCAGCAGGCTGTCGTAATGTTGCAGAGCATGGCGTTCCCCTTCGACGGTGACATCAAGAAGATTTCCGGCATTGAACAGCAGCATTGTTCCCTGTGGATGTTGCCATGTGCCAGCGCGCAGCCAGCGCACCGTTGCCTGGGTGGTTTCGCGGCGGTAAATCACGTTGAAATCGAGTAACGGCGCGCCGACGACCTCGCAGAACACCTCGCTATCGCCGTTAAAATCCGTTGCCTGAAACGGTGGAATTAACGCGCTGCGCTGGTTATCAACCGTCAGAAACATGCCTTAGCCTTCCAGCACACTGATGTTTCGCAGATAACCGGAGAAACGGGAGAACGCCCCGTCTTCGCGGATCGTCGCAACCGATATGCGCCAGTCATACTGTTCGCTGGCGGGAAAACGGCATACTTCTCGGGTGACACCCTGGCCATTTTTCCAGCGCATCTCAGCGTAGCCGCTATAAGGCAGCAGCCTCATTTGCGCATGCTTCCTTCCAGACGGTAGCGAGAACCCGGATACACCAGGCGCACGCTGGTGACGATTTTCTTGTCCTGACGACCGGTCCAGGTGCGGCGGTTCACTTGCAGGCAGGGGGTTTGCTCATCTATTTCCAGGTGAACGCACTCGCTGCGGGGCACGTTCACGGCTTCGATAATGTGCTCGCCCTCGACAATCGGTGCGATGGAAGAGAGATAGGCATTCGGGGTGATACGGGTGAAATCCTGTTGCAAATAGTCCGGCACAATCAGCGAATTTACCAGCCTGTCTTCCAGCATCACCGGAACGCCGTTTTCATAATGGCAAATCAGCGAATGAAACAGGCGGCTGCCTTTCGGCAGATTAAAAGACAGCGCTTGCTGCGCATCTGCATGCAGTTGGGTCAGCTCCAGCACTCTGGCGTGATGGCGATGGCCGCGGCTGGCAATCTCATCGGCAATGTTGTTGATTTCCAGCAATGCCGACTGCCCGCGTACTTCGGCGACAAAGGTGCCAACGCCCTGCATACGCACCAGCAGCCCTTCGGCGGTCAGTTCACGCAGTGCGCGGTTAATGGTCATCCGACTGTAGCCAAACTGGCTGACCAGCTCGCTTTCGGACGGTACGCGGTAGTTCACCGGCCAGGCGCCGCTGTGGATATTGGTTTTGATCATGCTCTTCACCCTTTCATAGAAAGGGGCGGGCTGATCGAGACGCGTCTCGCCTGCGGCTGCTTTAAAAATATCGCTTTGCTCCATTAACCCTTTCCTCGACCGGATGACCGTTGAAGTTTACTCTACGCATTTTTGGATGTATATATATAAGCATGTATATACATATTAAATGACGGCAGGCGGTGAGGGGATATATGACGGTATATTTCGCGGCAAAAGCATTGTTGCCGCAGGGCTGGGCGGAGAATGTCCGCATTACGGTTTCCTCACAGGGCATCATCACCGCGCTCGAAAGCGGTAGCCCGCCAGACGACACAACGATTCGCCTGGAAGGTTTCCTGGTGCCGGGCATGCCAAACCTGCATTCGCACGCTTTTCAGCGCGCAATGGCCGGGCTGACCGAAGTGGTGGGCGATCCGGCTGACAGCTTCTGGACATGGCGCGATTTGATGTATCGGATGGTGGACAAAATCACCCCCGAACAGCTGGAAATCATTGCCAGCTATCTGTATATCGAAATGCTGAAGGCCGGTTATACCTCGGTTGCCGAATTTCACTATTTGCACCACGATCGTGGCGGGAAACCTTACGCGCAGCCAGCCGAGCTGGCGTTGCGTATTGCACAGGCGGCGAAAACGGCAGGCATTGGCCTGACATTGCTGCCGGTGCTTTACAGTTTCTCCGGTTTTGGCGGGCAGCCAGCGACCGCCGGGCAGAGCCGCTTTATTCACGATACGGAAAGCTATCTGGCGCTGCATGAATCGTTGACGTCGCAGCTTGCTGCTGAGCCGATGCAGCGTACCGGGTTGTGCTTTCACTCGCTACGAGCCGTTACGCCGGAACAAATGCAGAGCGTGTTTGAGGCCAGCCCGCAACCGCAGCCGGTGCATATTCATATTGCCGAGCAGCAAAAAGAGGTTGATGACTGCGTGGCCTGGTCTGGATTGCGTCCAGTGGAGTGGCTTTATCAGCATATACCGGTAGATGAACAGTGGTGCCTGATCCATGCCACGCATCTTACGCCGCAGGAAACCCAGCAGATTGCCGCTTCCGGTGCCGTGGCGGGCCTGTGCCTGACCACCGAGGCCAATCTTGGCGATGGTATTTTTCCGGGGCCGGACTATCTTGCGCAGCAGGGGCGCTGGGGGATTGGCTCTGACAGCCATATCAGCGTCAGCGTCAGCGAGGATTTGCGCTGGTTTGAGTACGGGCAACGGTTAAACAAACGGCGGCGCAACTTACTGTATTTGCCGGATGAACCTTATATCGGCAATGTGCTGTATCAGGGGGCATTGCAGGGCGGGCGCCGTGCGCTGGGGCAGGCTATTGGTCAACTGGCGGTAGGCGATCGCGCGGATATGCTGTTGCTCGACAGCCGCGATCCCTTCCTTGCTGCCGCAGGCGATCGTGAACGTCTGAATCGCTGGATTTTCGCCTGTTCGACGAACCCGATAAAAAGGGTGATGACGGGAGGACGCTGGGTGATTGAAGAGGGGCGTCACGCGCAGGAAGAGCAGGTGACCTCCGCGTTTATTAAGGTCATGCAGCAACTGATGGCGTAATACTAACCATCATGTCGTTGATAAAGAGTAATGGCGGTTGGTAGCCGAAGAAAGTTATTTAACTTACTGAATTAGTAGGAGAATAATGATTTTGAATGATGTTTGCAGAACGTGGGATATTGTCCCCTGCAGGAATCGAACCTGCAACTAGCCCTTAGGAGGGGCTCGTTATATCCATTTAACTAAGGGGACAAAGCGGCGGGAGTATAACGTTATTTATGTCTCGCGTTAAGCTCACAGGCCGCCAAGTGATTAAACTGTCACCGTTTATGCCTCTTTTTCTGCGCCGTCGCGTTGCTGTTTTTGCTCGTCGGCGCGGGCTTTTGCTTCGGCTTTACGTGCGTTGCTCATATCGTTGCGGATTTGTGCGTGGCTGAGCAGGGCAAAAATAAACGTGCCGCCGCAAATATTCCCGGCGAGTGTCGGCAGGGCGAACGGCCAGATAAATTCGCTCCAGTGCAGCGTACCGTTAAACACCAGGTAGAAAATCTCCACTGCGCCCACCACGATATGCGTGGTGTCCGCCAGCGCGATAAGCCACGTCATTAAAATGATCACCACAATTTTCGCCGCACCCGCCGATGGGAACATCCACACCATAGTTGCGATTATCCAGCCGGAGATAATGGCGTTAGAGAACATCTCCAGCGGCGTGTTCTTCATCACCTCCATGCCGATTTTGACAAAAGCGTCGCGGGTGGCTTCATCGAATATGGGCATATACTCGAACGCCCAGGCAGCAATAGCCGTACCTACCAGGTTCCCGAGTAAAACAACGCTCCATAAGCGCGTCATCAGACCAAAATTAACCCAACTGGGCTTCTGCATCACTGGCAATACGGCCGTGACGGTGTTCTCGGTAAACAGCTGCTGGCGCGCCATGATGACAATAATAAAGCCAAAGGTGTAACCGAGGTTCTCCAGCAGGAAACCGCCGGGAACACCATCGAGCTGTACGTGGAAAATCCCTTTTGCCAGCAGCGACGCGCTCATCGATAAGCCCGCCGCAATCGCTGACCAGAACAGCGCCATCGCGTCGCGTTCCAGTTCTTTTTCGCCGTCCTGGCGAATATGTTCATGAATCGCCATCGCACGTGAGGGCAGGCGCTCTTCATCAAGTTCTATTTTCTTCCCGCTTTTTTTCTCGTCGCTCTCTACTTGTATGTCATCGCTGTGTTTGTCGAGTTTCTCTTCTTCTATATTGTCCACGATGGCCTCGCTTGGTGTTGGCGGCAAAATTTAAGCGTAGCGGTTTTTACCTCCATTCCGTGACGGCATCGTCCTAAATTGCGCGAAAAGCAATAATGGCAATACGATATTGAGGAAGTTTGTATAGAATTGTTAACGAGCCGTAAAGGTGAGTTCGGTTAGGCTGAGTGAGATTGGTTCGCTACGTGGACATCAGAATACGTGCTGATACAATGCGTTGCGCATTGTCTGCGCAAAATCGGTTTCCGCGTTTGCGTTATTCAGAATGGCATTCAGCGATGGCCATTTTCTTCAGGGAGACACCTATGAAATTCCGCCTGTCGGCGCTTGCGCTGGCAACCACTGTGCTGGTCGGTTGTGCCAGTTCCGGTAAAGATTCGCAGGGACGTTCAGACCCGCTGGAAGGGTTCAACCGCACCATGTACAGTTTCAACTTCAATGTACTGGATCCGTATGTTGTCCGGCCCGTTGCCGTTGCCTGGCGTGATTATGTGCCGCAGCCTGCGCGTAATGGCCTGAGCAACTTCACCAGCAACCTTGAAGAACCTGCGGTGATGGTGAACTTCTTTTTACAGGGCGATCCGTACCAGGGGATGGTCCACTTTACGCGCTTCTTCCTGAACTCCCTGCTCGGTATGGGCGGCTTTATGGATGTCGCCGGTGCGGCGAATCCGAAATTGCAGCGTGTTGAACCGCATCGTTTTGGTAGCACGCTGGGGCATTATGGCATGGGATACGGCCCTTATATGCAACTGCCGTTCTATGGCAGTTTCACGCTGCGTGAAGACGGTGGTGATATGGCGGATACGCTTTATCCGGTGCTGTCGTGGCTGACCTGGCCGCTGTCGGTGGGTAAATGGACGGTGGAAGGCATTGAATCGCGTGCGCAACTGCTGGATTCAGATGGCCTGCTGCGCCAGTCTTCAGATCCGTACATTCTGGTGCGTGAAGCCTACTTCCAGCGCCACGATTTTATCGCCAACGGCGGTAAGCTGAAACCGCAAGAAAACCCGAACGCGCAGGCGATAGAGGGCGATTTGAAAGACATCGACTCGCCATAAGTAAATCAAATAAAAAAGGTGAGCACTGCGCTCACCTTTTTTTATGCCTGATGGTTATCAGAACGCGTAGTTGAAGTTCGCGCCGTACAGCCATGCACGACCTTCAGAACTGAAGGTGTATGGGCCTTCGGTGAATTTCACTTTCTGACCGTGCATATAAGAAACGCCGACGTCGACAGAAGCATCTTTATTAAATGCATAAGTCGCACCAGTACTCAGCCAGAGGCGATCCTGATCCGGGATGGAAATGGAGCGTTTGTCTGCCGGAACCGGGCTGTCATCGAAGGCGATACCGGCACGGAAGGTCCAGTTATCATCCATGTAATAGGTCGTACCCAGCGCGATACGGTAGGCGTCTTTAAAGCTTTCATCTTTATAGAACAGCGTCTGGCCGTTGTTACCGGTCGCTTTCAGCTCCTGGAACTGGCTCCAACTGGTATACGTCAGGCTATAGTGAACGGCCCACTGCGGATCAACACGGTTGTAGCCCGACACTTCCCACATTTCCGGCAGGTGCAATGAGAGCGAACCGTTGGTGGTGGAACCGCCAGTGCCATACGGCAAGCCCAGACCCAGCGCGGCATTGATCGGGTTCAGCGTCGCAGGCAGGCTGCTCTTATAATCGCCGTCGAAGTCGACTTTTACTTCAGAGCGATAAGTGAAGGCGTAGCGGTTGTTTTTATCCAGCTCGTAGAGAATACCGGCGTTCCAGCCAAAGCCCCATTCATCACCTTTCAGGTGGGCGATTTGCGTATCGCGGCTAATGCCGCCAGCCTGCGCACCAATCGCGGCAGCCTGTTGCGCGCTCAACTGACCGGATTGCACCAGCCCTGGCAGACCTGCGCCGATGATTTGCGGCAGATCGCCCGCGTAGCGCTCAACTTTCGCTTTGGCGTAAACGGCGTCGAAACCGAGGCCGAAGCTCCAGTGGCTATCCAGACGATACGCGCCGCTCAGGTTGAGGTTCAGCGTTTCGAGGTCGGTTTTACCGCCCATCGAACCGGCGGCGTAGTTGTTGTTGAACTCGGTGGCCAGACCGTAGTTAGAGGTCACGGACGCGCCCCAGCCAAATTGATCGTTAATCGGTGCAACAAAGTGCAGGTTCGGTATCCACGCGGTTGGAGCAATATTGTCCTGGCTGGCATTGTTGCCAATCGCAGAACGGCCCGTCACGTTAACATCCGGATCGACAAATACCGCACCGCCAGAGAAAGTTGGGCGATCGAACATTGTGATCAGCGCCGGGTTGCGGCTGACGTTGCCCGCATCATCAGCGATGGCACCTTCACCGGAATAAGCTCGGCCAAGGCCAGAGGATGAAAACTCGTTGAGTTGAAAGCCTGCAGACCAGGCCTGGGTAGAAACGATTGCCACTGCGACTGCCAGAGCAGACTTGGTAAACCGGGTTTTCTGGCTCATGACCATAACCTCATTCGAAATCGATTTATTTTTATTCAAACTATGTTACGCGGTGTAACAGGAGCGCGAAGTGTAGGGTCTGAGGTACATCTGAGAAATCAGACCAGTGGCGGAAGTATAGGTCTGACCAGAGGAGATGTTGCAAGTATGTATATAAGTTTTTTCAATTGTGATCTTCGAAACGGGATCTGCTCAGCAAAATTACCCCTGGTGTTAATCAGTCGATTAGCTGATTCTTGTTTTAGATCATTTTTAAGTGTGATTTCGGTCACTTATCACCACTTGCGGAATTAACGACTGGAGCCACATTCCCTCGCGGCGTAAAATATGCGCAACGTTTATTTGGCACCTTGGGTGCGAATTCAGAGGAAATCTACCATGAGTAAATGCAGTGCTGATGAAACCCCGGTTTGCTGCTGTATGGATGTTGGCACCATTATGGACAACTCCGACTGCACCGCCTCTTACAGCCGCGTGTTCACTAACCGCGCCGACGCTGACGAAACTCTGGCTGCGTTGAGCGCCAGAGCTCGCAGCGTGGAATCCGATCCTTGCCAAATCACCTCTACGTTTACAGAAGTAGCCGAAGGTGTGCGCCTGGATATCGATTTTGTCTTCGCTTGTGAAGCCGAAACGCTGATTTTCCAGCTTGGTCTGCGTTAATTATCCCCGCCAACGCTCCCGCCCAACGGGAGCGTTTTGTTTAAGTTTCTCTGTGCCTTAGCTCCCATTTTTTTCTCCCTCCCATTGGCTAAATGTAAAAAATTGGTTAAGACTGTTATCAGGTCAGACCACTTTATGCATCACGCTGTTAACAGGGGAGTGTTATGAAGGCATTACCGCTTGTCACCCGCCAGGGCGACCGCATTGCCATTGTCAGTGGGTTACGTACCCCTTTTGCGCGCCAGGCTACCGTTTTTCACGGCGTGCCAGCCATTGATCTTGGCAAAATGGTGGTGGGAGAGATGCTGGCACGCAGCGAAATTCCCCCCGATGTAATTGAACAACTGGTCTTTGGCCAGGTGGTTCAAATGCCAGAAGCGCCGAATATTGCGCGCGAAATTGTGCTTGGCACCGGCATGAGTGTGCATACCGACGCTTACAGCGTAAGCCGCGCCTGCGCGACCAGCTTCCAGGCGGTGGCGAACGTCACCGAAAGCTTGCTGGCGGGCACCATTCGTGCCGGTATCGCCGGTGGCGCAGACTCATCTTCAGTGCTGCCGATTGGTGTCAGCAAAAAACTGGCGCGAACGCTGGTGGATGCCAATAAAGCGCGCAGCATGGGGCAAAAACTGAAACTCTTCTCGCGCCTGCGTCTGCGCGATCTGCTGCCGGTTCCTCCGGCGGTGGCGGAATATTCCACCGGCCTGCGCATGGGCGACACCGCGGAACAGATGGCGAAAACGTACGGTATCAGCCGTGAGCAGCAAGATGCGCTGGCGCACCGCTCGCACCAGCTTGCCGCACAGGCTTGGGCGGAAGGTAAACTGGCAGAAGAGGTGATGACCGCTTACGCACCGCCGTTTCGTGACCCGGTCGAAAAAGATAACAACGTACGCACAAACTCAAGCCTGGCGGATTATGCCAAACTGCGCCCGGCGTTTGATCGCCAACACGGCACGGTGACAGCGGCCAATAGTACGCCGCTTACCGATGGCGCAGCGGCGGTGATCCTGATGACAGAATCCCGCGCCAAAGAACTGGGGTTAGTGCCACTGGGATACCTGCGCAGCTATGCGTTTACCGCGATTGATGTGCGTGAAGATATGTTACTTGGCCCGGCGTGGGCAACGCCGTTAGCGCTGGAGCGCGCCGGATTATCAATGGCGGATTTAACCCTGCTTGATATGCATGAAGCCTTTGCTGCGCAAACGCTGAGCAACCTGAAGCTGATGGCCAGCGAGCGTTTCGCCCGCGAGGTGCTGGGGCGTTCTCAGGCAACTGGCGAAGTGGATGACAGTAAATTTAACGTGCTTGGCGGCTCTATCGCTTATGGGCATCCGTTTGCCGCTACCGGTGCGCGTATGATCACGCAGACCCTGCATGAGCTGCGCCGTCGTGGCGGCGGTTTTGGGCTGGTGACGGCCTGCGCAGCAGGCGGTCTGGGTGCTGCAATGGTTCTGGAGGCAGAGTAATGACCACAACATCGGCATTTACCCTTAGTGTGCGTCCCGACAATGTTGCAGTGGTCGTTATTGATGTACCGAACGAGAAGATGAACACGCTGAAAGCGGAGTTCGCAACGGACGTTCGCGCCATTCTCAAGCAGATCCGCGATAACAAAGCCTTGCGCGGCGTGGTGTTTATCTCGGCCAAGCCGGACAACTTTATTGCCGGTGCGGATATCAATATGATCGCCCGCTGCCAGACGGCGAAAGAGGCAGAGGAGCTGGCCCGTCAGGGACAGCAACTGATGGCGGAAATCCACGCGCTGCCGATCCCGGTCATTGCCGCGATTAATGGCCCTTGCCTCGGCGGTGGGCTGGAGCTGGCGCTGGCGTGTCACCGCCGGATTTGTACGAACGACGCCAAAACGGTGCTGGGATTACCGGAAGTGCAGTTGGGCTTGTTGCCAGGTTCTGGCGGTACGCAGCGTTTACCGCGCCTGATTGGCGTGAGTACCGCGCTGGAGATGATCCTCACCGGTAAACAGTTACGCCCACGACAGGCATTAAAAGTGGGCCTGGTTGACGATGTGGTTCCGCCTTCCATTTTGCTGGACGCCGCCGTCGGGCTGGTTTCGCAGGGGCGTCCTGCCAGCCGCCATTTATCCGTGCGCGAGCGCATCCTTGCCGGGCCGCTTGGCCGCACTTTTCTGTTCCGCATGGTGGCAAAGAAAACAGAGCAGAAAACGCAGGGGAATTATCCTGCCGCGTCGCGCATTCTCTCAGTGATTGAAACCGGCCTTGCCCAGGGGCGCAGCAGCGGTTATGACGCCGAAGCCCGCGCGTTTGGCCAACTGGCGATGACGCCGCAATCGCAGGCGCTGCGGCATCTCTTCTTTACCAGTACCGATATTAAAAAAGATCCTGGCAGCGTCGTCGAACCTGGCCCGCTTAACAGTGTGGGCGTGCTGGGCGGCGGGTTGATGGGCGGCGGTATCGCGTTTGTCACCGCCAGCAAAGGCGGTTTGCCGGTTCGCATTAAAGATATTAACGCGAAGGGCATTAACCATGCGCTGAAATACAGTTGGGAACAACTGGATAAAAAAGTACGCCGCCGTTACCTGAAACCCGCCGAGCGCGACAGCCAGATGGCGAAGATCTCCGGCTCGCTGGATTATCGTGGCTTCGCTCACCGCGATCTGGTGATTGAAGCGGTGTTCGAAGATTTAGCGTTAAAGCAGAAGATGGTGACTGAAGTTGAAGCCAACTGCGCAGCGCATACCATTTTCGCCTCCAATACGTCGTCTTTACCTATCGGGGATATTGCTGCGAAGGCGGCGCGTCCGGAAAAAGTTATCGGATTACATTTTTTCAGCCCGGTGGAAAAAATGCCGCTGGTTGAGGTGATTCCCCATGTCGGTACTGATGAGCAGACCATTGCCACGACGGTGAAGCTGGCGAAAAAACAAGGTAAGACGCCCATTGTGGTGGCAGATAAAGCCGGGTTTTACGTTAACCGTATCCTCGCGCCTTACATTAATGAAGCGATGCGTTTGTTAAGCGAAGGACAACGCATTGAAACGATCGATCAAGCGCTGGTGAAATTCGGTTTCCCGGTTGGGCCCATTCAGTTGCTGGATGAAGTAGGGATCGATACCGGCACCAAAATTATTCCGGTGCTGGAAGCCGCCTACGGTGAACGTTTTAGCGCGCCTGCAAGTGTGGTTAACGCAATCTTGAATGACGATCGCAAAGGCAGAAAAAATGAGCGCGGTTTCTATCTTTACCCGGCGAAAGGGCGTAAAAGCAAAAAGCAGCCAGACCCCTCTATCTACCGTTTGATTGGTGTTTCCGATGGCACGCCGTTACCGCCTCAACAGATAGCAGAACGGTGCGTGATGTTGATGTTGAACGAAGCGGCTCGCTGCTTTGATGAACAGGTGATTCGCAGTGCGCGAGATGGTGATATTGGCGCCGTGTTTGGCATTGGTTTCCCACCGTTTTTGGGCGGGCCATTCCACTATATGGATGCACTGGGCGTAAGCGAAGTGGTGGCGACACTACAGCGTTTACAAGTTCAATATGGCGAGCGTTTTGCCCCTTGTGAGCCGTTGTTGCGTATGGCGGAACAAGGTGTAACTTTCTGGCCGACAATAGAAACTGAACGTGTCAGTTAGTGTCTAAAAAAGTAATTCTGTTATACCTCAGGGCCTTCACGGTTATTTAATAAACAGTGATTGACTATACTTGCGCCATTGAGGTAAAAAACAGCGTTTCATTCAACGAATGGATCAGGCACAATGCCGGCCATTAATATTTTCCGATGTCGTGAAATGATTTTGCGGTGAAAGTATTAATGATTCTGGTTAACAAAAGCGGTGCAATATGCAAGTTTTTATCATGCGTCACGGCGACGCTGCCCTCGATGCAGCCAGTGACTCGGTTCGTCCCTTGACCCCTTGTGGCTGTGACGAAACCCGTCAAATGGCAACATGGTTGAAAGGCCAAAAAGTGGATATTGAACGTGTTCTGGTCAGCCCTTTTTTACGTGCTGAACAGACGCTGAATAAGGTAGGGGAGTGTATGAACCTGCCTGACAACGTGGATGTCCTGCCGGAATTGACGCCCTGTGGCGATATCGGCCTGGTTAGCGCTTATTTGCAGGCGCTGGCAAATGAAGGTACTTCCGCCGTGCTGGTGATTTCTCACCTGCCGCTGGTTGGATACCTGGTGTCCGAGCTCTGCCCGGGTGAAGCGCCGCCGATGTTTACTACATCCGCTATCGCCAGCGTCACGCTGGATGAAGACGGGAAAGGTGTCTTTAACTGGCAAATGAGTCCCTGCAACCTGAAGATGCCAAAAGCTATCTGATTCGCCGGACCATGAAAGATAAAGAGCCGCATTGCGCGGCTCTTGTCGTTTCTGCGCTTCAGGGCAACTCCGGCGGTTGCCACTCTTCTACTTCAATAAGCACCAGTATCGCCGCATCGCCGCCATACTCTTTCGGTGCCTGGTGAAACGCCATCACATGCGGGTGCTGCGCCAGCCACAGCGGTGTTTGCTGCTTGAGAATATGTTTGCCGTGACCGTGCATTACGCAGGCGCAAAACACATGTTCACGACGGCAGGCGGCAATCAACGCCCCCAGTTCCTGCTTCGCCTGAAGCTGGGTTAAACCGTGCAGATCAAGAAACAATTCCGGGGCATAATCGCCGCGGCGAATCTTCTTTAGCTCAAAATGACTGACATCGTCGCGCACATATTTCACCGGACCTTCGGTATTTAGCAGCGGCTGGAACTCATCAGAAAAATAGTGGCTGTTATCGGCCTGCTCCTGCAATAACCGTTTCTCCGGCACTTCAGTGATTTTTTTTCGCGCCGGGCGATGAACCACGGTGTCCTGCTTTATCTGGCGTGTACCGGTCATCAATTGCCGGAACAGTGCCTGTTCCTCCTCGCTAAGCGATGGTTTCTTTTTCATCTGCGCATCTCATCTTTTCTTTCTTTCAGTGTACCCGACTCATTGCGCCAGCGGTGCAGCAAAATGCATTTTTACCCCGCGCAGGCGCTTGAGAATGCTGATTTATCGCCGTCTTCGTGGCAAACTAGCCGCCGAATTTAATGCGAGCATGCGCCTGGGGGATACCATGGATAAAATTTTCGTCGACGAAGCAGTGAACGAACTGCACACCATTCAGGACATGTTGCGCTGGTCGGTAAGCCGATTTAGCGCCGCTAATATCTGGTACGGTCACGGCACCGACAACCCGTGGGACGAAGCGGTGCAACTGGTGTTGCCAACGCTCTACCTGCCGCTGGATATCCCGGAAGATATGCGCACCGCGCGCCTGACCTCCAGCGAGCGCCACCGCATTGTTGAGCGCGTGATCCGCCGCGTTAACGAACGTATTCCGGTGGCTTACCTCACCAATAAAGCCTGGTTTTGCGGCCACGAATTTTATGTCGATGAGCGCGTGCTGGTGCCGCGTTCGCCGATTGGCGAGCTGATTAACAACCATTTTGCTGGTCTTATCGATGAACAGCCGAAGCATATTCTTGATATGTGTACCGGCAGCGGTTGTATCGCGATTGCTTGCGCTTATGCCTTCCCGGAAGCGGAAGTGGACGCTGTCGATATCTCCACGGATGCGTTGGCGGTAACCGAGCATAACATCGAAGAGCACGGGCTGATTCACCACGTGACGCCGATCCGCTCCGACGTATTCCGCGACTTGCCGAAAGTGCAGTACGACCTGATTGTGACCAACCCGCCGTACGTTGACGAAGAAGATATGGCTGACCTGCCGTCAGAGTATCGTCACGAGCCGGAACTTGGCCTGGCCTCCGGCAGCGATGGTCTGAAACTGACGCGTCGCATCCTCGCCTGTGCGCCGGATTACCTCTCTGACAACGGTATCCTGATTTGTGAAGTGGGTAACAGCATGGTACATCTGATGGAACAATATCCGGACGTACCGTTCACCTGGCTGGAGTTTGATAACGGCGGGGACGGCGTCTTTATGTTGACCAAAGCGCAGCTTATCGCCGCTCGCGAGCACTTCAGCATTTATAAAGATTAAAACGACGCTCAACACAGACAACGACAACGGAGCCGTGATGGCAGGAAACACAATTGGACAACTCTTTCGCGTAACCACCTTCGGCGAATCGCACGGCCTGGCGCTCGGCTGTATTGTCGACGGCGTGCCGCCGGGCATTCCGCTGACGGAAGCGGATCTGCAACACGATCTGGACAGACGCCGCCCGGGGACATCGCGCTACACCACCCAGCGCCGCGAGCCGGATCAGGTGAAAATTCTCTCCGGCGTGTTTGAAGGCGTGACCACCGGCACCAGTATTGGTCTGCTGATTGAAAACACCGATCAGCGTTCGCAGGATTACGGCGCGATTAAAGATCTGTTCCGTCCGGGGCATGCGGATTACACCTACGAACAAAAATATGGTGTGCGCGATTATCGTGGCGGTGGTCGTTCTTCTGCCCGTGAAACGGCGATGCGCGTGGCGGCTGGCGCTATTGCGAAAAAGTATCTGGCGCAGAAATTTGGCATTGTTATTCGCGGCTGTCTGACGCAAATGGGCGATATCCCGCTGGAGATTAAAGCGTGGGATCAGGTGGAGCAGAATCCGTTTTTCTGCCCGGACCCCGATAAAATTGACGCGCTGGATGAGCTGATGCGCGGCCTGAAAAAAGAGGGTGATTCCATTGGCGCGAAAGTCACTGTCGTCGCCGATGGCGTACCGGCAGGTCTTGGTGAACCGGTGTTTGACCGCCTTGATGCGGATATTGCCCATGCGCTGATGAGCATTAACGCGGTGAAAGGCGTTGAAATTGGCGATGGCTTTGAGGTGGTAAAACTGCGCGGCAGCGAAAACCGCGACGAAATCACCAAACAGGGCTTTCAGAGCAACCATGCGGGCGGCATTTTAGGCGGTATCAGCAGCGGCCAGCAAATTATCGCCAATATCGCGCTGAAACCAACCTCAAGCATCACCGTGCCCGGGAAGACGATCAACCGATTCGGCGATGAGGTCGAAATGATCACCAAAGGTCGTCATGATCCGTGTGTTGGCATTCGTGCCGTACCGATCGCTGAAGCGATGCTGGCGATTGTGTTAATGGATCACTTCCTGCGTCAGCGCGCGCAAAACGCTGATGTGATAACTGATATTCCACGCTGGTAATCATGAAAAAAACGGCAATCGCCCTGTTTGCCCTGCTGGTGAGCGCAACTGCCATGGCGGCGACGCCATGGCAAAAACTGACCCATCCCGTTGCCGGTAGCCCGCAATCTATCGGCGCGTTTTCCAATGGTTGTATCGTTGGCGCGCATGAACTGCCGCTGCAATCGGATCACTATCAGGTGATGCGCACCGATCAACGGCGTTATTTCGGTCACCCGGATCTGGTGCTGTTCATTCAGCGCTTCAGCACGCAGGTCTACAATTTGGGGTTGGGCACCGTGCTGGTGGGCGATATGGGAATGCCAGCCGGTGGGCGCTTTAACGGCGGTCACGCCAGCCACCAATCGGGGCTGGATGTCGATATCTTCCTGCAACTGCCCAAAGCGCGCTGGAGCGCGGCGCAACTGCTGAAACCGCAAGCACTGGATCTGGTTTCCAGCGATGGCAAACAGGTGGTTCCCGCGCTGTGGAAGCCGGAAATCAGCAGCATGATCAAGCTGGCGGCAGAAGATAACGAGGTGACGCGTATCTTCGTTAACCCGGCAATCAAGCAGCAGCTTTGCCTTGATGCGGGTAGCGATCGTGACTGGCTGCGCAAAGTCCGCCCATGGTTCCAGCATCGCGCGCATATGCATGTGCGCCTGCGCTGCCCGGCGGACAGCCTGGAGTGTCAGGATCAACCGCTACCGCCGCCAGGCGATGGTTGCGGCGCAGAATTGCAAAGCTGGTTTGAACCGGCGAAGCCGGGTAGTTCAACGCCTGAGAAAAAGACGCCGCCGCCGTTGCCGCCGTCCTGCCAGGCTTTACTGGATGAACACGCACTCTGATGGAACTCTTTCAACAACTGTTTATGGTGTCGCCGCTACTGCTGGTGACGCTTTTTTTTGTCTCGCTGTTAGCCGGGTTTATTGACGCGCTGGCGGGTGGTGGTGGTTTGTTAACCGTTCCGGCGTTAATGGCGGCGGGAATGTCTCCAGCGCAGGCGCTGGCGACCAACAAATTGCAGGCTTGCGGCGGTTCGCTTTCGGCATCGCTGTACTTTATTCGCCGTAAAGTGGTGAATCTCGCCGATCAGAAGCTCAATATTCTGATGACCTTCATTGGCTCGACCACCGGCGCGCTGCTGGTGCAGCATGTGCAATCCGATGTGCTGCGCCAGATCCTGCCAATTCTGGTTATCTGTATTGGTCTCTATTTCCTGCTGATGCCACGGCTGGGTGAGGAGGATCGTCAGCGCCGCTTGTACGGCCTGCCTTTCGCGCTGGTTTCCGGCGGTTGTGTTGGTTTCTACGACGGTTTCTTTGGCCCGGGCGCAGGCTCGTTTTACGCGCTGGCGTTTGTCACGCTTGCGGGTTTCAACCTGGCAAAATCGACCGCTCATGCCAAAGTGCTGAATGCTACCTCCAACGTCGGCGGGCTGCTGCTGTTTATTATTGGCGGCAAAGTGGTGTGGGGCACTGGCTTTGTGATGCTGGCCGGGCAGTTTCTCGGCGCGCGCATGGGCTCGCGTCTGGTGCTCAGTAAAGGGCAAAAGCTCATTCGTCCGATGATTGTGATTGTCTCGGCGGTGATGAGCGCAAAACTTCTCTATGACAGTCACGGGCAGGAGATCCTTCAGTATCTGGGGGTGAATGTATGACGCATCACTATCAACAACTCATTGATATTTTTGACGGCTGTTTTGCCGACGATTTTAATACCCGTCTGATTAAAGGCGACGACGAACCGATCTATCTTCCTGCTGATGCGGATGCACCTTATAACCGCATTGTCTTTGCCCACGGTTTTTATGCCAGCGCGTTACATGAGATTTCGCACTGGTGCATTGCGGGTGCGGAGCGGCGCAAGCTGGTTGATTTTGGTTACTGGTATTGCCCGGACGGACGCGATGCGGCGACGCAGGGGAAATTCGAAGATGTTGAAGTCAAACCGCAGGCGTTTGACTGGTTGTTCTGCGTGGCGGCGGGTTTCCCGTTTAACGTCAGTTGCGACAATCTGGAAGGCGATTTCGAACCCGATCGCATCGTGTTCCAGCGCCGCGTGCATGCACAGGTGATGGCGTATCTGGAGCAGGGCATTCCTGAACGTCCGGCGCGTTTTATTAAAGCACTACAAGATTATTACCAGACGCCGCCCTTAGCGGCTGCACAGTTCCCGTGGCCGGAAGATCTGTAAGGCCATATTTTCAAGAGAGGAAGAGAGATGATCGCGGAGTTTGAATCACGCATTCTGGCGTTAATAGATAACATGGTGGACCACGCCAGTGATGATGAGCTGTTCGCGGGCGGTTATCTGCGCGGCCACCTGACGCTGGCGGTGGCGGAGCTGGAGAGCGGCGATGACCATGCGCCGGAAACCCTGTACGGAAAAGTGACCACCAGTGTGCAAACCGCTATTCAGGCGGGGGAATTATCGCCGCGCGATCAGGCGCTGGTGCTTGGCATGTGGGAAAACCTGTATCAGCAGGCAAAATCGCACTAAGCCGTTTTTTCCCTCTCCATTCAGGAGAGGGAAAATATCCACTTCATTTCACCGCTTTACCCTTCAATAACTTTCTGACCCATAAACGGTTCGGGTTCATGGCTGCCAGTGTTTCGCCGTCCAGCGGGATGGGTTCATTGCTCATTTGCGATGCCAGGATTTCTGCCGCCAGCGGCGCGCTGCAAAGCCCGCGTGAACCCAGTGCTCCCAGCATAAATAGGCCGTCATAGACCGGCGCGCTGACGGCTGTTTCGGCGTGTTCTGCAAGTGAGGCATAAGCGTTAAGCGTTGCGTCGTAATCCGCTACGTTACCGACCATTGGTAGATGATCGCGCGTGGCACAGCGCACCCCGCAGCGTGCGTCGCCCGCGCTGACATCCACCTCTTTGGCCCATGAAGCCTGCGGGAAGCAATCAATCAAGCGCTGGCGGTTCTGCTGCTGATCGGCTTCGCTGTAGACGGTTTCCTGCTGACCGCGGTGATAGCTTGCGCCGATACAGTGCTGCTGATGGTGCGGGTTTTGCGGCGTCAGATAGCCGTCATAACACAGCACCTGGCGCAACGGGCTGAGCTGAGATGTGGTGGGAATATGGCTAACCTGGCCTGCCACCGGGTAAACCGGCAGTTTTTCCGTTTGCGGGAAGTGGTGAATGCGGTGCCCATTTGCCAGCACCACGGCGGCATGCTGACGTAATTCGCCGTGTTTGAAATGCAGTTGCCAGTGATTATCTTTAGCCGTTAATTGCCCGGCATCATGACCATAGTGCACCTGCAAGCCCTGTTCGCAAGCCAGCGCGATGGTCGCTGCCGTGAGCTGCGCCGGGCAGAGCCAGCCGCCAGCCGGGTAAGTGATGCCGCCGCAGCCGGTTTCCACGCCGCAGAGCGCATCGGCCTCATTTGCCTCAATGCGCCTGGCGAGTTCCGGGGGGAGATCCAGCGTCAGCATCTGTTCGATTTTGTGTTGGCTTTTTTCATCCCAGCCGAGTTGCGTGACGCCACACCACTGATGGTCGAATTCAACGGGAAGCGCGTCGTACACGCGGCGGGCAAACGTAAAGGCCGCCGGGAAGAAGCGCGCCAGTGCGGGATCGTGCGCGCTGAGCAAAGGATAGAGTGCGCCCTGGCGGTTGCCGGATGCGCCCTCGGCAGGAACGTCATCGGCGCAATACAGCGTGACCTGCCAGCCGCGACGCAGTAACGCCAGTGACAACAGAGCACTGGCAACGCCGCCGCCAATTAATGCCACCTCGCGTTTCTCTGTGCCGCTGCGGGCAAACCACGGCGCACGAACAGCCGGCGCTTGCGGGTTTTCCATCACTCCCGTGAGCATTTCGCGTTTGCGACCAAAACCTTTGCTTTTGCGCATGGTAAAACCCGCCTCTTGCAGACCACGCCGGACAAAACCCGCCGAGGTAAAGGTCGCCAGCGTACCGCCTGGTCTTGCAAGGCGCGCCATCGCCTGAAACAGATTTTGTGTCCACATGTCCGGGTTTTTGGCGGGCGCGAACCCATCAAGAAACCAGGCATCCACGCATTGGTTAAGCGAATCGTCCAGCGTATCGGTCAGTTCGTTGATATCACCAAACCATAAATCGAGCGTTACGCGACCGCCATCCAGTAACAGACGATGGCAACCGGCAAAAGGCAGCGGCCACTGCGCTTGCAGTTGTTCTGCCCAGCTCGCCAGTTCCGGCCAGTGGGCATGCGCTTTACGGAGATCGTCGCGGGTGAGCGGAAATTTTTCAAAACTGATGAAATGTAATCTTTCCAGGGTAGCGTCGGGGTTAACTGCGCGAAACATCGTAAACGCCTGCCAGAGGGTAAGGAAGTTCAGGCCGGTGCCGAAACCGCTCTCCGCGACCACAAACAGCGGGCGCGGGTGGTCAGGAAAACGGTGTTCAAGACGGTTGCCGCCGAGAAAAACATAACGCGTCTCTTCCAGCCCGTTATCATTGGAGAAGTAGACATCGTCAAAATCTCGGGAAACAGGTGTACCCTCAGCGTTGAATTCCAGGTTGGCGGATTGTATAGCGGTTTGTTTCACGTAAGTTACTCGTCCATCAAGCAGTGTCACGATCTTAACGAGGGACAAAGAAAGGCGCAAATTTCCTCAGAAATTGTCTGATCGGACTTGTTCGGCGTACAAGTGTACGCTATCTTGCGACTCGAAACTTAATTAGTGCGACTTTAGGGGTATTGAATGAAACGTGCAGTGATTACTGGCTTGGGCATCGTTTCCAGCATTGGTAACAACCAGCAGGAAGTCCTGGCATCCCTGCGTGAAGGACGCTCAGGGATCACATTCTCTCAGGAATTCAAAGATTCCGGCATGCGCAGCCACGTATGGGGTAACGTTAAACTGGACACCACTGGTTTGATTGACCGTAAAGTGGTTCGTTTCATGAACGATGCCTCTATCTATTCCTATCTCTCCATGCAGCAGGCGATTGACGATGCTGGCCTGAAAGACGAAGTTTATCAGAACAACCCGCGCGTGGGCCTGATTGCAGGTTCTGGCGGTTCGTCTAAATCTCAGGTTTTCGGCGCAGATGCAATGCGCAGCCCGCGTGGTCTGAAAGCGGTGGGGCCGTATGTGGTCACCAAAGCGATGGCGTCTGCGGTTTCCGCTTGTCTCGCAACACCGTTCAAAATTCATGGCGTTAACTACTCGATCAGTTCAGCGTGTGCGACGTCCGCGCACTGTATCGGTAACGCGGTAGAGCAGATTCAACTGGGCAAACAGGACATCGTTTTTGCTGGCGGCGGCGAAGAGCTGTGCTGGGAAATGGCTTGCGAGTTCGACGCGATGGGCGCGCTCTCTACCAAATACAACGAAACCCCGGATAAAGCTTCCCGTACTTATGATACGCATCGTGACGGTTTTGTTATCGCGGGCGGCGGCGGTATGGTTGTGGTTGAAGAGCTGGAGCACGCGCTGGCGCGCGGCGCGCACATTTATGCGGAAATCGTTGGCTACGGCGCGACCTCCGATGGTGCAGACATGGTGGCGCCATCAGGCGAAGGCGCAGTGCGCTGCATGAAGATGGCGATGCACGGCGTTGACACCCCGATCGACTATCTGAACTCCCACGGGACTTCCACGCCGGTTGGCGACGTGAAAGAACTGGGCGCAATCCGCGAAGTGTTCGGCGACAACAGCCCGGCGATTTCCGCGACCAAAGCGATGACCGGTCACTCTCTGGGCGCCGCTGGCGTACAGGAAGCGATCTACTCCCTGCTGATGCTGGAGCACGGCTTTATCGCGCCGAGCATCAACATTGAAGAGCTGGATGAGCAGGCAGCAGGCCTGAACATCGTGACTAAACCGAAGGATGCGACGCTGACCACCGTCATGTCTAACAGCTTCGGTTTTGGCGGCACGAACGCCACTTTGGTGATGCGCAAACTGAAATAAGTTTGTCTGACTGCGAGAAGGGGAGCCTGAGGCTCCCTTTTTTATTGTCCACTTACAACCATGCCTTGTGGTCAGCAACAGGTTTTTAGAGTGAACGCTAACCGAACTGGCAGCGGCTTTTTTAGAACCTTTAGTTCGTTCCCTGGCGGCGAAAGCAATGACGCCTTTGGACGAAGTATTTTTACGCGTTGACAACCCGCCGCGACGACAGGCAAACTCCTCCCGCAACATTATCCGCACGATAATGCGTAAGCGTTTAACGTTAACCAACGCACCTTAATCCTGAAACTCAGGTAGAGGGGGCGTGGTACTTCCAAATCCCGCCTTACTCTGCGTTATGGAGTAATGCATGTCTGCAGAAACACACTCTGTTAGTTCCTCTTCAGCGAATGTCTCGCTGTTTCGCATTGCTTTCGCGGTGTTTCTCACCTATATGACCGTTGGGCTGCCGTTGCCGGTGATCCCGCTGTTTGTTCACCACCAGCTCGGCTACGGTAACACGATGGTCGGCATCGCTGTGGGAGTTCAGTTTCTTGCCACCGTCTTAACGCGCGGCTACGCCGGGCGACTGGCGGATCAGTTCGGCGCCAAACGTTCGGCGTTGCAGGGGATGTTTGCCTGCGCGCTTGCTGGCGTGGCGTGGTTGCTGGCGGCATTATTGCCGGTTGAACCGATGGCGAAATTCGCGCTGTTGGTGGTGGGGCGTTTAATTCTCGGCTTTGGTGAAAGCCAGTTACTGACCGGAACGCTGACCTGGGGCATGGGGCTGGTGGGCCCGGCGCGATCCGGCAAAGTGATGTCGTGGAACGGGATGGCAATTTATGGCGCACTGGCAGCCGGTGCGCCGCTGGGACTCTTGATCCACAGCCGGTTCGGTTTTGCGACGCTGGCCGCGACCACTATCGCGTTACCGTTTATCGCCTGGGCGTTTAACGGCAGTGTGCGTAAAGTTCCGGCACACCCTGGTGAACGTCCGTCGCTGTGGAGCGTGGTTGGGCTTGTCTGGCAGCCAGGTCTTGGGCTGGCGTTACAGGGCGTCGGCTTTGCGGTTATTGGCACTTTTGTTTCGCTCTATTTCGCCAGCAACGGCTGGTCAATGGCGGGCTTTACCTTGACCGCCTTTGGCGGTGCGTTTGTGCTGATGCGCATTCTGTTTGGCTGGATGCCGGATCGGTTTGGCGGTGTTCGGGTGGCGATAGCCTCGCTGATGGTTGAAACCGTGGGTTTGCTGTTGCTGTGGCAGGCGCACGATGCGTGGGCGGCGCTGCTTGGCGCGGCGTTAACCGGCTGCGGTTGTTCGCTGATATTCCCGGCACTCGGTGTGGAAGTGGTGAAACGCGTGCCACCGCAGGTGCGCGGCACGGCGCTCGGCGGTTATGCCGCGTTTCAGGACATCTCGTATGCCTTTACCGGTCCGTTGACTGGCCTGCTGGCCACGTCGCTGGGTTATCCGTCGGTCTTCCTTGCCGGGGCTATCTCCGCGGTGACCGGGATTATCGTGACGTTAATCGCTTTCCGCTCACGTAAATAGCGCAGAAAACGGCAGCAATAAAACTCTTTGCAACCGGTTTCACAAAACAAGCCCACGATGATGTCATGTCATCGCGGGCTTGTTTATCCTTTGCTCACCATTGAGCGAAAGGAGAGAAATATGCCTGGGTTTAAAGCGGATTTTTTATGGGGTGGCGCTGTTGCCGCACATCAACTGGAAGGCGGCTGGCAGGAAGGCGGTAAAGGCGTGAGTGTTGCCGATGTGATGACCGCTGGCGCGCACGGCGTACCGCGTGAAATTACCGACGGTGTGCTGCCCGGTAAAAATTATCCCAACCATGATGCCATCGATTTTTACCATCGCTACAAAGACGACATTAAGCTGTTCGCCGAGCTGGGTTTTAAATGTTTTCGCACCTCCATTGCCTGGACGCGTATTTTTCCGAAAGGCGATGAGCTGGAGCCAAACGAAGCCGGGCTGCAATTCTATGATGATCTGTTCGACGAATGCCTGAAATACAACATCGAGCCGGTGATTACCCTTTCGCATTTCGAAATGCCGTATCACCTCGTCACCGAATATGGCGGCTGGCGCAACCGTAAATTAATCGACTTCTTTGTGCGTTTCGCCAATGCCGTTTTCACCCGCTACCGCAGCAAGGTGAAATACTGGATGACCTTTAACGAAATCAATAATCAGGCCAACTACCACGAAGATTTCGCGCCGTTCACTAACTCCGGGGTGAAGTACCAACCCGGCGAAGATCGCGAAGTGATCATGTATCAGGCTGCGCACTATGAGCTGGTGGCGAGCGCGCTGGCGGTAGAGGCCGGGCATAAAATCAATGCGGATTTTAAAATTGGCTGCATGATCGCCATGTGCCCGATTTACCCGTTAACCTGTGCGCCGGACGATATGATGATGTCGGTGGTGGCGATGCACCGCCGCTACTGGTTTACCGATGTGCACGTGCGTGGTTATTACCCGCAACACCTGCTCAATTATTTCGCTCGTCGTGGTTTCAAACTCGACATTACTGACGATGATTTGCAGATCCTCACGCGTGGCTGCGTCGACTATATCGGCTTCAGTTACTACATGTCTTTCGTGACCAAGGCGAAAGAAGACAACCCGCAGCTGGATTATGACGAAACCAAGAGCCTGGTGCCGAACCCGTATGTCAAAGCGTCAGACTGGGGCTGGCAAATCGACCCGGTTGGTCTGCGCTATTCGCTGAACTACTTCTACGATATGTATCAATTGCCGCTGTTTGTGGTGGAAAACGGTTTTGGCGCGATTGATAAGCCTGAAAGCGACGGCGTGGTCAATGACCAGTACCGCATTGACTATATGCGTAACCACATCAGCGAAATGAAAAAAGCGGTAGTGGAAGATGGCGTTGATTTAATGGGCTACACGCCATGGGGTTGCATCGATCTGGTTTCGGCGGGCACCGGTGAAATGAAAAAACGTTACGGTTTAATCTATGTAGATAAGGACAATGACGGCAACGGCACGCTGGCGCGCAGCCGTAAGAAATCGTTCTGGTGGTATCAGGACGTGATCAAACATAACGGTGACAATCTGTAAAAGCGAATCCCCTCCAGCGGAGGGGATTTTTTTAACTGAGTAGCCAGAAAAGAAACGCCACGATCAGCAGGGCGATAAAGAAGAAACCCGGACGGGTGGAAATTGCTTTAACCGTCTCCACAATCGGTGCCACAAATGGGCTGTAAATCGGCTGAATATCGCGCACTTCAATCATCCCCGACGCCCGCTCGGTGCGGCGCAGGAAGACCTGATTAAGAATATCCTGCACTTGCGCGGTGGTTAGCACGGTCTGCGGCGTCGCTTGCCAGGTTTGCTGTGCGTACTCGGTAATGCTGCGCATCTCGTTGTTATCCAACGGCTGCTTCAGCACGGTCTGGATGATATGCAGCGTCGGTGCGGGATGCGTGCTCAATGTCTGGCGTGCCTGCAACCAGGTCATCAGCGGCGTAAAGTGTTTTGCCGGGATCAGCTCGCCGTTTTTCACGCCGGAAAGCTCCAGCATTGACTGCCAGATAAGCTTGCCGGATTCGCCCGTCGCCGCCGCCAGTTTGGTGACCGCCTGGTTGAGCGAGTTGTGCTCCGCGGGCAGCAATGGGCGCTCGGTTGCCGGGCGCTGTTGCGGCTGCGGAATAGTTATCTGGTTGTTTTGCAACATTGTCAGCACAGTTTTCAACTGCTGCGGCGTCAGATGGCTTAGCGCCGTCTGCCCGAACTGCTGGCGAATAAAATCACTCACCGCCTGGCGATTATTCCCCTGGCTCAACAGCTCCGTCAACTGTGAAACCACCTGGCGATTTGTGTGGTTTTGTGTTGCCGTCTCTACGCGCTGGTTGAGGTTCTGTTCCGCTGCTGGAAAATGGCGGGAAAGCAGCGGCGTGTCGTTCTTCAGCCCTAAATCGTGCTTAACGCCCGCCCAGACTTCTGCGCTCTGCTGCTGGGTTAGCGCAATCAGGCGAATAACCAGACGCTCCAGCACGGTGCGTTGCATTGTTGATAACGGCTGTTCGCCGATATTATTGGCGGCCTGAGCAGGCTCTTGCCCGGGAGGGCGCGCGGGGGCACCCTGAATGGGTTGAATCATGGTTTCCTCTTACTCTCGCGTGGCGGTGGCGGCATTGCGGGTATGCCCGGCCGCGAGATTATGGCACACTTGCGCGCTCAACTCCCGTTCTCAAACAGGTACTGAAGCGTGAAAATCCTTGTTGATGAAAATATGCCTTACGCCCGCGATCTTTTTAGTCGTCTGGGTGAGGTTAAAGCGGTTCCCGGTCGCCCGATTCCCGTAGCGGAACTGGCTGATGCGGACGCCTTAATGGTGCGCTCTGTCACGAAGGTGAATGACGGTTTATTACAGGGCACGGGGATCAAATTTGTCGGCACGGCGACGGCGGGTACCGACCATGTTGATGAGGCGTTTTTGCAACAGGCGGGAATTGCCTTTTCCGCCGCACCGGGTTGTAACGCGATTGCGGTCGTCGAATATGTTTTCTCCTCGCTGCTGATGCTGGCGGAGCGCGATGGCTTTGCGTTGCAGGATCGCACCGTGGGGATCGTTGGCGTAGGTAACGTGGGTGGTCGCCTGCAGACGCGGCTGGAAGCGTTCGGCGTTCGCACATTGTTATGCGATCCGCCGCGCGCCGATCGTGGCGATGAAGGGGATTTCCGCAGCCTGGATGAACTGGTGCGCGAAGCCGATGTGCTGACATTCCATACGCCGCTGTTTAAAGACGGGCTGTATAAAACGCTGCACCTGGCCGATGACGCGCTGCTTTCTCGCCTGAAGCCTGGCACAATTCTGATAAATGCCTGTCGCGGGCCGGTGGTGGATAACGCTGCGCTGCTGCACCATTTGCAGGCCGGGCAGGCGTTGAGCGTGGTGCTGGACGTTTGGGAGCCGGAGCCGGATCTGAATGTCGATTTGCTTAACCTCGTTGATATCGGTACGGCGCATATCGCCGGTTACACTCTTGAAGGCAAAGCGCGCGGCACCACGCAGGTGTTTGAAGCCTTTAGCGATTTTATCGGCAAGCGCCAGCAAGTGGCGCTGGATACGCTGCTGCCCGCACCGGAATTTGGCCGCATTACGCTGCATGGTCCGCTTGATCAGTCAACGCTAAAAAGGCTGGTGCATTTGGTGTATGATGTGCGCCGCGACGATGCACTGCTGCGAAAAGTAGCGGGCACGCCGGGGGAGTTTGACAAGTTGCGCAAAAATTACTTAGAGCGCCGCGAATGGTCATCGCTGTATGTGCAGTGCGATGACGCCAGCGCTGCCGCGCTGCTGCAAAAGCTTGGCTTCAACGCCACGCACAACCCGGTTCGTTAATGTCATCTTAATGCTCCCTGCCGAATACTTCGGCGGGGACGCTTTTTTCCTGGAGTAAATCACCATGTCTGAAGGCTGGAATATTGCCGTTCTCGGCGCCACGGGTGCTGTCGGAGAAGCCTTGATCGCAACGTTAGCGGAGCGCCAGTTCCCGGTTGGCGAATTGTATGCGCTGGCCAGAAGCGAAAGTGCGGGTGAAAACCTGCGTTTTGCCGGTAAAACCGTGCGTGTGGAGGATGCTGCTGAGTTTGACTGGACGCAGGTGCAACTGGCTTTTTTCGTCGCGGGAGCACAGGCTTCCGAAACATATATTGAAGAGGCGACTAACGCAGGATGTCTGGTGATCGACACCAGCGGTCTGTTTGCTCTGGAACCCGATGTACCGCTGGTGATGCCGGATGTTAACCCATTCGTACTGGCGGATTACCGTAATCGCAACATCATTGCCGTGCCGGACAGCCTGACCAGCCAACTGCTGGCGGCGTTGAAACCGCTGATTGATGAAGGTGGTATATCGCGCATCAGTGTGACCTGTTTACTGTCCGTATCCCGTAATGGCAAGCAGGCGGTGGACGCGCTGGCCGGGCAGAGCGCCAAGCTGTTAAATGGTATCCCGATTGATGACGATGACTATTTTGGTCGCCAACTGGCGTTCAATATGCTACCGCTGCTGTCGGACAGCGAAGGCATCGTGCGCGAAGAGCGGGTTCTCATCGATCAGATGCGCAAAATTTTGCAGGATGAAGGGCTGATGATCTCGGCTAATTGCGTGCAGTCACCGGTGTTTTACGGCCACGCGCAGATGGTGAACTTTGAAGCGATGCGCCCGCTGGCGGCGGAAGAGGCTCGTGACGCGTTCAGCCGCGTTGAAGATATTGCGCTCTCTGAAGCGGGGGATTATCCGACCCAGGTCGGCGATGCTTCCGGTCAGGCGCATCTTTCTGTGGGTTGCGTGCGTAACGATTACGGTATGCCGGAGCAGGTGCAGTTCTGGTCGGTTGCCGATAACGTGCGTTTTGGCGGAGCGCTGATGGCGGTGAAAGTTGCCGAAAAACTGGTGCAGGAGTACCTGTACTGATGCAGGACGAGCTGAAAGCGCCGGTCTACAAAATCGCTCTTGGCATTGAGTACGACGGCAGCAAGTATTACGGCTGGCAGCGTCAGCAGGAAGTACGCAGCGTGCAGGAGAAGCTGGAGAAAGCGCTCTCGCAGGTGGCTAACGAGCCGATTAATGTGTTCTGCGCCGGACGTACCGACGCAGGTGTGCACGCAACTGGCCAGGTGGTGCACTTTGAAACTACTGCGCTACGCAAAGACGCAGCCTGGACGCTGGGCGTAAATGCGAATTTGCCTGGTGACATCGCGGTACGTTGGGTAAAAGATGTCCCGGATGATTTTCATGCGCGTTTTAGCGCTACGGCTCGCCGTTACCGCTACGTCATCTACAATCATCGTTTGCGTCCGGCCGTCCTCGGTCATGGCGTTACGCATTATCACCAGCCGCTGGACGCAGAGCGTATGCACCGTGCGGCGCAGTGCCTGCTTGGTGAAAACGACTTTACCTCGTTTCGGGCGGTGCAGTGCCAGTCGCGTACGCCGTGGCGTAACCTTATGCATATCAACGTCAGCCGCTACGGTGCTTATATTGTGGTCGATATCAAAGCCAATGCCTTTGTACATCATATGGTCAGGAATATTGTCGGCAGCCTGATGGAAGTAGGCGCCCACAACCAGCCGGAGAGCTGGATAGCAGAGTTGCTGGCGGTAAGGGACAGAACGCTGGCGGCAGCAACGGCGAAAGCGGAAGGGCTCTATCTGGTGTCGGTGGATTATCCCGCACGCTTTGAGCTTCCCGCTGCGCCAATGGGCCCGCTGTTCCTGGCGGACTAGTCGCAATTTAAAAAGGCATAACCAGACATGGACTTAATACACTTCCTCATTGATTTCATCCTGCATATTGATGTGCACCTGGCGGAGCTGGTAGCGCAATACGGCATCTGGGTTTACGCCATTCTGTTCCTGATCCTGTTTTGTGAAACCGGCCTGGTGGTGACACCGTTTTTGCCGGGTGATTCGCTGCTGTTTGTTGCTGGCGCGCTGGCCTCGCTCGGCACTAACGATCTGAATGTCCATATGATGGTGGTACTGATGTTGGTTGCCGCGATTGCGGGCGATGCGGTGAACTACACCATAGGACGTGTGTTCGGTGAGCGTTTATTCAGCAATCCGGATTCAAAGATTTTCCGTCGCAGCTATCTCGATAAAACGCATCAGTTTTATGAGAAACACGGTGGCAAAACGATTATCCTGGCGCGTTTTGTCCCGATCGTGCGTACTTTTGCACCTTTTGTCGCAGGCATGGGGCATATGTCCTATCGCCACTTCGCGCTGTTCAATGTGGCTGGCGCGCTGCTGTGGGTGTTACTGTTCACCTACGCAGGATATTTCTTTGGCACCATCCCGGCAATCCAGGAGAATCTTAAGCTGCTGATTGTGGGAATTATCGTGGTGTCTATACTTCCCGGAGTGTTTGAAGTTATTCGTCACCGCCGCGCCGCGTCGCGACAGGTAAAATAAGAAGTCAGTGGCGGTTCGACCACTTTTTTATCCCAAGTTGCGAACCGTTATGTTTTAATGTGCACCATTTATGGGCTACCAGGTTCATGTATAAAGGTTATCAATGAGCTGGATTGAAAGAATTAAGAGCAATATTACCCCCACCCGTAAGGCGAGCATCCCTGAAGGCGTGTGGACAAAATGCGACAGCTGCGGCCAGGTGCTGTATCGCGCCGAGCTGGAGCGTAACCTTGAGGTCTGCCCGAAATGTGACCACCACATGCGGATGTCAGCGCGTAATCGCCTGCATAGCCTGCTGGATGAAGGTTCACTGGTAGAACTGGGTAGCGAACTTGAGCCAAAAGATGTGCTGAAGTTCCGCGACTCCAAAAAGTACAAAGACCGTCTGGCGACCGCGCAGAAAGAAACTGGCGAGAAAGACGCGCTGGTGGTGATGAAAGGCACGCTGCACGGCATGCCGGTTGTGGCAGCGGCGTTTGAGTTTGCCTTTATGGGCGGCTCAATGGGTTCGGTTGTCGGCGCGCGTTTTGTGCGTGCGGTCGAGCAGGCGCTGGAAGACAACTGCCCGCTTATCTGCTTCTCCGCTTCCGGCGGCGCACGTATGCAGGAAGCGCTGATGTCGCTGATGCAGATGGCGAAAACCTCTGCCGCGCTGGCGAAAATGCAGGAGCGCGGTCTGCCGTATATCTCCGTGCTGACCGACCCGACCATGGGCGGCGTCTCCGCAAGCTTCGCGATGCTGGGCGATCTGAACATCGCTGAACCGAAGGCGCTGATTGGTTTTGCCGGTCCGCGCGTTATCGAGCAGACCGTGCGTGAGAAACTTCCGGCAGGTTTCCAGCGCAGCGAATTCCTGATTGAAAAAGGTGCGATCGATATGATTATCCGCCGCCCGGAACTGCGCCTTAAACTGGCGCGTATTCTGGCGAAGCTGATGAATCTGCCGTCGCCGGAACCGGAAGATACGCTGACGGGCACGGTGATGCCGTCACCGACCGATCAGGAAGGCGAAGCCTGATAATACCGAAGGGCAGAGCCGACAGGCTCTGCCCTTTTGCTTTTCAAACCGTACATTATCAACGGGCACCATGGACACAAAACGCATTCCGCAAGCCACGTCGCCCCTGGCCGCGTGGCTTTCTTATCTGGAAAATCTGCACAGTAAAACCATCGATTTGGGCCTTGAGCGCGTAAGCCAGGTGGCGGCGCGTCTCGATGTGCTCCGTCCCGCGCCGTTTGTCTTTACCGTTGCCGGAACCAATGGCAAAGGTACGACCTGCCGCACACTGGAATCCATCTTGCTGGCTGCGGGTTACCGTGTCGGCGTTTACAGTTCGCCGCATCTGGTGCGTTACACCGAACGCGTACGTGTGCAGGGTGATGAGCTGGCCGAGAGCGCACATACCCACTCTTTTGCCGAAATCGAAGCTGTGCGTGGCGATATTTCGCTGAGTTATTTTGAATACGGCACTCTGTCGGCACTGTGGCTGTTTAAACAGGCGCAGCTCGATGTGGTGATTCTGGAAGTCGGCCTTGGTGGTCGCCTGGATGCGACCAATCTGGTTGATGCTGATGTCGCCGTTGTCACCAGCATTGCGCTTGATCATACCGACTGGCTGGGGCCGGATCGGGAAAGTATTGGCCGCGAAAAAGCGGGTATCTTCCGCCGCGGTAAACCGGCGGTGGTTGGCGAACCAGACATGCCGCACACCATTGCCGATGTGGCGCAGGAAAAAGGTGCGCAACTGCTGCGCCGCGACGTGGACTGGCAGTATGAAGTGAGCGCAGATAGCTGGCGTTTTCGCGATGCGCAGGGCGAGCTGAACGGATTGCCGCTACCGCAGGTGCCGCAGCCAAATGCCGCCACCGCGTTGGCCGCGCTGCGCGCCAGCAAACTGGCGGTGAGCGAGCAGGCTATCCGCGATGGCATCGCCAGCGCGATTTTGCCCGGACGCTTCCAGATTGTGAGCGAGTCGCCGCGTCTTATCCTCGATGTCGCGCATAATCCTCATGCGGCAGGCTATCTTGCCGGGCGCCTTTCCGCGCTACCGAAAACCGGGCGCGTGCTGGCGGTGATTGGCATGTTGCATGATAAAGACATCGCCGGAACGCTTGCCTGTCTGGAGCCGGTGGTCGATAGCTGGTATTGTGCCCCTCTGGAAGGGCCGCGCGGTGCAACAGCGGAACAACTGCTGGCGCATCTGCAAAACGGCCGTGCATGGCCGGATGTCGCGCAGGCCTGGCAGGCGGCAATGGCGGACGCCGACGCCTGTGATACCGTGCTAGTGTGTGGCTCGTTCCACACGGTGGCACATGTCATGGAAGCGATGGAAAAAGCGGGGAGAACCGGTGGCAAGTAAGTTTCAGAACCGTTTGATGGGAACCATTGTGCTGGTCGCGCTTGGGGTGATTATTCTCCCTGGGCTACTCGACGGGCAGAAAAAGCATTATCAGGATGAGTTCGCGGCGATCCCGCTGGTGCCGAAACCCGGCGATCGCGATGAGCCCGATATGATGCCTGCGGCAACGCAAGCGTTACCGGCGCAGCCGCCGGAAGGTGCAGCGGAAGAGGTGCGCGCCGGGAACGCGGCAGCGCCATCGCTGGATTCGTCGCGCCTGGCGGGGAACGGCAGCCCGGATCCGGAAGTCACCAGTACGCCGGTAGAACAGCCAAAGCCAAAACCTGTCGAGAAGCCGCAGCCAAAACCGCAACCGCAGCAGCAGGCGCAACCGCCTGCCGCACGTGAGCAGCAGACGGCGACCAACGACGCGCCGGCAAAAGCGCAGGAGGATAAATCCGCGCCGACCGGTAAAGCGTATGTCGTGCAACTGGGCGCGCTGAAAAACGCCGATAAAGTGAATGAAGTGGTGGGCAAATTGCGTGGCGCGGGGTATCGCGTTTACACGTCGCCGACGACGCCGGTTCAGGGTAAAATTACCCGCATTCTGGTGGGACCGGATGCATCACGGGACAAGCTAAAAGATTCACTCGGCGAGCTTAAACAGATCTCAGGTTTAAGCGGCGTTGTCATGAACTATAGCGCGAATTAATGGCTGATCCTTGCCTCGCTTTGCGACATAAGAGGGCGAGGGAAGCCAATAATTAACACGCCCGAAGAGGCCAAAGTTCCGATGGCGTTGAATATTTTTTCAGCGCCATTTTTATTTCCGCGCGGGAAGGAAATCCCTACGCAAACGTTTTCTTTTTCTGTTAGAATGCGCCCCGAACTGGACGACAGGGCGTAAAATCGTGGGACACATATGGTCTGGATTGATTACGCCATCATTGCGGTGATTGGTTTTTCTTGTCTGGTAAGCCTGATCCGCGGCTTTGTTCGTGAAGCGTTATCGCTGGTGACATGGGGCTGTGCTTTCTTTGTCGCCAGTCATTACTACACTTACCTGTCTGTCTGGTTCACGGGCTTTGAAGACGAACTGGTGCGCAATGGCATCGCCATTGCAGTCCTGTTTATCGCGACGCTGATTGTTGGCGCTATCGTTAACTATGTGATCGGTGCGCTGGTGGAGAAAACCGGCCTGTCGGGTACTGACAGGGTGTTGGGGATCTGTTTTGGCGCGCTACGCGGCGTGCTGATCGTCGCCGCCATTCTGTTCTTTCTGGATACCTTTACAGGCCTGTCGAAGAGTGAAGACTGGCAGAAGTCGCAGCTTATCCCGCAATTCAGCTTCATCATCAGATGGTTCTTTGACTATCTGCAAAGCTCGTCGAGTTTCTTGCCCAGGGCATAAACCCTGAGATGTGGCTTAGAGTTTGGTGTATTAGGCTATTTTACTCGCCATTTTGAACCTGGGCAGTGCTCACAATCCTCGCGTACTACATGTACGCTCCGGTTGTTGCGCGCTGTCCGTGTTCAAACTGTCTTCGACAATTACGCCTACTAAACCAAACTCTTAACGAGGAAAAGACGTATGTGCGGTATTGTCGGTATCGCCGGTTTTATGCCGGTAAACCAGTCGATTTATGACGCGTTGACGGTGCTTCAGCACCGTGGGCAGGATGCTGCGGGCATCATCACGATTGATGCCAATAACTGTTTCCGTCTGCGTAAAGCGAACGGCATGGTGAGTGATGTATTTGAAGCCCGCCATATGCAGCGTATGCAGGGCAATATGGGTATTGGTCACGTACGTTATCCCACTGCGGGCAGCTCCAGCGCTTCAGAAGCGCAGCCTTTTTACGTTAACTCCCCGTACGGCATTACGCTTGCGCACAACGGCAATCTGACCAATGCGCACGAGCTGCGTAAAAAGCTGTTCGAAGAGAAGCGTCGCCACATTAACACCACCTCTGATTCTGAAATCCTGCTCAATATCTTTGCCAGTGAGCTGGATAACTTCCGCCATTATCCGCTGGAAGCCGACAACATTTTTGCCGCCATTGCCGCCACCAACCGCCAGATCCGCGGTGCATACGCTTGTGTAGCAATGATTATCGGCCACGGTATGGTTGCGTTCCGCGATCCGAACGGTATTCGCCCGCTGGTGCTGGGCAAACGTGAGCTCGGCGATGGCCGCACCGAGTATATGGTCGCTTCTGAAAGCGTGGCGCTTGATACGCTGGGCTTTGAATTCCTGCGCGATGTCGCGCCGGGCGAAGCGGTGTATATCACTGAAAAAGGCCAGTTGTTCAGCCGCCAGTGCGCGGACAACCCGGTCAGCAACCCGTGCCTGTTTGAGTACGTTTACTTTGCGCGTCCGGACTCCTTTATCGACAAAATTTCCGTCTACAGCGCGCGTGTGAACATGGGCACTAAACTTGGCGAAAAAATTGCCCGCGAATGGGAAGATCTGGATATCGACGTGGTTATTCCGATTCCGGAAACCTCCTGCGATATCGCACTGGAAATCGCCCGTATTCTCGGTAAGCCGTACCGCCAGGGTTTTGTGAAAAACCGCTATGTCGGCCGTACCTTCATCATGCCGGGCCAACAGTTGCGCCGTAAATCTGTGCGCCGCAAACTGAACGCCAACCGCGCTGAGTTCCGCGATAAAAACGTGCTGCTGGTGGATGATTCCATCGTACGAGGCACCACTTCAGAGCAGATTATCGAGATGGCGCGCGAAGCTGGCGCGAAGAAAGTCTATCTCGCTTCTGCCGCCCCGGAAATTCGTTTTCCGAACGTCTACGGTATCGATATGCCAACGGCAAATGAGCTGATTGCGCACGGTCGTGAAGTGGATGAAATCCGCCAGATCATCGGCGCTGACGGGCTGATTTTCCAGGATCTTAACGATTTGATTGACGCGGTGCGCGCCGAGAACCCGGATATTCAGCAGTTTGAATGTTCGGTATTTAACGGTATCTACGTCACCAAAGATGTTGATCAGCAATACCTGGATTATCTCGACTCCTTGCGTAATGACGATGCCAAAGCGGTGCAACTTCAGAACGAAGTGGAAAGTTTAGAGATGCATAACGAAGGTTGATCCTCCTGCGCCCCTCGCTCTGAGGGGCGCAAGCTGTTGCAACGCCCTCTATAATCAGGCAAAGTTCGTGCGTGTAAAAAGGGGCAACAATCATGAAACGACTCATAGTGGGTATCTCAGGTGCCAGCGGTGCGCTCTACGGCGTGCGTCTGTTGCAGGTGCTGCGTGACGTGGCGGAAGTCGAAACCCATCTGGTCATGAGTCAGGCCGCTCGCCAGACCCTCGCTCTGGAAACCGACTACTCGCTGCGTGATGTACAATCGCTGGCGAACGTGGTGCATGACGCGCGCGATATTGCTGCCAGTATCTCTTCTGGCTCGTTTAAAACCGCAGGCATGGT
Source organism: Kosakonia quasisacchari (assembly GCF_004331415.1). Taxonomy (GTDB): domain Bacteria; phylum Pseudomonadota; class Gammaproteobacteria; order Enterobacterales; family Enterobacteriaceae; genus Kosakonia; species Kosakonia quasisacchari. The sequence continues at coordinate 276,749 of NZ_SJOP01000002.1, forward strand.
GATTTTGCCGTGCTCGATCAAAACCCTTTCCGGCATTGTTCACAGTTATACCGACAGCCTGCTGACCCGTGCGGCGGACGTGGTGCTCAAAGAGCATAGACCGCTGGTGCTGTGCGTGCGTGAAACGCCGTTGCATCTCGGACACCTGCGATTGATGACACAAGCGGCGGAACTGGGCGCGGTGATTATGCCGCCGGTTCCGGCGTTTTATCATCGCCCGCAGAGTTTGCAAGAGGTGGTTGATCAGACGGTAAACCGCGTGCTGGATCAGTTCGATATTGAATTACCGCAAGACCTTTTTACTCGCTGGCAAGGGAGCGATGTCGCAAAATAGTGCGCGTCATACCGGCATGCGCTTTTTTGGGGCAATTCTGCAAGCGCGATCATATCCTCAACATTTAATCCTCTTTTCGCTGTGTTAGCACTGCGGTTCGTTCAGCAGAGCTGCTATCTTTCATCATTAAGTAAGTTTGCAACGTTTTATTAACAAATTTAACGCGGTGTTTTTTAACGCGCGGGAAAGTGGCATAAGACGTGCAAGGTAACTACCAGCAACACACAACACAACGTAATACAAAATAAAAACAGAACACTTGAGGGTAATGTATGAAGAAGACGGTTCTTGCTCTGTCTTTACTGCTGGGTCTGTCGGCGACAGCCAGCGTTTATGCAGCGCTTCCCCAGACGGTACGCATCGGTACGGATGCAACTTACGCACCGTTCTCATCGAAAGATGCGAAAGGGGACTTCGTGGGTTTTGATATCGATCTTGGCAATGAAATGTGCAAACGCATTCACGTGAAATGCACTTGGGTGGGTAGCGATTTCGACGCGCTGATCCCGTCGCTGAAAGCGAAGAAAATCGATGCCATCATCTCTTCTCTGTCGATTACCGAAAAACGTCAGCAAGAGATCGCCTTCTCTGACAAACTTTACGCCGCAGATTCCCGCCTGATCGCCGCTAAAGGTTCGCCGATTCAACCGACGCTGGAGTCGCTGAAAGGTAAGCATGTTGGCGTGTTGCAAGGCTCGACGCAGGAAGGTTACGCCAATGACAACTGGCGCAGCAAAGGCATCGATGTGGTGGCTTATCAGAACCAGGATCTGATCTATTCTGACCTCGCCGCAGGTCGTCTGGACGCCGCGTTCCAGGATGAAGTTGCCGCCAGCGAAGGCTTCCTGAAACAGCCTGCCGGGAAAGATTTCGCTTTTGCTGGTCCGTCAGTAAAAGACAAAAAATACTTCGGTGATGGCACCGGTATCGGCTTGCGTAAAGATGATACCGAGCTGAAAGCCGCCTTCGACAAAGCGTTTGCCGAACTGCGCAAAGACGGCACCTACGACAAACTCGCCAAGAAATACTTCGACTTTAACGTCTACGGCGATTAAGACTGGCCGACCCGCTATGCCGGGTCAAAAGGGAAAACTGTGCCATGCCGGGAAATCGGCATGGTGCAGAGATACGGTGGATGTTCCAAAACGGTGCATTGAATGCTTCGTATTGGTGCGTGGGTGCATAGTTAAGCATTCAGAATGCAAATAACAGCCATTATGCAGCCATAATTTTTTGCCTTAACGGGGCATAAAGTGGCACGATAACGACACCGTATTGTTACGATAATTCCCTTAGGGAAGACAGTCTGTTGAGGATAATGATGAAAAAACTGGTGTTATCTCTTTCTCTGGTGCTCGCTTTCTCCAGTGTTTCCAACGTGTTCGCCGCCATTCCGCAAAAATTACGTATCGGTACCGATCCCACCTATGCGCCTTTCGAATCGAAGAATGCGCAGGGGGAATTAGTGGGTTTTGATATCGATCTGGCAAAAGAACTCTGTAAACGCATTAATACGCAATGTGTGTTTATCGAAAACCCACTCGACGCGCTGATCCCGTCTCTGAAAGCGAAAAAAATCGACGCCATTATGTCGTCGCTCTCCATTACGGAAAAACGCCAGCAGGAAATTGATTTTACCGACAAGCTCTACGCGGCGGATTCCCGCCTGGTGGTGGCGAAAGATTCTGATGTTCAGCCGGAGCTGGACAAACTGAAAGGCAAACGCATTGGTGTGCTGCAAGGCACCACGCAGGAAACTTACGGCAACGTGCATTGGGCACCGAAAGGGGTGGAAATTGTCTCCTATCAAGGGCAGGACAATATTTACTCCGACCTGACAGCAGGTCGTATCGACGCCGCGTTTCAGGATGAAGTGGCCGCCAGCGAAGGTTTCCTGAAAACCCCGCAAGGCAAAGCCTACAAATTTGGTGGCCCTTCCATTAAAGACGAAAAACTGTTTGGCGTCGGTACCGGTATGGGCGTGCGCAAAGGCGATACTGAACTGCGCGACGCGCTCAATAAAGCCTTTGCAGAGATGCGCGCTGACGGGACTTACGAAAAGCTGGCGAAGAAATACTTTGATTTCGATGTTTACGGTGGTTAATACCACGCGTGATTAACGTGCGGCCCCTCCCGCTGCGGGAGGGGAAGAGACACGGCGACACCACACACGACAGGACTGGCTGCATGTTGTACGGGTTTTCACAAGTAATTTTACAAGGCACGCTGGTCACGCTGGAACTGGCACTCAGTTCCGTGGTGCTGGCGGTACTGATTGGCCTGGCGGGTGCGGGCGCGAAGCTCTCGAAAAACCGGCTACTCGCGCTGATCTTTGAAGGCTACACCACGCTTATCCGCGGTGTGCCGGATCTGGTGCTGATGCTGCTTATTTTTTACGGCCTGCAAATTGCGCTCAATGGCATTACCGATGCGCTGGGCATGGGCCAACTGGATATTGACCCGATGGTGGCGGGTATTATCACCCTCGGCTTTATCTACGGCGCCTATTTCACTGAAACCTTCCGTGGCGCCTTTATGGCGGTGCCGAAGGGGCACATTGAAGCTGCAACTGCCTTCGGTTTTACTGGTCGCCAGATTTTCCGCCGCATTCTGTTTCCGGCGATGATGCGTTACGCGCTGCCGGGCATTGGCAATAACTGGCAGGTGATCCTCAAAGCTACCGCGCTGGTCTCGCTGCTGGGGCTGGAAGATGTGGTCAAAGCCACGCAGCTCGCAGGAAAAAGCACCTGGGAGCCCTTCTATTTCGCGATTGTCTGCGGCGTCATTTATCTCATTTTTACAACGGCTTCCAATGGCGTACTGCTTCTGCTCGAACGTCGCTACTCGGTGGGTGTGAAGAGGGCTGACTTGTGATCGAGATTATTCAGGAGTACTGGAAATCCCTTCTGTGGAGCGACGGCTATCGCCTGACTGGCGTGGCGATCACGCTGTGGTTGCTGATTTCCTCGGTGGTGATGGGCGGCGTGATGGCGGTATTTCTGGCTATCGGGCGCGTTTCCAGCAATAAATTTATCCGCTTCCCGATTTGGTTATTCACCTATGTGTTTCGCGGCACGCCGCTGTATGTGCAACTGCTGGTGTTTTACTCCGGCATGTACACGCTGGAAGTGGTGAAGGGCACCGAGCTGCTGAACGCCTTTTTCCGCAGTGGCCTTAACTGTACGGTGTTGGCGCTTACGCTCAACACCTGCGCCTACACGACAGAAATTTTCGCCGGTGCGATCCGCTCTGTGCCGCACGGTGAAATTGAAGCGGCGCGCGCATATGGTTTCTCCTCGTTCAAAATGTATCGCAGCATTATCCTGCCGTCGGCGCTGCGCATCGCGCTGCCTGCCTACAGCAACGAGGTCATTTTGATGCTGCACTCCACTGCGCTGGCTTTTACTGCCACGGTGCCGGATCTGCTGAAAATTGCTCGCGATATTAACTCTGCGACCTACCAGCCGTTTACCGCGTTTGGTATTGCCGCAGTGCTGTATCTGATTATCTCTTATGTGCTGATCAGCCTTTTTCGCAAAGCGGAAAAGCGCTGGCTTCAGCATATGAAACCTTCTTCGACGCACTGAGAACACGATGTCTGAGAATAAATTAAACGTTATCGATCTACACAAGCGCTACGGCGAGCATGAAGTGTTGAAAGGGGTCTCGTTGCAGGCGAATGCAGGTGATGTGATTAGCATCATCGGTTCTTCCGGCTCCGGTAAAAGTACGTTTCTGCGCTGCATTAACTTTCTCGAAAAACCGAGCGAAGGCTCGATCGTGGTTAACGGGCAGAATATCAATCTGGTGCGCGACAAAGACGGCCAGTTAAAAGTCGCCGACAAAAACCAGCTGCGTCTGCTGCGTACGCGCCTGACGATGGTGTTTCAGCATTTCAATTTGTGGAGCCATATGACGGTATTAGAAAACGTCATGGAAGCGCCCATCCAGGTGCTGGGCTTGAGCAAGCAGGAAGCTCGCGAACGTGCGGTGAAATACCTGGCGAAAGTCGGCATCGATGCGATGCAGCAGCAGAAATACCCGGTGCATTTATCCGGTGGTCAGCAGCAGCGTGTTTCTATCGCGCGTGCGCTGGCGATGGAGCCGGAAGTGCTGCTGTTCGATGAACCCACCTCGGCGCTGGATCCGGAACTGGTGGGGGAAGTGCTGCGCATCATGCAAAAGCTAGCAGAAGAGGGGAAAACGATGGTGGTGGTGACCCACGAAATGGGATTTGCGCGCCATGTTTCCACTCACGTTATCTTCCTGCATCAAGGCAAGATTGAAGAGGAAGGCACACCGGATGAGTTATTCGGCAATCCGAAAAGCCCGCGTTTGCAGCAGTTCCTCAAAGGTTCGCTTAAATAAAGCTCCTTAAAGGGAAGGTGGCGCGACAGGCCACCATCCCTGCGGGATGCCGTTCGCTGAGATAAAACGATAATGAGTAAATACGGCGCCTCTGGCGCTGACGCGTTTTTCCAGCTGTACTTTCTGTGCGCCAGGCACAACGATGGCATCGCGTGTGCATAGCTCAATCGGGCGCTGAAGCCACTCGTCATAGAAACGTAACCCGGCTTCGCAGTACTTACTCTTACTGATTGGCGGGCCAGGGTGACCAATCGAGAAAGCCACTTCGCTGTGTACCATCTCGTTTGCGCTATAGCGCACCCAGGCTTCCGGCACATTCCACAACATCAACTCTGCGAACAAAAAAACGCCCATAAACGTCAGCAGCCGGGTTTTGTTGCGGGTGACTTTTTTCCTGCTGCACCAGGTTGCTAATAACGCCCCCAGCACGGCAATCGCCAGCATCACCAGCGTGTCCGGCGCGCCCGCTTGCAGGTAGACTTTATGGCTGAGCCTGCTGGTAAAAAGTATCCAGATAACCCAGGCTGCAAACAGCACCAGGTAAAGCCAAAACCGCGTTTTGCTGGATTTCATCCCTTCTGTTTTCCTCTCTTTTAACGTGCATGTCAGCGCAGTGTGTAAGCCTTATTTTTCCCGCCGGTAAACCCAGTCGTCATAATACTCACCGTGGAGCAGATACACTTTTTCCAGCACCTGCACGCGGGTAAAGCCGCTCTTTTCCAGCACCCGTACCGATCCTTGATTGTCTGCTAGTACCCACGCATTCAGCGCATTCACTTTGCTCTGTGAAAAAACGTAATCACAGAGCGCTTGCAGCGCTTCGGAGGCGACGCCGCGTCCCTGGGCTGCTGGTGCAACCGAATAGCCGACATCGGCTTCCTGCGAGTTATGCTGGCTGATGCGCAGGCCGATATCGCCAACCGCGCTGTGTTGGTCGCGAATAATAAAGGCATTGCTGTCCCGCAGGCGATCGTCAAACAGGGTTCGGATTTGCGCCCTGGAGGCGATTTCGGCCATATAGCGCATCACGCTGTCACATGAGCGCAGGTGCAGAAAAAACGGCCAGTCGGATTCCTGAAATGAAGAGAGGGCAAAGCGGGGTGTGTGCAACGTCATGAAATCGCCTTTGCGGTGATAAAGCGCTTTAGCTTACCACCGCAAGCAAAGTTCGGATGCCACGAAAATTAGGAGGAAACCACATCTCCCATCGCTTCTTCTAGATCGTACCAGCGGAAGGCAAACCCGGCGGCTTCGAGGCGTTTTGGCAGTGCGCGTTGGCCGCCAAGCACCAGCACGGAGGATTCACCCATCATCAGGCGCACCGCAAATGCAGGCGCGCGCATAATGGCCGGACGGTGCAGCACATGGCCGAGCGTATGCGAGAACTGCTCATTACGAACCGGGTAGGGTGAAACCATATTGAACGGCCCGCGCAGGTCGTTATCCAGCAGCCAGAGAATGCCGTTGACCATATCATCAATATGGATCCACGCCAGATATTGGCGACCATCGCCAATGGGGCCACCAAGGCCAAGACGGAACAGCGGCAGCAGCTTACCGAGAATGCCGCCTTTCGGTGCGAGCACCACGCCGGTGCGCAGCAGGCAAACCCGGGTGCGATCGCTTTGCGCTTCACAGGCGATTTGCTCCCAGCGGGCGCAAAGCTTATGCGTAAATTCGTTATGTGGCGGTTCTTCCTCAGTCACCACGACTTCACCGAGATCGCCGTAGTAACCGGCGGCTGAACCGGAGATCAGCACCTGTGGCGGCGTGTCGCTGGCGTTGATCAAATCGGCAATCCGCTGGGTTATTTGCCAGCGGCTGTTGCACAAGCGCTGTTTTTGTTCCTCGCTCCAGCGCTTATCGGCAATGGGTTCACCAGCCAGATTGATCACCGCATCGACATCATTCAGGTTGGTCAGCTCGTTCAGTCCTTTTAACAGGCTTACGCGCGCATCAAGCAACTGCTGTGCTTTTGCGGGGTTGCGCGTTACCACGGTTATACTGTGTTTTAGCTCCAGCAGGCGGGGGATCAGATGACGACCAATCAGGCCAGTTCCGCCGGTAATCAGTATCTTCATGTTTCCCTCCAGGATGTGTGTGCCTTTCCTCAGCATATGTGACTCAGTAAAACCCGCATGCGATGGCGGGCACATTTTGCATCAAATTTTTCAGCAATGTGAAGAGGTTACCCGTAATGCTTATACTTGTTGAGCCTTCAGTAGCGCCCTTTCGGTCGCTGGACGTGTACGAATACGCTCAAACCAGTTAAATACCGCCGGGTAATCCTCCAGATCGACGCGCTGGCGTGAATGGGCATTGATCCACGGCCAGGCGGCAATATCGGCAATGCTGTAATGCTCGCCTGCCAGCCACGGTACCCGCTCAAGGCGCTTATTCATCACCTGATATAAACGCTGGGTTTCAACCTGGTAGCGCTCAATGGCGTAGGGTACCGGTTGCGGTGCAAAGTGGTTAAAGTGGTGGTTCTGTCCGAGCATCGGCCCCAGCCCGCCAACCTGCCAGAACAACCATTGCAGCGTAAGATAGCGTTCGCGTAGTTCGCCGCTAAGTAATTTCCCCGTTTTCTCCGCCAGATAAAGCAGGATTGCTCCGGATTCGAATATGCTAAGCGGCGCACCGCCGTCGGCGGGGAGATGGTCGACAATGGCCGGAATTTTGTTGTTAGGGGAGATGCTCAAAAAGTCGGGGCGAAACTGATCGCCTTTGCTGATATCCACGCGAATCAGGCGATATTCCAGCTCCGCTTCTTCCAGGAAAAGCGTTATTTTATGACCGTTTGGTGTGGGCGCAAAATAGAGATCTATCATCAAAGCTCCCGTTATACGGAAAAAGAAACGTCTGAGTTTGAGTATAGGTGTTACCTCTGATGCGTGAACTTTCATCAAGTGACAGGGCGCACAGGACGTTATATTTTGAAGAAAAATCCCAACTATTGAACGAGGATGTTATGAGCGAACCGGCTATCACCTTATGGTCTGACGCAGAGTATTTTTCCCCGTATGTGCTGTCGGCGTATGTCGCGCTACATGAAAAAGGGCTGCCCTTTACCCTGAAAACCGTCGATCTCGAGAGCCACGAGCAACTCGCGCCAGGCTGGCCGGGTTTCACGCTGACGCAACGAGTGCCGGTGCTGGAGATTGAAGGTTTTGAACTCTGTGAATCCACAGCGATTGACGAATATCTGGAGGAGCGCTTCGCCCCGCCGGAGTGGGAGCGTATTTACCCCCACGATCTGCAAAAACGCGCACGCGCCCGGCAAATTCAGGCCTGGCTGCGTAGCGATTTAATGCCTATCCGCGAAGAGCGTTCTACAACAGTCGTGTTTGCCGGAGCCAAAAAAGCGCCGCTCAGCGCTGCCGGGCAGGCGAGCGCCGCGAAGCTGTTCGCTATTGCTGGTGAGTTGCTGGCGCATGATAAACCGAACCTGTTTGGCGAATGGTGTATCGCCGATGTTGACCTGGCATTGATGCTGAACCGGCTCGTGTTGAACGGTGACAAAGTACCGGAGCGGCTGGTGGATTACGCCACCTTCCAGTGGCAACGCTCATCGGTCCAGCGCTTTGTTGCACTTTCCGCTAAGCGCGCAGGCTGATAAGCCTGGCGACTTCCGTTATTATGGGGCGCTTTCTTCCACATGAGGTGCAGTGATGAAACTGATGTTTGCATCAGATATTCATGGGTCGTTGCCCGCGACGGAACGCGTGCTGGAATTGTTCGCGCAAAGCGGTGCCCGCTGGCTGGTGATCCTTGGCGATGTGCTGAATCACGGCCCGCGCAATGCGTTACCTGAAGGCTATGCGCCAGCGCAGGTTGCGGACCGTTTGAACGAACAGGCCGGTCGGATTATTGCCGTACGCGGCAACTGCGACAGCGAAGTGGATCAGATGCTGCTGAAATTCCCGATGACAGCGCCCTGGCAGCAGGTTTTACTGCCTGAACGTCGCCTGTTTTTGACACATGGTCACCTCTTTGGCCCGGATGACGAGCCGCTACTGGCACCGGGCGATGTGCTGGTCTATGGTCATACCCATATCCCCGTTGCCGAGAAACGTGGCGATATTTTCCACTTCAACCCCGGTTCGGTCAGTATCCCAAAAGGCGGGTTTGCGGCCAGCTACGGCATGCTGGAAGAGGACGTATTGCGCGTTATCACACTTAATGATCAGCGGGTTATTGCACAGGTCACGATTAATCCGTAAGTTACCTTTCAACCGAAACGCGCCAACAGAGCGCCCTAAAGAGAAGATTTCCCGATGGTGGAACAGAGTCATTTTGCAGGCATGGAGTGGGTGGATATTGTCAATGAAGACAATGAGGTGATAGCGCAGGCCAGCCGGCAGCAAATGCGGGCTCAATGTCTGCGTCACCGCGCAACCTACATTGTGGTGCATGATGGGATGAGCAAAGTGCTGGTGCAGCGTCGCACAGAGATCAAAGATTTTATGCCCGGTATGCTGGATGCCACCGCTGGTGGAGTGGTGCAAGCAGGGGAAAACCTGCTGGATTCCGCGCGCCGCGAAGCGGAAGAAGAGTTAGGCATCGCGGGTGTGCCGTTTGCCGAACATGGCCAGTTTTACTTTGAAGATGAACACTGTCGGGTCTGGGGCGGATTGTTTAGCTGCGTTTCCCACGGGCCGTTCGCATTGCAGGAAGAAGAAGTTAGCGAAGTATGCTGGATGACGCCGGAAGAGATCACCGCGCGCTGCGACGAGTTCACCAATGATTCATTAAAAGCGCTGGCGCTGTGGATGACGCGCAATGCCAGCAACGATGTGGAAACGATGCAGGAAGCGGAGTAACTCATTTCTCTATGACAGACAAAACGCCGGCGTTAATGGCGTTTTGTTTTCTTCTCGCAGGCACTCTGCTGCGATACACGAAGCAAAAATGCACCTTCAAAGCATGCGGTATTGATTGCACTAGGAAGGGCGTACCGGCGTACTTAACAAGAAGCCTCTGCCAGTTCCGTGAGATTTGAATCCAAAGACAATCAGGCAGAGCCAGGCGAGTTGATGATAGTGCCCGCAGGACGTGGTTTTCTGTTTGTAGAATAAAAAAGGCGACCTGATGGTCGCCTTTTTGTTGCTGGTTAAAGCAGATTACTGCTGTGAAGCCTGGATCGCGGTCAGTGCGATGGTGTAGACGATGTCGTCTACCAGCGCGCCACGGGACAGGTCGTTAACCGGTTTGCGCATGCCTTGCAGCATCGGCCCGATGGAGATCAGGTCGGCAGAACGCTGTACCGCTTTGTAGGTGGTGTTACCGGTGTTCAGATCCGGGAAGATGAACACGGTAGCGCGACCTGCAACCGGAGAGTTCGGCGCTTTGGATTTCGCAACGTCAGCCATTACCGCAGCGTCATACTGCAGCGGACCGTCGATTACCAGGTCAGGACGTTTTTCCTGCGCCAGACGCGTTGCTTCACGCACTTTCTCTACATCGCTACCTGCGCCGGAGTTACCGGTGGAGTAGGAGAGCATTGCCACGCGCGGTTCGATACCGAACGCGATGGCGGAATCCGCAGACTGAATGGCGATTTCTGCCAGCTGTTCAGCGGTCGGATCCGGGTTGATTGCGCAGTCACCGTACACATAAACCTGTTCCGGCAGCAGCATAAAGAACACGGAGGAAACCAGTGAGCTGCCCGGTGCGGTTTTGATCAACTGCAACGGCGGACGGATGGTGTTCGCGGTGGTGTGCACAGCACCGGAAACCAGACCATCAACTTCGTCCTGTTCCAGCATCAGCGTGCCGAGAACCACGTTGTCTTCCAGCTGTTCGCGGGCGACGGCTTCGGTCATCCCCTTGCTCTTACGCAGCTCAACCAGGCGAGCAACGTAACTTTCACGTACCACTTCTGGATCGACGATTTCAATTCCGGTGCCCAGCTCAACGCCTTGCGCAGCGGCAACGCGGTTGATCTCGTCCGGGTTACCCAGCAGGATACAGGTCGCGATACCACGTTCAGCGCAGATAGCAGCGGCTTTCACGGTACGCGGTTCGTCGCCTTCCGGCAGAACAACACGTTTGCCCGCTTTGCGCGCCAGCTCAGTCAGCTGGTAACGGAAGGCCGGCGGAGAGAGACGACGGCTGCGTTCAGAGGTCGCGGTCAGAGAATCAATCCACTGGGTGTTGATATAGCTAGCCACGTATTCCTGAACGTTTTCGATACGCTCGTTATCGTCAACCGGAACTTCCAGGTTGAAGCTCTGCAGGCTCAGAGAGGTCTGCCAGGTGTTGGTGTTGACCATGAATACCGGCAGGCCGGTGGCGAATGCACGTTCGCACAGTTTGCGAACGCTGGCGTCCATTTCGTAACCGCCAGTCAGCAGCAGCGCACCGATTTCCACGCCGTTCATCGCTGCAAGGCAAGCGGCAACCAGCACGTCCGGACGGTCTGCGGAAGTCACCAGCAGTGAGCCCGGGCGGAAGTGTTCCAGCATGTGCGGAATGCTGCGTGCACAGAAGGTGACGGATTTCACGCGGCGGGTTTTGATATCGCCTTCGTTAACGATGGTTGCATTCAGGTGATGCGCCATGTCGATTGCGCGAGTAGCAATCAGATCAAAACTCCACGGCACAGCGCCCAGCACTGGCAGTGAGCTGGTTTCTTGCAGTTTCGCCGGATCGATATGAACCACTTTTGCTTTGGACGAGTCATCGAAAATTTCTGACAGGTCAGGGCGGGTACGCCCTTGCTCATCAACCGGGGCGTTCAGTTTGTTAACAATCACGCCGGTGATGTTGGTATTTTTCGTGCCGCCAAAGCTGTTGCGGGTCAGTTCGATACGCTCTTTAAGCTGTTCTTGCGTGTCGGTGCCCTGAGACATTACAAACACGATTTCTGCGTTCAGCGTTTTCGCGATTTCAAAGTTCAGCGATTGTGCGAACTGATGTTTACGCGTCGGAACCAGGCCTTCAACCAGCACCACTTCAGCGTCTTTGCTGCTTTCGTGATAACGGGCGATGATCTCTTCCATCAGCACGTCTTTCTGGTTGCTGGAGAGCAGCGACTCAACGTGGCTCATTTTCAGCGGTTCTGCTGCGGTCAGGCCAGAGTTAGCACGCACAATAGTGGTGGTCTGGTCTGGCGCATCGCCACCGGCGCGCGGCTGGGCGATCGGTTTAAAGACGCTCAGACGAACGCCTTTGCGTTCCATAGCACGGATAACGCCAAGGCTGACGCTGGTCAGGCCGACGCTGGTTCCGGTAGGGATCAGCATAATAATACGGGACACAGTTAATCCTCTTTCGTTACCGTCTGGCAAGACGGGTTACAAAACAGCACCGCCAGCGTGGGCTGGCGGTGTGGAATCAGGCAGTCAGGCGGCTCGCGTCTTGCGCGATGACCAGCTCTTCGTTTGTCGGGATAACGACAGCCGGGCGGGTGCCTTCTTTGTTGATAAAGCCAGACTTACCAAAACGGGCAGCCAGGTTACGTTCGTGATCAACTTCAAAGCCGAGAACGCCCAGTTTGCCCAGAGACAGCTCACGCACCATGGCTGCGTTTTCACCGATACCGCCAGTGAAGACAACCGCGTCCAGACGACCTTCCATCAGCGCAGTGTAAGAACCGATGTATTTCGCCAGACGGTGGCAGTAAACGTCCATTGCGCGTTTTGCGTCTTCTTTATCTTTGTAGTTGTCTTCTACATAACGGCAGTCGCTGGTGACTTCGGTCAGGCCAAGCAGGCCGGACTCTTTGGTCAGCATTTTGTTGATAGCTTCAACGCTCATGCCCAGGGTGTCATGCAGATGGAAAATGATTGCCGGATCGATATCACCAGAACGGGTACCCATTACCAGGCCTTCCAGCGGGGTCAGGCCCATGGAAGTGTCAACGCATTTGCCGTTACGGATAGCGGAAACAGAACCACCGTTGCCCAAGTGGCAGGTGATGATGTTCAGCTCTTCAACCGGTTTGTTCAGGACTTTGGCAGCTTCCTGAGTCACATAGAAATGGCTGGTGCCGTGTGCGCCGTAGCGACGAACGCCGTGCTCTTTGTACAGTTTGTACGGCAGCGCATACAGGTAGGACTCTTCCGGCATGGTGGTGTGGAACGCGGTGTCAAACACAGCCACGTTTTTGTCTTTCAGGTTCGGGAAGGATTTCAGCGCTTCGGCGATACCAATCAGATGAGCCGGGTTGTGCAGCGGTGCGAAAGAGGCTGCATCTTTGATGCCCTGAATAACGGATTCATCAATAATTACAGAGCTGGTGTATTTTTCGCCACCGTGCACGATGCGGTGACCGATTGCGGTCAGCTGTGCAGACAGTTCTGGTTTTTGTGCCAGAATAGTGTTAACGATAAAGTTCAGCGCTTCGCTGTGAGCGGCACCCGCACCTAAAGCCGCTTCTTGTTTACCGCCATCAATTTTCCACTTGATGCGTGCTTCAGGAAGGTGGAAACATTCGGCTAAACCAGAAAGGTACTCGTCACCATTAACTGCATCGATGATTGCGAATTTCAGTGAGGAGCTACCGCAGTTCAGAACCAGTACTAACTTACTCGACATGGAAGTACCTATTTATGATACGTGGCTAAAAAAGGTCAGTGAGTCGCACAGCGTAGCGCAGGTGGAGACTGACATTTATGATTAACATCATGCCGGGTTTACTTTCTGGCATGATGGAAAGAATACATAAAATTTTAAGCTATTTTGCGCAAATTTCAGGCAGTGGCATAATGAGCTTAAATTTGACGATTTAAAGATATTCGTCTAATGAACCGGTCAAGGCCGCCACAGGATACCCGATACCAGGTGGGATTGACAAAAAATTTTAACGTTGTCATTCACAGTTGTTGTTTTGCACAAATTTTTTAATTTTTATATGTGAAGTTGAGGTAAACCATGTCCACTTCAGAGAAACGACCCGTCACTTTTTTTAGTTTGTTTCGTCGGGGTCAGCACTACGCGAAGACCTGGCCTATGGAAAAACGCCTCGCTCCGATGTTCGTTGAAAACCGGGTGATCCGTGCAATGCGCTATGCCACGCGCTTTATGCCGCCAGTGGCAGTGTTTACTCTCTGCTGGCAAATTGCGCTGGGTGGCCAGCTTGGGCCAGCGGTTGCTACTGCGCTGTTTGCGCTGAGCATGCCGATGCAAGGGCTGTGGTGGTTGGGTAAGCGCTCCGTGACGCCGCTACCGCCGTCGATTCTGCACTGGTTTTATGAAGTGCGCGGCAAGCTGCAAGAGGCCGGACAGGCGCTGGCACCTGTTGAAGGCAAACCGGATTACCAGGCGCTGGCCGACACGCTTAAGCGCGCTTTTAAACAACTCGATAAAACCTTTCTTGATGATTTGTGAGTTTGAGCAAGTTTCGCAATCTCTATAAAAGAAGGCATTTTTGCGATGTCTTCTTTTTTATTTTTCATTCTGTTCTACCCAAAACCCCCGGCAAATCAAAAAAGCCGTCTTTTTCAGCAGGTAAACTCAAGGCATCTTTTTTAATGCGCCGATGTGCCACAGGAGTCGAAAGATGGAAATGACCAATGCCCAACGTCTGATCTTATCCAACCAGTACAAAATGATGACCATGATGGATCCGGCTAATGCGGAGCGTTATCGCCGTTTGCAAACCATTATTGAGCGCGGATATGGTCTGCAAATGCGCGAATTGGATCGTGAATTCGGCGAACTGAAAGAAGAAACCTGTCGCACAGTTATCGATATCATGGAGATGTATCACGCACTGCATGTCTCCTGGGCCAACCTGAAAGACACCAGCGCCATTGATGAACGCCGCGTAACTTTCCTCGGTTTTGATGCCGCAACAGAAGCGCGTTATCTCGGCTATGTACGTTTTATGGTGAACATCGAAGGCCGCTATACCCATTTCGACGCAGGAACCCACGGCTTTAACGCGCAAACTCCAATGTGGGAAAAATATCAACGCATGCTGAGCGTGTGGCACTCCTGCCCGCGCCAGTACCACCTGAGCAGCAACGAAATTAATCAGATTATCAACGCCTGAGGAGGTGAGTGTGCAGTGTAAAGGATTTCTGTTTGACCTGGATGGCACCCTCGTGAATTCGCTGCCCGCCGTGGAGCGGGCATGGTGTAACTGGGCTGACCGATTCGGTATCGCGCATGATGAAGTACTGAATTTTATCCATGGCAAACAGGCGATTACCTCGCTGCGGCATTTCTTACCGGGCAAGTCTGAAGCGGAGATTGCGGCTGAATTTACCTGGCTCGAACAGGTTGAAGCGGCGGATACCGATGGCATTACTGCGCTGCCTGGTGCGATTGCGCTACTTGAGCATTTAGATCAGTCAGCCATTCCGTGGGCGATTGTCACTTCCGGGTCTGTGCCTGTCGCTCACGCGCGCCATCGTGCAACCGGGCTGCCGACGCCAAAAGTGTTCATTACCGCTGAGCAAGTAACTCGCGGCAAGCCTGAACCTGATGCTTATTTACTCGGCGCAAATTTGCTGGGGCTAGCGCCGCAAGAGTGCGTGGTGGTGGAAGATGCGCCGGCGGGTGTCCTTTCCGGCCTTGCCGCTGGTTGCCATGTGATTGCGATAAATGTCCCTGCGGATGCGCCCCGGCTCGATGAAGTGGATTTCAGGCTTAGCACGCTTGAAGCGCTTGATGTCGCAAAACGGCCAGACGGCCTGGTGAATGTCACGCTAAAGGCCTGATCCCATGATTTAACCCCACTTTTGTGGGGTTTTTTTATGGCACTATTTCTCCACTATCAACTGACAAGGATACGTTGTGAACGGTGAACTTACCTGGGTACTGTGTCTGCTGGGCATCGCGGTGGTGCTTTTTGCAACGGGCAAAGTGCGTATGGATGCTGTTGCGCTGTTTGTCATTGTTGCCTTTGTTCTCAGTGGAACGCTGACGCTTTCCGAAGCGTTTTCTGGTTTTAGCGACCCGAACGTTGTGTTAATTGCCGCCCTGTTTATCATCGGTGATGGTCTGGTCCGTACTGGTGTGGCGACGAATATGGGGACGTGGCTGGTCAACATGGCGGGCAGTAGCGAAATCAAAATGCTGGTGCTGTTGATGGTTACCGTTGCCGGGCTGGGCGCATTTATGAGTTCGACCGGCGTGGTGGCGATCTTTATCCCGGTAGTGCTCAGTGTCTCAATGCGCATGCAGATTTCGCCGTCACGGCTGATGATGCCGCTCAGCTTCGCTGGCCTTATTAGCGGCATGATGACGCTGGTAGCGACGCCGCCGAATCTTGTCGTTAACAGCGAGTTGCTACGCGAAGGCTTTGACGGGTTCAGCTTTTTTAGCGTGACCCCTCTTGGGCTGGTGATCTTGCTGCTTGGTATTATTTATATGCTGTTAATGCGTTTCACGTTGAAAGGGGAGAGTGATGATACCGCGCGTGAGAGCTGGAAACGCCGCAGTTTTCGCGATCTTATTAAGGAATATCGTCTTGCCGGTCGGGCGCGTCGTCTGGCGATTCGCCCCGGTTCGCCAATGATTGGGCAACGGCTGGATGATTTACAACTGCGTGAACGCTATGGCGCAAATATCATCGGTGTTGAGCGCTGGCGGCGTTTTCGGCGCGTCATTGTTAACGTTAACGGGGTATCCGAATTTCGCGCCCGCGATGTGTTGCTGATTGATATGTCTGCCGCCGAAGTCGATCTGCGTGAGTTTTGTGCTGAACAACTGCTTGAGCCGATGATCCTGCGCGGCGAATACTTCTCAGACCAGGCGCTTGATGTTGGGATGGCGGAAGTGTCGTTGATCCCGGATTCCGAACTGATAGGCAAGACCGTACGCGAAATCGGTTTTCGCACTCGCTACGGCCTTAACGTTGTGGGGTTAAAACGCAATGGTGAGGTGCTGGAAGGTTCGGTGGCGAATGAAGCATTGCAACTGGGTGATGTTTTTCTGGTGGTCGGAAACTGGAAACTCATCAGCCAGCTTGGCTCGCATGGTCGCGACTTTGTGGTGCTTAACTTGCCGGTGGAAGAGAGCGCAGCATCCCCGGCGCACAGCCAGGCGCCACACGCTCTTTTCTGCCTGGTATTGATGGTTGCATTGATGCTAACCGATGAAATTCCCAATCCAGTCGCAGCGATCATAGCGTGCATGTTGATGGGCAAGTTTCGCTGTATCGATGCTGAAAGCGCTTATAAAGCGATTCACTGGCCGAGCATTATTTTGATTGTCGGCATGATGCCGTTTGCGCTGGCTTTGCAAAAAACTGGCGGTATAGATCTGGTGGTGAAAGGGTTGATGGATTTGGGCGGTGGCTACGGCCCGCACCTGATGCTGATATGCCTGTTCGTGATGTGCGCCGTGACTGGTTTATTTATCTCTAACACCGCAACCGCGGTATTGATGGCTCCGATCGCGCTGGCGGCGGCGAAATCGATGGGCGTTTCGCCTTATCCGTTCGCAATGGTCGTGGCGATGGCGGCTTCGGCAGCGTTTATGACGCCTGTTTCCTCACCGGTGAATACCCTGGTTTTAGGGCCAGGTAACTACCAGTTCAGTGATTTCGTCAAAATCGGTGCGCCGTTCACGCTGCTGGTGATGGTGGTGTGTGCACTGCTGATTCCGGTGCTGTTCCCGTTTTGACATGGCCGGGCTTTTAACCCGGCATATTGCGTTACAGCGGCGAATCCTGGCTGATTTCATCCAACGACAGATGAAAGCTCGGCACAAACACCTGCATGAAGTAATCCATTTCCGGGCTGCGGCGCGCATCGAGCGTTTTTTCCAGTCGTGATTTGGCTAACAAGAATTCGTTGTTGCCGGCGGAGAGCTCTTCCAGACATTTCAGATAAGCGCATAGGGCATCTGCCTGTTTCACGATCGATTTTTCTTCCGCGGTGTAGTGATGTTCATCGATCAGCGGCGCAAAAATATCACGCAGTTCTTCCGGCACCATCTCGACCAACTTCTGCTGGGCGATCTTCTCGATAGCTTTATATTCCTGGGCTATTTGCGAGTTGAAATATTTCACCGGCGTTGGCAAATCACCCGTCAGCACTTCTGATGCATCGTGGTACATCGCCAGGAGAGCGATACGCTCAGCATTGATCTGGCCTGCGAATTTACGGTTTTTAATTGCCGCCAGCGCGTGGGCGACCATTGCGACTTGCAGGCTATGTTCGGAGACATTCTCCGTGCGTACATTACGCATCAGTGGCCAGCGATTGATGAGTTTAAGGCGGGAAAGGTGGGCGAAAAAGTGGCTCTGACTCATGGTTAACCTTGTCTGTGACTGCGACCTGAGCCATTGTGCGCAGAGAGTGGGGGAAGATGCAAATCCTCCCCCACATCCTTTACTGGTGGTAACCTGAGAGGAATCGACCAAAACGGGTTATCGCCATTTCCAGATCGTCTTCACGCGGCAACGTCACAATACGTACGTGATCCGGCCATGGCCAGTTAAAGGCAGAGCCTTGTACCAGCAGTACTTTTTCCTGCAACAGGAAGTCGAGTACCATTTTCTGGTCGTCGTGAATATTGAAGCGTTTGGCATCGATTTTCGGGAACATATACAATGCGCCGCTTGGTTTAACGCAAGAAACACCCGGGATCTCGTTGATCAACTCCCATGCGCGATTACGCTGCTCATACAGACGCCCGCCAGGAACAATAAATTCGCTGATGCTCTGGTAGCCGCCGAGTGCAGTCTGGATCGCGTGTTGTGCCGGGACGTTGGCACACAGGCGCATCGATGCCAGCATCTCCAGCCCTTCAATATAGCCTTTCGCGTGTTTTTTCGGCCCGCTCAACACCATCCAGCCCTGACGGAAACCCGCGACCCGGTAGGTTTTCGACAGCCCATTAAAGGTGATAGTGAACAGATCCGGCGCGAGTGCGGCAATCGAGTGATGCTGCGCTTCGTCGTAAAGAATTTTGTCGTAGATTTCATCCGCAAAGATGATGAGGTTGTGCTGACGTGCGAGCTCAACGATTTCCAGCAGCAGCGCTTTTGAGTAAACCGCGCCGGTTGGGTTGTTTGGGTTGATAATGACAATCCCGCGCGTACGCGGCGTAATTTTGGCGCGAATATCGTCGAGATCGGGGAACCAGCCTGCCGACTCATCACATAAATAGTGCACCGCTTTTCCGCCGGAGAGCGAGACTGCAGCGGTCCACAGCGGGTAATCCGGTGCGGGCACCAGCATTTCGTCGCCGCTGTTAAGCAACGCCTGCATCGACTGCACGATCAACTCGGAAACACCGTTGCCAATATAGATGTCTTCCACAGTGATTTCGCGCATGCCGCGTGCCTGGTAGTGCTGCATGATGGCTTTACGCGCGGAGTAGAGCCCTTTGGAGTCGCAGTAACCTTGCGCACTGGGCAGGTTGCGGATCACATCCACCAGGATTTCATCCGGGGCCTCGAAGCCGAAAGGGGCTGGGTTGCCGATGTTGAGTTTGAGGACCTTGTTGCCTTCTTCTTCAAGACGTTTTGCTTCTTTCAGAACCGGGCCACGGATGTCGTAACAGACGTTATCTAATTTGCTGGATTTTTCGATGGAGGACATGAACCTTTGACCTTTTAGCTAGAATAGCCACTGCCTGCCGTGGAAGTGAGCACGGAACAATGTACTCCCCCGTCCGTCTATTTTGAAGGGTTAGCAGGAGAAGATTTTGTCTTAATGCTGCTGATGGTTAACGCTTTTTTAACTATTTATTGGCCTTTTTGTTTTTTATTTTTTCTGTGTTTGTTTTCTATTTTGGTTTTTAATGCTGCCTTTGTGTTTTATGCTGATATTTTTTACCGTCTAAAAGCGTTCGTTTCGTCTCGGTTTGAGGCGGTTGTGCTACGGTAGAATTCGTTTTCTGTTTCAAGCCGCGCGATGGATTACCGCCTCATTCAGCCAGGTGAAGAGGTGAGTTGGCTGTAAAAGCAATGTTAAGCATTATTAATAGTTAGTTCTTCACTTAATTAATAGCTATTTAATATTGAGAATGGGAACGATGACTATCACTAATATTAATAAGATGGTGGGGAGGTAGAAGCCATTTGTTTGCTTAAGATTATTCGCAATAATGCTTATAAATATAAAGGTTTTAGGTTAAACTCGTGGGGCAAGAAATGGAACTGACACCAAAAGCCTTGCTTTAGTTAAGGTTTATTTCTTAATTTTAGTTGATTGTTATTACTCGCTTTTAATTCTGACCAGTTATATAGGCTGGTTCTATATGGCGCAGTGCTATGTATAGCCTATGAACGTTGCACAAACATGTTTTTCTTAAAAGGAATAACTCGCTTTGGCATCTTTTATATATCTAAAAGGAATGGCAGAAGGCGAAATAAAGCCATTGAGTTCAGCTTGCGTTAGACAGCGAACTATAAACACCTGAACGACTGCCAGCTTTACCTGGTCTGCTGGATGCACTTTTTAAATGGAATTACTTAATCTTACGAGCACAGCATAAACCCGGGTCACTCCGCGCGAACGACCCGTAAGTGAAAAATTATGATAAATGCAAATCGTCCGATATTGAATCTCGACCTCGATCTGCTGAGAACTTTCGTTGCGGTCGCCGATCTAAACACATTTGCTGCGGCCGCTGCTGCGGTTTGTCGCACTCAGTCCGCCGTAAGTCAGCAAATGCAGCGGCTAGAACAATTAGTGGGAAAAGAATTATTTGCTCGTCATGGCCGCAATAAACTCTTAACTGAACATGGTATTCAGTTACTGGGATATGCGCGAAAGATCTTACGTTTCAATGACGAAGCATGCACGTCGTTAATGTTTAGTAATCTTCAGGGCGTCTTAACTATTGGCGCTTCTGATGAGTCCGCAGACACGATTTTACCGTTTTTGCTTAATCGTATTAGCTCGGTATACCCGAAGCTGGCTCTCGATGTACGAGTGAAACGCAACCCGTTTTCTGACGAACGCGAACAAGAGCATGATGTTGATCTCGTGGTGACGACTCACCGTTCCGCGCAATTTGATTGCCTGACGTTGCGCACATCGCCAACGCACTGGTACTGCTCGGCTGAATACGTGTTACAGAAGAGTGAGGCGATACCACTGGTTTTATTGGATGAACCCAGCCCATTTCGCGATATGGTCATCAATTCGCTGAATGATGCGGATATTCCCTGGCGTATGGCTTATGTCGCTTCTACGCTTTCGGCGGTGAAAGCAGCAGTAAAAGCAGGATTGGGTGTGACCGCGCGGCCAGTGGAAATGATGAGCCCCGATTTGCGCGTACTGGGTAGAGCGGAAGGGCTACCGCTGTTGCCTGATACGGAGTATTTGCTTTGCTATAACCCGCAAAGCCGCAATGAGTTGGCACAGGTGATTTTCCAGGCCATGGAACATTATCAAAACCCCTGGCATTACGGCAGCACTACTCCTGAGGGAGGAGGCGATCCGCTGATTATCGAAGGGGATTTTAGCTAACATCCCCTGCAAAATCTGGTAACAAAATGTAAGTGTAAAAATGAACCGCTGGCGGCAAAAAAGCGGTTATCGGTTCATTTTGCGCACAGATTATGAACCATAAAAACGCCATTCCTGAAAATTATTCTTTCTTTCAATAATTTAATATCACTCACAGCACGATCTCCTTTTTTCAACTATAGTCTTTCATGCCTGCTGGTCATGTTAAAAATCAAGGCGGATTGTTGCTGTTTCACTGTATGAATTAACAAAAGCGTGTCGCAGATCAAGAAAATACTCCCGTTGAGGGGGAGGAATCCTGACAAAATCCTGTCAAAATAAGCGGGTAATAAGTATAAAACCTCGCTACGGACACGATTCAACACCTGGATATTTCTTGTGAATGTTTGAAGTCGTTCAAGAAAACGGCACTAAATGTTAATGAATTGCTGCCGATGTAAACTAATGTGAGGAAACCTTTGTTAAAGTTGACAAAAGGTTATAGAAAGGAGTAAAAACCCACATCGTTTAGCTGTTTTCGTCTTTTACACAGTTAATGTGTGGTTTTTCATTCCTCCCCGTGAATCGATGTGGCGTCATCTGCCAGCAAGAGCAGAGGTAATAACGCTACCTTTTGAGTTAAGCAATGCGTATGTCAACATCCACTGAAATCATCGCTCATCACTGGGCATTCGCTATCTTTCTTATTGTCGCCATTGGCCTGTGTTGCCTGATGCTGATCGGCGGTCGGTTTTTGGGCGGTCGCGCGCACGCGAGGCACAAAAACGTTCCTTTCGAATCGGGTATCGACTCCGTCGGTTCCGCTCGCTTACGTCTATCCGCCAAGTTTTACCTGGTGGCCATGTTCTTCGTCATCTTCGATGTGGAAGCGCTCTATTTATACGCATGGTCAACCTCCATTCGCGAGAGTGGTTGGGTCGGGTTTGTCGAAGCCGCTATTTTTATATTAGTGCTGCTGGCTGGTCTGGTTTATCTGGTGCGTATTGGCGCGCTGGATTGGACGCCCGTGCGTTCGCGCCGTGAGCAAATCAACCCAGAGACTAACAGCTACACTGACAGTCAACGCTAACCGCGAGGCAATAAGATGGATTATACGCTCACCCGCATAGATCCTAACGGTGAGAACGACCGTTACCCCCTGCAGAAACAGGAGATCGTAACCGACCCCCTGGAACAAGAAATTAACCGTAGCGTTTATATGGGCAAGCTCGTAAATGCCCTGCACGATATGGTGAACTGGGGACGTAAAAACTCAATTTGGCCATATAACTTTGGCCTGTCGTGCTGTTATGTAGAGATGGTGACATCCTTTACGGCAGTGCACGACGTTGCGCGTTTTGGTGCGGAAGTGTTGCGTGCTTCTCCTCGTCAGGCAGACCTGATGGTGGTCGCGGGCACGTGCTTTACCAAAATGGCGCCGGTCATTCAGCGCCTTTACGACCAGATGCTGGAACCTAAGTGGGTTATCTCCATGGGTGCCTGTGCGAACTCTGGCGGTATGTACGATATCTATTCTGTCGTACAAGGCGTCGATAAATTTATCCCGGTGGATGTCTACATCCCTGGCTGCCCGCCGCGTCCTGAAGCCTATATGCAGGCGCTGATGCTGCTGCAGGAGTCGATTGGCAAGGAGCGTCGTCCACTCTCATGGGTGGTTGGCGATCAGGGCGTTTATCGCGCCAATATGCAGTCGGAACGCGACCGTAAACGTGGCGAGCGTATCGCCGTGACCAATCTGCGTACGCCGGACGAGATTTAATTTGCGCCTGTGGGTAATGGAAGAAACTTCGCATTTCAATAATCCAATAACGCGAAGCCATACCCAACAGTCACCACGGACCCTTTGCAATGGTGAACAATATGACCGATTTAACTGCGCAAGAAGCCGCATGGCAGACCCGGGATCATTTGGATGATCCGGTCATTGGCGAATTGCGCAACCGTTTTGGGCCGGATGCCTTTACCGTTCAAGCGACCCGCACCGGGGTGCCCGTAGTCTGGGTTAAGCGTGAGCAGTTGCTGGAAGTGGTCGATTTCTTAAAGAAATTACCAAAACCATATGTCATGCTGTTCGATCTGCACGGCATGGACGAACGTCTACGCACACACCGCGACGGTTTGCCCGCCGCGGATTTTTCCGTTTTCTACCACTTCATTTCGATCGATCGCAACCGCGACATCATGCTGAAAGTGGCGCTTGCCGAAAACGATATGCATCTGCCAACGATCACCAAACTTTTCCCGAACGCCAACTGGTACGAGCGTGAAACATGGGAAATGTTTGGCATGACCTTCGATGGCCACCCGCACCTGACGCGCATCATGATGCCGCAAACCTGGACGGGTCACCCGCTGCGTAAAGATTACCCGGCGCGCGCAACTGAATTCGATCCGTTTGAGCTGACCAAAGCCAAGCAGGATCTGGAAATGGAAGCGTTGACCTTCAAGCCGGAAGACTGGGGCATGAAACGCGGCACCGAAAATGAGGACTTTATGTTCCTCAACCTCGGCCCGAACCACCCATCTGCGCACGGTGCGTTCCGTATCATCCTGCAACTGGACGGCGAAGAGATCGTCGACTGCGTGCCGGATATCGGTTACCACCATCGTGGCGCGGAGAAAATGGGTGAGCGCCAGTCCTGGCACAGCTACATTCCTTACACCGACCGTATCGAGTATCTCGGCGGTTGCGTAAACGAAATGCCTTACGTACTGGCGGTAGAAAAACTGGCCGGTATCACCGTGCCGGATCGCGTCAACGTGATCCGCGTGATGCTGTCTGAACTGTTCCGTATCAACAGCCACCTGCTCTATATCTCAACTTTTATTCAGGACGTAGGCGCAATGACGCCGGTGTTCTTCGCCTTTACCGATCGTCAGAAAATCTACGATCTGGTGGAAGCGATCACCGGTTTCCGTATGCACCCGGCCTGGTTCCGCATTGGCGGCGTGGCGCACGATCTGCCGCGCGGTTGGGATCGTCTGCTGCGCGAGTTCCTCGACTGGATGCCAAAACGTCTGGCCTCTTACGAGAAAGCGGCGCTGCGCAACACCATTCTGAAAGGCCGCTCTCAGGGCGTTGCCGCTTACAACGCAAAAGAAGCGCTGGAGTGGGGCACGACCGGTGCAGGCCTGCGTGCGACCGGCATTAATTTTGACGTGCGTAAAGCGCGTCCGTACTCCGGTTACGAGAACTTCGACTTTGAGATCCCGGTTGGCGGTGGCGTGAGTGACTGCTACACCCGCGTGATGCTGAAAGTTGAAGAGCTGCGCCAGAGCCTGCGCATTCTTGAGCAGTGCCTCAACAACATGCCGGAAGGCCCGTTCAAAGCGGATCACCCGCTGACAACGCCGCCGCCGAAAGAGCGCACGCTGCAACATATCGAAACCCTGATTACTCACTTCCTGCAAGTGTCGTGGGGCCCGGTAATGCCGGCCAACGAATCCTTCCAGATGATTGAAGCAACCAAGGGTATTAACAGTTACTACCTGACCAGCGACGGCAGCACCATGAGCTACCGTACCCGCGTTCGTACCCCGAGTTTTGCGCACCTGCAGCAAATCCCGTCGGCCATCCGCGGCAGCCTGGTATCAGACTTGATTGTCTATCTGGGTAGTATCGATTTTGTTATGTCAGATGTGGATCGCTAATTATGCACGAGAATCAACAACCACAAACCGAGGCTTTTGAGCTGAGTGCGGCAGAGCGTGAGGCAATTGAGCACGAGAAGCACCACTACGAAGACCCGCGTGCGGCGTCCATTGAAGCGCTGAAGATAGTTCAGAAACAGCGTGGTTGGGTGCCGGACGGCGCAATTTACGCCATCGCTGACGTGCTGGGCATTCCGGCGAGCGATGTCGAAGGCGTGGCAACATTCTACAGCCAGATCTTCCGCCAGCCGGTTGGTCGCCATGTTATTCGCTATTGCGACAGCGTGGTTTGCCATATCACTGGCTATCAGGGCATTCAATCGGCGATTGAAAGCCATCTGAAGATCAAACCGGGCCAGACAACGTTTGACGGTCGCTTTACGCTGCTGCCGACTTGCTGTCTGGGTAACTGCGATAAAGGCCCGAACATGATGATTGATGAGGACACTCACAGCCATCTGACGCCGGACGCGATCCCTGATTTGCTGGAGCGGTATAAATGAAAACAGTTATCCGTACTCCTGAAACGCATCCGCTGACCTGGCGTCTGCGCGATGACAAACAGCCGGTCTGGCTCGAAGAGTACCAGAGCAAAAACGGTTATGCCGGTGCGCGCAAAGCGCTGACCGGCATGGCACCGGATGAGATTGTCAATGCGGTGAAAGATTCGGGTCTGAAAGGTCGCGGCGGCGCGGGCTTCTCCACGGGTCTGAAGTGGAGCCTGATGCCGAAAGACGAATCCATGAACATCCGTTACCTGCTGTGTAACGCCGATGAAATGGAACCGGGCACCTACAAAGACCGCTTGCTGATGGAGCAACTGCCGCACCTGCTGGTAGAAGGGATGCTGATTTCGGCCTTCGCGCTGAAAGCCTACCGTGGCTACATCTTCCTGCGCGGCGAATATATTGAGGCGGCGGTGCATCTGCGCCGCGCGATTGCTGAAGCAACCGAAGCCGGTTTGCTTGGCAAGAATATTCTTGGCAGCGGCTTCGACTTCGAACTGTTTGTACATACTGGCGCGGGTCGTTATATCTGCGGCGAAGAAACGGCGCTGATTAACTCGCTGGAAGGCCGTCGTGCTAACCCGCGTTCCAAACCGCCATTCCCGGCAAGCTCCGGGGCATGGGGTAAACCGACGTGTGTCAACAACGTCGAAACCCTGTGTAACGTCCCGGCGATCCTGGCGAACGGTGTTGAGTGGTATCAGAACATTTCGACCAGCAAAGATGCGGGCACCAAACTGATGGGCTTCTCCGGACGCGTGAAGAATCCGGGTCTGTGGGAGCTGCCGTTTGGTACCACCGCGCGTGAAATCCTTGAGGATTACGCGGGTGGTATGCGCGATGGGCTGAAATTTAAAGCCTGGCAGCCGGGCGGGGCAGGGACCGATTTCCTGACCGAAGCGCATCTCGATTTGCCGATGGAGTTTGAAAGCATCGGTAAAGCAGGTAGCCGTCTCGGTACTGCGCTGGCGATGGCCGTTGACCATGAAATTGGCATGGTGCCGCTGGTGCGCAACCTGGAAGAGTTCTTCGCCCGCGAGTCCTGCGGCTGGTGTACGCCATGTCGTGATGGTTTGCCGTGGAGCGTGAAAATCCTGCGTGCGCTGGAGCGTGGTGAAGGCCAGCCTGGAGATATCGAGACACTTGAGCAACTGTGTCGACAACTCGGGCCGGGTAAAACCTTCTGCGCGCATGCGCCAGGTGCGGTTGAACCGTTACAGAGCGCGATTAAATACTTCCGCGAAGAGTTCGAAGCGGGCATTAAACAGCTATTCAGCAATACCCATGCAATTGGCGGTATCCAGCCAAACTTGCTGAAAGCGCGCTGGTAATGGTTCTTCCTTCATCGCGCTGATGAGGGGACGCGAACAGAATTTTGATTAACTCTTAGTCGCTGACTGAGACAACTGGAAGCATGCTAATGGCTACTATTCATGTAGACGGCAAAGAATACGAGGTAAACGGAGCAGACAACCTTCTTGAGGCATGTCTCTCTTTAGGCCTTGATATTCCTTATTTTTGCTGGCATCCGGCGCTGGGGAGCGTGGGTGCGTGCCGCCAGTGTGCGGTGAAGCAATATCAAAACGCGGAAGACACGCGTGGCCGCCTGGTGATGTCCTGTATGACACCGGCATCCGACGGTACTTTTATCTCTATTGATGACGACGAAGCGAAGCAGTTCCGTGAAAGCGTGGTCGAGTGGTTGATGACCAACCACCCGCACGACTGCCCGGTCTGCGAAGAAGGGGGCAACTGCCACCTGCAGGATATGACCGTGATGACCGGTCACAGCTTCCGTCGCTATCGTTTCACCAAACGTACGCACCGTAATCAGGATCTCGGTCCGTTCATTTCCCACGAAATGAACCGCTGTATCGCGTGTTACCGCTGCGTGCGTTACTACAAAGACTACGCCGATGGCACGGATCTTGGCGTTTATGGCGCGCACGACAACGTCTATTTCGGTCGCCCGGAAGACGGCGTGCTTGAGAGCGAGTTCTCCGGCAACCTGGTAGAAATCTGCCCGACCGGCGTTTTCACCGATAAAACCCACTCCGAGCGCTATAACCGTAAGTGGGATATGCAGTTCGCGCCGAGCATCTGCCAGCAGTGTTCACTGGGTTGTAACACCAGCCCTGGCGAACGTTATGGTGAACTGCGCCGCATTGAAAACCGTTACAACGGCACCGTTAACCACTACTTCCTTTGCGACCGTGGTCGTTTCGGCTACGGCTACGTCAACCTGAAAGACAGACCGCGTCAGCCGGTTCAACGCCGTGGCGACGATCTGATCACTCTCAACGCCGAGCAGGCGATGCAGGGCGCAGCGGACATTCTGCGTCAGTCGAAGAAGGTGATTGGTATCGGTTCTCCGCGTGCAAGCGTCGAGAGTAACTTCGCGCTGCGTGCATTAGTTGGCGCGGAAAACTTCTATACCGGCATCGCCAAAGGTGAGCAGGAACGTCTTGAGCTGGCGCTAAAAGTGCTGCGCGAAGGCGGCATCCACACTCCGGCGCTGCGTGAAATTGAATCCTACGACGCGGTGCTGATCCTCGGGGAAGATATCACCCAGACCGGCGCGCGCGTCTCGCTGGCGGTTCGCCAGGCGGTGAAAGGCAAAGCGCGTGAAATGGCGGCGGCGCAGAAAGTTGCCGACTGGCAGATAGCAGCGATCATGAACATTGGTCAGCGTGCTAAACATCCGCTCTTCGTCACCAACATCGATAGCACCCGTCTGGACGATATCGCCGCGTGGACCTACTGCGCACCGGTAGAAGACCAGGCTCGCTTAGGTTTCGCCATCGCGCATGCGCTGGACGATGCTTCCCCTGCGGTTGATGGTCTGAGCAACGATCTGAAAAGCAAAGTGGATGTGATTGTTCAGGCCCTGGCCGGGGCGAAAAAACCGCTGATTATCTCTGGAACTAACGCCGGGAGCACGGCGGTGATTCAGGCGGCGGCAAACGTCGCGAAAGCGCTGAAAGGCCGCGGTTCCGATGTCGGCATCACCATGATTGCTCGTTCGGTGAACAGCATGGGGCTGGGGCTTATCGGCGGCGGTAGCCTCGATGATGCGCTGGCTGAGCTGGAAAGCGGCAGTGCTGACGCCGTTGTCGTGCTGGAAAACGATCTGCATCGTCACGCTTCTGCTGCCCGCGTTGACGCGGCGCTGGCGAAAGCGCCGCTGGTGCTGGTGGTTGATCATCAGCGCACCGCCATTATGGACAGCGCTCATCTGGTGCTCTCCGCCGCCAGCTTTGCTGAAAGCGATGGTACGGTTATCAACAACGAAGGCCGCGCGCAGCGCTTCTTCCAGGTTTACGATCCGACCTACTACGACAGCAAAACCCTGATGCTGGAAAGCTGGCGCTGGCTGCACTCGCTGCACAGCACCGTGCAAAACCGCGAAGTGGACTGGACGCAGCTTGATCACGTGATCGATGCGGCCGTTGAAGCACTGCCGCAACTGGCCGGTATTAAAGATGCCGCGCCGGATGCCAGCTTCCGCATTCGTGGCCAGAAGCTGGCGCGTGAACCGCACCGCTACAGTGGACGCACCGCGATGCGCGCCAATATCAGTGTGCACGAACCGCGTCAGCCGCAGGACAAAGACACCATGTTCGCCTTCTCAATGGAAGGGAACAACCAGCCGTCTGCGCCACGTTCACAAATTCCATTTGCATGGGCGCCGGGCTGGAACTCCCCGCAGGCCTGGAACAAATTCCAGGACGAAGTGGGTGGTCACCTGCGTCACGGCGATCCGGGTGTACGCTTGATTGAAGCGTCTGAAAGTGGTCTTGATTACTTCACTACCGTACCGGGCGCGTTCGAAGCGCAGGACGGCAAATGGCGTATCGCGCCTTACTATCACCTGTTTGGCAGTGACGAATTGTCACAGCGTGCTCCGGTCTTCCAGAGCCGCATGCCGCAGCCATACATCAAACTGAATCCGACCGATGCCGCAAAGCTTGGCGTTAACGCAGGCGCGCATATCTCCTTCACTTACGAAGGGCAGACTATCAGCCTGCCGTTGCAGGTTTCTGAAGGTCTGGCGGCAGGGCAGGTTGGTCTGCCGATGGGGATGCCGGGCATTGCGCCGGTACTGGCTGGAGCACGTCTTGAAAATCTGCAGGAGGCGCAAGCATGAGCTGGTTAACACCGGATGTTATCGACATTCTGTTAAGCATTCTGAAAGCGGTCGTCATTCTGCTGGTGGTGGTCACCTGCGGTGCGTTCATGAGCTTTGGTGAGCGTCGTCTGCTCGGTCTGTTCCAGAACCGTTACGGGCCGAACCGCGTAGGCTGGGGTGGTTCACTCCAGCTCGTGGCGGACATGATCAAGATGTTCTTTAAAGAGGACTGGATCCCGCGCTTTTCTGACCGCGTGATTTTCACTCTTGCGCCAATGATTGCTTTTACCTCGCTGCTGTTAGCGTTTGCCATTGTGCCGGTCAGCCCTACCTGGGTGGTGGCCGACCTCAATATCGGGATCCTGTTCTTCCTGATGATGGCGGGTCTGGCGGTTTACGCGGTGTTGTTCGCAGGCTGGTCGAGTAACAACAAATACTCGTTGCTCGGTGCGATGCGTGCTTCCGCGCAGACCCTGAGCTATGAAGTGTTCCTCGGGCTTTCCTTGATGGGCGTGGTTGCGCAGGCCGGTTCATTCAATATGACCGACATCGTCAACAACCAGGCCGGTTTATGGAACGTTATTCCGCAGTTCTTCGGTTTTGTGACTTTCGCTATCGCAGGCGTTGCGGTGTGTCACCGTCACCCGTTTGACCAGCCGGAAGCGGAACAGGAACTGGCGGATGGTTACCACATCGAATACTCCGGTATGAAGTTCGGCCTGTTCTTCGTCGGGGAATACATCGGTATCGTCACCATTTCCGCGCTGATGGTCACCCTGTTCTTCGGTGGCTGGCAAGGGCCGTTGTTACCGCCATTCATTTGGTTCGCGCTGAAAACGGCGTTCTTTATGATGATGTTCATTTTGATCCGCGCCGCGCTGCCGCGTCCGCGTTATGACCAGGTGATGTCTTTCGGCTGGAAAGTCTGCCTGCCATTGACGCTGATTAACTTGCTGGGAACGGCGGCTGTCATTCTCTGGCAAGCGCAATAAGGGGTGAAAAGACCATGACTTTAAAAGAATTACTCGTGGGCTTCGGCACCCAGGTCCGTAGCATCTGGATGATTGGCCTGCATGCGTTCGCCAAACGTGAAACACGTATGTACCCGGAAGAGCCGGTCTATCTGCCACCGCGCTACCGTGGGCGCATCGTGTTGACGCGCGATCCGGACGGTTCCGAGCGCTGCGTTGCCTGTAACCTGTGTGCGGTAGCCTGCCCTGTCGGCTGTATCTCGCTGCAAAAAGCTGAGATGCAGGATGGTCGCTGGTACCCGGAATTTTTCCGTATCAACTTCTCACGCTGCATTTTCTGCGGTCTGTGCGAAGAAGCGTGCCCGACAACGGCAATTCAGCTCACTCCGGATTTCGAGATGGGCGAATACAAACGTCAGGATCTGGTGTACGAAAAAGAGGATCTGCTGATCTCCGGTCCGGGCAAATACCCGGAATATAACTTCTACCGGATGGCAGGTATGGCAATCGACGGCAAAGATAAAGGCGAAGCGGAAAATGAAGCCAAGCCTATCGACGTCAAGGGCCTGTTACCGTAAGGAGAGGGGCAATGGAGTTCGCTTTTTATATCTGTGGCCTGGTCGCCATCCTGACGACGGTACGCGTGATTACGCATACCAACCCGGTACACGCGTTGCTGTATCTGATTGTGTCTCTGCTGGCCATTGCCGGTGTCTTCTTTTCGCTCGGCGCGTATTTCGCCGGGGCGCTGGAAATCATCGTCTACGCCGGTGCCATCATGGTGCTGTTTGTGTTCGTGGTGATGATGCTGAACCTCGGCAATACTGTCGTTGAGCAGGAACGCAATTGGTTGTCGCCGCAAATCTGGATTGGCCCGGCGCTGCTCTCCGCAGTGCTACTGGTGGTAATGATTTACGCCATCCTTGGGGTTAACGACCAGGGCATTGAAGGTACGGCGATTGGCGCGAAAGCGGTTGGCATTACGCTGTTTGGTCCTTACGTCTTGGCGGTGGAACTGGCTTCCATGCTGCTGTTGGCTGGGCTGGTTGTGGCCTTCCATCTGGGTCGTGAAGACCGAGCTGGCGAAGTGCTGAGCAATCGCACGGAAGACCGCGCGAAAAGAAAAACGGAGGAGCACGCATGATCCCGTTGCAACATGGATTGATCCTCGCTGCGATTTTGTTTGTTTTGGGGCTGACCGGTCTGGTTATCCGCCGCAACCTGCTGTTTATGCTGATTGGGCTGGAAATCATGATTAACGCCGCCGCGCTGGCCTTTGTGGTCGCGGGCAGCTATTGGGGTCAGACCGACGGACAGGTGATGTACATTCTCGCCATTAGCCTCGCGGCTGCCGAAGCGAGCATTGGCCTGGCGTTGCTGCTGCAACTCCATCGTCGCCGCCAGAATCTGAATATCGATTCAGTAAGTGAGATGCGTGGATGAACATGCTCGCCTTAACCATTATTTTTCCTTTTATTGGCTTTGTGCTGCTGGCGTTTTCCCGTGGCCGCTGGTCGGAAAACGTTTCCGCAACCGTAGGTATGGGCTCGATTGGTCTGGCGGCGCTGGTCAGCGCGTATGCAGGCGTTGATTTCTTCAATAACGGCCAGCAACCTTTCGTGCAACCGCTGTGGACGTGGATGGCGGTCGGTGATTTCAACATCGGCTTCAATCTGGTGCTGGACGGCCTTTCATTGACCATGCTTTCGGTGGTTACGGGTGTCGGCTTCCTGATCCATATGTTTGCCTCCTGGTATATGCGCGGTGAAGAGGGTTACTCCCGCTTCTTCGCCTACACCAACCTGTTTATTGCCAGCATGGTGGTTCTGGTGCTGGGAGATAACCTGCTGCTGATGTACCTCGGCTGGGAAGGCGTGGGTCTGTGCTCCTATCTGTTGATTGGTTTCTACTATACCGATCCGAAGAATGGCGCAGCGGCGATGAAAGCGTTCGTCGTGACCCGCGTGGGTGATGTGTTCCTCGCTTTCGCGCTGTTCATTCTTTACAACGAGCTGGGCACGCTGAACTTCCGCGAAATGGTTGAACTGGCACCGCAGCACTTCGCCAACGGCAATAACATGCTGATGTGGGCGACGCTGATGCTGCTGGGTGGTGCGGTCGGTAAATCCGCGCAACTGCCGTTGCAGACTTGGCTTGCCGATGCGATGGCTGGTCCGACCCCGGTTTCTGCACTGATCCACGCTGCAACGATGGTCACCGCCGGTGTCTACCTGATTGCACGTACGCACGGCTTGTTCCTGCTGACGCCGGAAGTGCTGCATCTGGTCGGGATTGTTGGTGCGGTAACGCTGCTGATGGCCGGTTTCGCCGCGCTGGTGCAAACCGATATCAAACGTGTGCTGGCTTACTCCACCATGAGCCAGATTGGTTACATGTTCCTGGCGTTGGGTGTACAGGCGTGGGATGCGGCGATTTTCCACCTGATGACGCACGCATTCTTTAAAGCGCTGCTGTTCCTGTCATCCGGTTCAGTGATCCTCGCGTGTCATCACGAGCAGAACATTTTCAAAATGGGCGGCCTGCGTAAGTCGATTCCGCTGGTGTACGCTTGCTTCCTGGTAGGCGGCGCGGCGCTGTCAGCGTTGCCGATGATCACAGCGGGCTTCTTCAGTAAGGACGAAATCCTTGCCGGTGCGGTAGCGAATGGTCATATCAATCTGATGATTGCCGGCCTGGTCGGTGCCTTTATGACATCGCTCTACACCTTCCGTCTGATTTTCATTGTCTTCCACGGAAAAGAACAAATCCACGCGCACGCAGGGAAGGGGATTACCCATCATCTGCCGCTGATCGTGCTGCTGGTGCTGTCTACTTTTGTTGGCGCGATGATCGTGCCGCCGCTGAAAGGCGTGCTGCCGGAAACCACCGAGCTTGCGCACAGTAGCGTGGTGATGCTGGAAGTGGCATCCGGCGCGGTAGCGATTATCGGTATCCTGCTGGCAGCATGGCTGTGGCTGGGTAAACGCACGCTGGTGCATTCAATTGCCAATAGCGCAACGGGGCGTTTCTTCGGTACCTGGTGGTTCAATGCCTGGGGCTTCGACTGGCTGTATGATCGCGTCTTTGTGAAGCCATACCTCGGTATTGCATGGCTGCTGAAGAGCGATCCGCTGAATGCGCTGATGAACATCCCAGCGATCCTTTCCCGCTTCGCAGGCAAAGGTCTGCTGTTTAGCGAGAACGGTTACCTGCGCTGGTATGTGGCATCCATGAGCATTGGCGCGGTTGTCGTGCTGGCACTGTTGATGGTATTGCGCTGAGTTTGTCGGCGGGCTAAGTGCGCTGCGCTTATCCGGCCTGCAAACGGAAAGAGAATTTTTAGAAATTCGTTGAAAATCTGGTCCGAATGGACAGGCGTTATCGGCGAAGTCAGAGTGGACACCGCCTGCGCAGAGCAACCGGAGCGTACAGATGTACGTGAGGATTGCGAGCACAGCCGGGGTTCACTGTGACGAGCAAGATAGCCTGAGGCGGACTTAAACAAGGAACAAAAATCGCCATGTTACTACCCTGGCTAATTCTGATTCCCTTTATCGGCGGCTTCCTCTGCTGGCAGACCGAGCGCTTCGGCGTGAAAGTGCCGCGTTGGATCGCGTTGATCACCATGGGACTGACGCTGGCGCTTTCTCTGCAACTCTGGTTGCAGGGCGGCTATTCTCTGACGCAAGCCTCCGGCCTTCCGCAGTGGCAGGAAACGTTCAAGCATGACTGGATCCCGCGCTTTGGCATTAGCATTCATCTGGCGATGGATGGTTTGTCGCTGTTGATGGTCGTGCTGACTGGTTTCCTCGGCGTGCTGGCGGTGCTCTGCTCCTGGCGTGAAATCGAGAAATATCAGGGCTTCTTCCACCTGAACCTGATGTGGATCCTCGGCGGCGTTATCGGCGTGTTCCTTGCCATCGACATGTTCCTGTTCTTCTTCTTCTGGGAAATGATGCTGGTGCCGATGTACTTCCTGATCGCGCTATGGGGCCACAAAGCCTCCGACGGGAAGACGCGTATTACCGCGGCGACCAAGTTCTTCATTTATACCCAGGCGAGCGGTCTGGTCATGCTGATTGCCATCCTGGCGCTGGTGCTGGTGCACTACAACGCGACAGGCGTATGGACTTTCGCTTACGAAGATCTGTTGAAGACGCCGATGTCCGGCAATGTCGAATATCTGTTGATGCTCGGTTTCTTCATCGCCTATGCGGTAAAAATGCCGGTGGTGCCGCTGCACGGTTGGTTACCGGACGCTCACTCACAGGCTCCGACCGCCGGTTCTGTTGACCTCGCGGGGATCTTGTTGAAAACCGCTGCTTACGGTCTGCTGCGCTTCTCGCTGCCGCTGTTTCCGAATGCGTCGGCAGAGTTTGCGCCTATCGCCATGTGGCTTGGCGTGATTGGTATCTTCTACGGCGCGTGGATGGCATTCACTCAGACCGATATCAAACGTCTGATCGCGTACACCTCTGTGTCTCACATGGGCTTTGTACTGATTGCTATCTACACCGGCAGCCAGCTTGCTTACCAGGGTGCAGTGATTCAGATGATTGCCCACGGTCTTTCTGCTGCGGGGCTGTTTATTCTGTGCGGTCAGCTTTACGAACGTCTGCATACGCGCGATATGCGTATGATGGGCGGTTTGTGGAGCAAAATTAAGTGGCTGCCAGCGCTGTCGATGTTCTTTGCCGTCGCAACGCTTGGGATGCCGGGTACCGGTAACTTCGTGGGTGAATTCATGATCCTCTTCGGCAGCTATCAGGTTGTGCCGACGATCACGGTGATTTCCACCTTCGGCCTGGTATTTGCGTCGGTGTACTCGCTGGCGATGCTGCATCGTGCTTACTTCGGCAAGGCGAAAAGCGAACTCGCCAACCAGGAACTGCGGGGTCTGTCGCTGCGCGAGCTGTTTATGATTCTGATCCTGGTTGTGCTTCTGGTACTGCTTGGCTTCTATCCGCAGCCGATTCTGGATACATCGCACGCCGCGATGGGCAATATCCAGCAGTGGTTTGTTAATTCTGTTACTACTACAAGGCCGTAAATCGCCATGACGATAACTCCACAACACCTGATTGCGCTGCTGCCGCTGCTAATCGTCGGATTGACGGTGGTGGTTGTGATGCTCTCCATTGCGTGGCGACGCAACCATTTTCTCAATGCCACGCTGTCGGTCATTGGCCTGAACGTCGCGCTGCTCTCTTTGTGGTTCGTCGGCCAGGCTGGGGCGATGGATGTCACCCCGCTGATGCGTGTCGACGGCTACGCCATGCTTTACACCGGGCTGGTGCTGTTGGCGAGCCTCGCCACCTGCACGTTTGCCTATCCGTGGCTGGAAGGGTACAGCGATAACAAAGAAGAGTTTTATCTGCTGGTACTGATTGCCGCGCTCGGCGGCATTCTGCTGGCGAACGCGAATCACATGGCGGCGCTGTTCCTCGGTATTGAACTGATTTCTCTGCCGCTGTTCGGGCTGGTAGGCTACGCCTTCCGCCAGAAACGCTCGCTGGAAGCCAGTATCAAATACACCATTTTGTCCGCTGCCGCCTCCTCGTTCCTGCTGTTCGGTATTGCGCTGGTTTATGCGCAAACCGGCAACCTGGCGTTTGTGGCGATCGGTAAAAGCCTGGGCGAAGGCATGTTGCATGAACCGCTGCTGTTGGCGGGTCTGGGCATGATGATTGTCGGTCTTGGCTTTAAACTCTCGCTGGTGCCGTTCCATCTGTGGACGCCAGACGTTTACCAGGGTGCACCGGCGCCGGTTTCCACTTTCCTGGCCACCGCCAGTAAAATCGCCATCTTTGGCGTGCTGATGCGTCTGTTCCTGTACGCACCGGTAGGTGAAAGCGAAGCAGTTCGTGTGGTTCTGGGTATCATCGCCTTCGCCTCCATCATCTTCGGTAACCTGATGGCGCTGAGCCAGACCAACATTAAACGTCTGCTGGGCTTCTCGTCTATTTCGCACCTGGGTTATCTGCTGGTGGCGCTGATTGCGCTACAAGGTGGCCAGATGTCGATGGAATCCGTCGGGGTTTACCTGGCCGGTTATCTGTTCAGCAGCCTTGGCGCGTTTGGTGTGGTCAGCCTGATGTCCAGCCCGTATCGTGGCCCGGATGCAGAGTCGCTCTACTCCTACCGTGGTTTGTTCTGGCACCGTCCGATCCTGTCTGCGGTAATGACCGTGATGATGCTGTCGCTGGCGGGTATTCCGATGACGCTGGGCTTTATCGGTAAGTTCTACATTCTGGCGGTCGGTGTTGAAGCGCACTTGTGGTGGCTGACTGCCGCCGTGGTTCTTGGCTCGGCAATTGGTTTGTACTATTACCTGCGCGTGGCGGTGAGTCTCTACCTGAACGCACCGCAGCAGTTGAACCGCGATGCACCGTCTAACTGGGCTTATAGCGCAGGCGGGATCGTGGTGCTTATCTCCGCCCTGCTGGTGCTGCTGTTAGGTATCTATCCGCAGCCGCTGATCAGCATCGTTCAACTGGCGATGCCGATGATGTAAGCCTGGAAACAGGTAAAGAAAAACCGCCGATATCGGCGGTTTTTTTATGGACTAACGAGATAAACAGCGAATGATTATTTCGCCAGCAGCGGGGTGGAATTCACCTGGTGGTGGCTAATCAGCGGGCCGCGAATATTATTCGCAGCGCGATCCAGCACTTCCTGAATCACGGAAGAGAGTTCGTTAATCTCGAATTTCGCCACATAACCGTCTGCTTGCACTTTACGTACGTGATCTTCGTTAGCGCTACCGGAGAGCGACGAGTGGATCACCACCGGGATGTTTTTCAAACGCGGATCGGTTTTGATAAGACGCGTTAAGGTAAAACCATCCATCTCTGGCATCTCCAGGTCGGTCAGCACCATAGAGATCTTATCACTCACTGGAACGCCTTCAGAATCGGCCTGTTGCGCCAGCAACTGGATTTTTTCCCATGCGTCTTTGCCGGTGATATGCATCGCATTCGGGATCTGCATCGCGTTGAGGCCTTTTTCCAGCATGGCGCGCGCCACTTTGGAGTCTTCCGCCACAATGGCAACAGAACCCGGCTTCAGGTTGAATTTCTTGTCCGGCACATGCTCGCCGTGGACGTCATGATCCGCAGGCACGATGTCATACAGGATCTGCTCAACATCCAGCACCATCGCCAGGTTGTTGGTATCCTTGTCGTCATCCAGGCAGGCAATACTGGTGATGTAGCGACCATTGATCGCTTTTTCGGCCGTGTGCACCTGTTTCCAGTCCAGGCGGGTAATATTTTCCACGGACTCAACGGCAAATGCCTGCACGCTACGGGCATATTCCGTAATCAGTAAGATATTCAGGCCGCTTGCAGGTTTACAGCCCGCCACCGCAGCGAGGTCAATTACCGGGATAACTTGATCGCGGATATTGACCATCCCCATTAGTGGCGCTTTCATCCCTGCGGGACGGGTAAAGGTGGGCATCGGTACGATTTCGCGTAGCTTAAACACGTTGATGCCAAATAACTCGGATTTGGTGGCATCTAACGATGTGCCAAGGCGAAACAGCAACAGCTCAAACCGGTTCGACAGAGTAAGATTCGCCCTGTCATCGATGTCTTTCTGGAAATTGTCCATCATGCCCTCAAATAGGAAATGCCTGCGTATATCTATTATCGGCATGGTGGAGAAAAAATAGAGTGCCTAAATTAAAATCAAATGTGAACTACCGCAAAATCCTCTGCCAATGTCGTTTGCGAAAAGTACGTTTTACACTCGGCGAGCATCGACAGGCCGCCCTGTTCGTCATAGCGTGAACTGAGATGCGTAATCACCAACTTTTTTGCACCGGCGTCGGCGGCGAGCTGTGCAGCCTGGCGGGTTGAACTGTGTCCCCGGCTGTTCGCTTTTTCTTCCATTGCCTGCTCAAGCGTGGCTTCATGCACCAGTAAATCAACGTTTTGCGCCAGCTCCAGAGACGCTGGGCAGGGCGCGGTGTCGCCAAAAATCGCCAGTTTTTTTCCGCTTTCCGCCGGGGCAAGATAATCCGCGCCATTCACGATGCGCCCGTCAGGCAATGTAACGGTTTTGCCCTCTTTTAATTGCTGGAACAGCGGCCCAGCCGGGATACCTTGCGCTTTTAACGCCGCCGCATTCAGCGCGCCGGGTTTATCATGCTCTTCAATACGATAACCGTAGCACTCCACCGGGTGCGACAGCGGATAAGCAGTCACTTTGCGCAAACCATCCACCACCACCAGCCCCGGCGTAACTTCCTCAATAGTCAGCGGATAATCAGTCCATGAACCGCTAAGCCGCAGCGTGGTTTCCACAAACTCGCGAATACCTTTCGGACCATAAATCTGCAGTGGCTGAACATTGCCAGCCATCGAGCGGCTACACAGCAACCCAGGCAGACCGAAAAGATGATCGCCGTGCAGGTGAGTAATAAAAATTTTATCCAGTTTGCCAGGATGAAATGCGGTGTGCAGCATTTGGTGCTGTGTTCCTTCGCCACAATCAAACAGCCAAAGCCCGGCGCGGGTTGGATGTTGTAAATTGAGCAGCATCGCCGTGACATTACGCGTCCGTGTAGGTACGCCCGCAGAGGTGCCTAAGAAAATCAGTTCCACAATCTTTGCCCGAATGAAAAAGAATCTAGTATAACGAGGACACAACGAATAAGGAGAACAACATGATCCGCTGGCAGGATGTGCACCATTCCGAACTGACCGTTTCTGAGTTGTATGCGTTACTGAAATTACGCTGTGCCGTGTTTGTTGTTGAGCAGGCTTGCGCTTATCTGGATGTGGATGGTGATGACCTGGTGGGCGAGAACCGCCATATTCTCGGCTGGAAAGGTGACGAACTGGTGGCGTATGCGAGGATTCTGAAAAGTGATGATGATCTCTCGCCGGTGGCTATCGGTCGGGTGATTGTCAGTGCGCAGGTTCGCGGTGAAAAACTGGGCTATCAGCTGATGAAACGTGCGGTGCTTTCCTGCGAGCAACACTGGCCGCAACACGCGCTATACTTGGGCGCGCAGGCGCATCTGCAATCCTTCTATGCGCATTTTGGTTTTCGACCGGTGACCGATGTGTACGACGAAGATGGTATTGCGCATATCGGGATGGCGCGCGAGATCCGCCAGGCGTAACCGGCAGCCTTTGTCTATAGTTAGCGGACAGGTGCATAACATGGAGACAACAGATGGCATATCATTCTTATGAATCACATATTGATGACGACCTGACCCTGCTGAGCGAAACGCTGGAAGAAATTCTCCGCTCATCGGGCGACCCCGCAGATCAAAAGTACATTGAGTTGAAGGCCCGTGCCGAACAGGCGCTGCATGAAGTGAAAAATCGCGTCAGCAGTGCATCGGATACGTACTACTACCGTGCGAAAAAAGCCGTCTATCGTGCAGACGACTATGTGCATGAAAAACCGTGGCAGGGCATTGGTGCCGGTGCCGCAGTTGGCCTGGTGCTCGGTCTGCTGTTAGCCCGCCGCTAACGTTTCACTTCCCCTCCCTGGAAGGGGGTACTGTTATTACGCTAAGTACCCCGTATACTATGTGGTTTTTAACAGGGAGGGGCTCGCGTGTACTCCATTTCCTCGGCGCTTTCACACTTACACCGCTGCCTGATCGACGATATTCCCCGGTCGTCAGGATTTTGCTTTTTTGATGCGCCTTTCCCGTTAAACGACGCTTTTGACCCCCTGACCTGGCTCGCCAGTCAGCGCGTCTGGCCGCAATTTTACTGGCAGCAACGTAACGGCGATGACGAAGCCGCCGCGCTGGGTGCATTGTGCCGTTTCTCTTCTTTACCCCTGGCTCAACAGTTCCTTCAGCATTGCGCCGAAGATGTGCGCATCTGGGGGCTTAATGCGTTTGATCCCACGCAGGGTGAACTGTTTTTACCGCGCCTGGAGTGGCGGCGGGAAGGTGGTCATGCCTTTCTGCGCGTGTATATTTTCAGCGAGACTTCCCTGCATGACGACGCGCAGCGCGCGCTCACGTTTCTTTCGGCGCTGGTGGAATCGACACCGTTGCAAAACGTACAGCAAACGTGCCTTGAGCAACATCACATCCCCGGGCGCGATGGCTGGCGAACGCTGATTGCGCAGGCGTTACAAACGCTGGAAAGCGGTGAGCTGGATAAAGTCGTACTGGCCCGCGCAACGGATTACCATTTTGCCAGCGCGGTGGACGCCGCCGCGCTGATGGCCGCCAGCCGTCGCCTCAATCACCACTGTTTTCATTTCATGATGGCGTTTAATGCGCAAGCGGCCTTTTTAGGCTCAACGCCGGAACGGCTGTGGCGTCGCCGTGGTAGCGCCTTGCGTACTGAAGCGCTGGCCGGAACGGTCGCTAATCATGAAGATGACCAGCAGGCGCAACAACTCGCCGACTGGTTAATGGCGGATGATAAAAACCAGCGTGAAAATATGCTGGTAGTGGAAGATATCTGCCAGCGTTTGCAGCAGCAAACCGGTGCGCTGGAGGTGCTGCCACCGAAAGTGGTCCGGCTGCGTAAAGTCCAGCATCTTCGCCGCTGTATCTGGACGGTTCTGCAAACGCCGGATGACGCGCTCTGCCTGCAGATGCTCCAGCCGACAGCAGCAGTTGCAGGATTGCCACGCCGTGAGGCGCGGGCATTTATTCAGCGCCATGAGCCTTTCCAGCGCGAGTGGTATGCCGGTTCGGCGGGTTATCTTTCGCGGCAACAGAGTGAGTTCTGCGTTGCCCTGCGTTCGGCAAAAATTGACGGCAATACCGTACGTCTTTACGCCGGTGCGGGCATTGTTTCCGGTTCAGACGCGGAGCAAGAGTGGCAGGAAATTGAGAACAAAGCGGCGGGATTGCGATCATTATTACAACTTAGTCACGCATAACCGACTCATATCAAAAATACATAGTTTCTGATTACTTATACTAAGCCGTAATATTGATACCGGACAAATTCATGTCGATAAGCTCATTTAACCGACGCTGGGCGGCGGTGATCCTCGAAGCCCTTACCCGTCACGGCGTCAGGCATGTGTGTATTGCCCCCGGATCCCGTTCCACCCCATTAACGCTGGCCGCAGCGGAAAATCACGCCTTTATTCACCACACCCATTTTGATGAGCGTGGTTTAGGCCACCTTGCGCTGGGGCTGGCAAAGGCCAGCAATGAGCCGGTGGCGGTGATCGTGACATCCGGCACGGCGGTGGCGAATCTTTACCCTGCGCTAATTGAGGCCGGGCTGACAGGCGAAAAACTGGTGTTGCTGACGGCGGACCGACCGCCAGAGCTGATTGATTGCGGCGCCAATCAGGCGATTCGCCAGCCGGGCATGTTTGCCACACATCCCACTGAATCTCTTGCGCTCCCGCGCCCGTCGCAGGACATTCCTGCGCGCTGGTTGGTTTCCACCCTTGATAACCTGTTGGGTTCGTTACAGGGCGGAGCGGTACACATTAACTGCCCGTTTGCCGAGCCGCTGTATGGCGAAATGGATGATACCGGTCTTGCCTGGCAACTGGCGCTGGGTGACTGGTGGCAGGCTGACACGCCATGGCTGTGCGCACCGAATAGGGTGAACAGCGAAACGCAGCGGGACTGGTTTTTCTGGCGACAAAAACGCGGTGTGATCGTGGCTGGCCGCATGAGCGCGGCTGAAGGTCGCCAACTGGCTGAATGGGCGAAAACCCTCGGCTGGCCGCTGATTGGCGATGCGCTTTCTCAGACTGGACAGCCGCTGCCGTGTGCCGATCTCTGGCTCGGCAATGGCCAGGCAGTAGCCGAGCTAAACCAGGCGCAGATTGTGTTGCAATTTGGCAGCAGCCTGACCGGTAAACGTCTGTTGCAGTGGCAGGCGACCTGCGAACCGGAAGAGTACTGGCTGATCGATCGCCTGCAAGGGCGGCTCGATCCGGCCCATCATCGCGGGCGTCGGTTAGTTTCCAGCGTGGCCGACTGGCTGGAGCAGCATCCGGCTGAGCCGCGTGCACCGTGGTGCGAGGCAATCCCACACCTTTCAGCGCAGGCCTGGGAAACCGTTTGTGCGAAGCGTGATATTTTTGGCGAGGCACAGCTGGCACACCGCATTGCGGATTATTTGCCAGAGCAAGGTCAACTTTTTCTCGGCAACAGTCTGGTCGTACGGCTGGTCGATGCGCTGGGGCAGCTCCCGGCGGGATACCCGGTTTACAGTAATCGTGGCGCAAGCGGTATCGATGGTTTGCTTTCAACGGCGGCGGGCGTTCAGCGCGCCACCGCGCGACCTACGCTTGCGATTGTTGGCGATCTCTCCGCACTTTACGATCTCAATGCGCTGGCGCTGTTGCGGCAGGCTTCTGCGCCGTTCGTCCTGCTGGTGGTGAATAACAATGGCGGGCAAATTTTCTCGTTACTGCCAACGCCGCCCGCCGAGCGCGAGCAGTTTTATTTGATGCCGCAGAATGTCCACTTTTCGCATGCGGCGGCAATGTTTAGCCTTGCTTACCATCAGCCGGAGAATTGGGCTGAGCTTGAGCTGGCACTGGAAGGCGCCTGGCGTAAACCCGGTGCGACGGTGATTGAACTGGTGGTGAACGAGACAGACGGTGCGCGGACATTACAAACGCTGCTGGCACAGGTGAGCCAGCTGTGATCCTGCACGGTCAAACCTTTGGTGGGCACCAACCGCAACCGTGGCTGGTGTTTCTGCACGGTTTTTCCGGCGATAACCGTGAGTGGCAGCAGGTCGGCGCAGCACTGAGTGATTTCCCGCGCGTGTACCTCGATCTACCCGGACATGGCGGTTCAGCCAATATTGGCGTTGCTTCTTTTGATGAGATGGATGCACTGCTGCGCATCACCCTTGCGCACTACAACGTACGCAACTACTGGCTGGTGGGGTATTCGCTCGGTGGGCGCGTGGCGATGTATCACGCCTGCCAACATCCTGCCGGGCTGTGCGGCCTGGTGGTTGAAGGTGGTCATCCAGGGCTGACATCCGCTGACGATCGCGCACAGCGACTGCGTAATGATCAGCAATGGGCCACGCGTTTTCGCCAGCAGCCGCTGAGTGACGTGTTTGACGCCTGGTACCGGCAACCCGTTTTTGCCACGCTGAGCGAATCGCAACGGGCGGCGCTGGTCGCAAAACGTGGCGAGAACAACGGTGCAACGCTCGCGGCGATGCTGGAGGCGACCTCGTTGTCCTGCCAGCCCGATTTGCGCGCCGCACTTCAGACACTTTCTGTGCCGATTCATTATTTATACGGTGAACATGACAGCAAATTTCAGGCGCTGGCGACGCAAGTCTCCCGCCACTGTCACGCCATTCCTGCCGCCGGGCACAACGCGCACCGGGAAAATCCCGCTGCCGTTATTGCTGCCCTGGCGCGTATTCTGCGTCTTGAGACAAAGGACACACTATGATCCACCCAGATGAAAACATGCTTTATGCGCCGGTTGAATGGCGTGACTGTTCTGAAGGTTACACCGATATCCGTTATCAGAAATCGGCCGATGGTATTGCCAAAATCACCATTAACCGCCCGCAGGTGCGCAACGCGTTCCGTCCGCTGACGGTAAAAGAGATGATTCAGGCCATGGCTGACGCGCGTTATGACGACAATGTCGGGGTCATTATTTTGACCGGTGAAGGGGATAAAGCGTTCTGTTCCGGTGGCGATCAAAAAGTGCGTGGCGATTACGGCGGTTACCAGGATGACTCTGGTGTACACCATCTCAACGTGCTGGACTTCCAGCGCCAAATTCGCACCTGCCCGAAACCGGTGGTGGCGATGGTGGCAGGTTACTCCATCGGCGGCGGTCACGTGCTGCACATGATGTGCGATTTGACTATTGCGGCGGAAAACGCCATTTTCGGCCAGACCGGCCCGAAAGTCGGCTCCTTCGATGGTGGCTGGGGGGCGTCTTACATGGCGCGCATCGTTGGGCAGAAAAAAGCCCGTGAAATCTGGTTCCTCTGTCGCCAGTACGACGCCAAACAGGCGCTGGATATGGGGCTGGTCAACACCGTTGTGCCGGTTGCCGATCTTGAGAAAGAGACCGTGCGCTGGTGTCGCGAAATGCTGCAAAACAGCCCAATGGCACTGCGCTGCCTGAAAGCTGCGCTGAACGCCGATTGCGATGGTCAGGCGGGTTTGCAGGAGCTGGCGGGTAACGCCACCATGCTGTTCTACATGAC
This sequence comes from Kosakonia quasisacchari, assembly GCF_004331415.1. GTDB lineage: Bacteria > Pseudomonadota > Gammaproteobacteria > Enterobacterales > Enterobacteriaceae > Kosakonia > Kosakonia quasisacchari. The sequence goes on from NZ_SJOP01000002.1 coordinate 321,255, forward strand.
TGAAGAAGGGCAGGAAGGCCGCAATGCGTTTAACGAAAAACGCCAGCCTGATTTCAGCAAATTCAAACGGAACCCATAATGCGACAGGCGCAGGTTTACCGCTGGCAAATCCCGCTTGATGCGGGGGTGGTGCTGCGTGAGCGCCGCCTGAAAACACGTGATGGGTTGTTCGTTCATCTCAAAGAGGGTGAGCGCGAAGGCTGGGGGGAAATTTCTCCTCTGCCGGGCTTTAGCCAGGAAACACTGGATGACGTTCAACCCGTTGTGATGGCGTGGGCGAATAACTGGCGCGACGGTGCGCAGCCCCCGTTGCCGGACGAGCCTTCGGCGGCATTTGGTTTGAGCTGCGCGCTGGCTGAGCTTAGCGATACGTTGCCGCAAGCGGCGGATTACCGCGCCGCGATGCTGTGTAGCGGTGACCCGGATGAGCTGTTCGCCGCGCTTGCTGCTCTTCCGGGTGAAAAGCTGGCGAAAGTGAAAGTGGGGCTGTATGAAGCGGTGCGTGACGGCATGGTGGTCAACTTGCTGCTGGAGTCGATTCCCGATCTCCATTTGCGCCTGGATGCCAACCGTGCCTGGACGCCGCTGAAAGCGCAACAGTTCGCGAAGTATGTCAATCCGGCTTATCGCTCGCGCATTGCGTTTCTTGAAGAACCCTGCAAGACGCGCGAAGAATCACTGGCGTTTGCCCGCGAGACCGGCATTACCCTCGCCTGGGATGAAAGCCTGCGTAACGCGGACTTTCGTTTTGAGCCGCAAGCAGGTGTTGGCGCCGTGGTGATTAAACCGATGCTGACCGGCAGTTTGCAGAAAGTGCAACAGCAAGTCGCAACGGCTAAAGCGCTGGGGCTGACGACCGTTATCAGTTCGTCAATCGAATCGAGCCTTGGGTTGACGCAACTGGCGCGTATCGCCGCCTGGCTGACGCCGGGAACGGTGCCCGGTCTCGATACGCTGCAATTAATGCAAACGCAGCTGCTCCGTTGCTGGCCGGAGAGTGATTTACCCTGCTTGCAGCTTGATGCGCTGGAACCATTACTATGATTTTTCCCGACTGGCCATGGCGTCACTGGCGCAAGGTATGTGGCGAACAGGCCGCAATTCGTCTTGAGCAGCAAAGCCTTAACTGGCGTGAGCTCTGTGCGCGTATTGATAGGCTGGCCAGTGGGTTTGCCCGCCAGGGTGTGCAGTCGGGCGACGGCGTCATGCTACGCGCGCGCAACCAGCCAGAGACGCTGCTGGCGTGGCTGGCGCTGTTGCAATGCGGTGCGCGGGTTTTACCGCTGAACCCGCAGTTACCCGCCACGCAACTGGAGGCGCTGTTGCCACAGTTGACGCTGCGTTTCGCGCTCGATCTGGAGTCTGATGTGACGTATGCCAGCTTAACATCACTGGTGGTAAGCGAGTCTGGCGATGATTACGCCGTTGACTGGCAGCCACAGCGGCTGGCGTCGATGACCCTGACTTCCGGCTCGACCGGGCTGCCGAAGGCCGCAGTGCATACTTGTGCTGCGCATCTTGCCAGCGCGCAGGGTGTGCTGGCGTTAATCCCGTTTACTGCGAAAGACGACTGGCTACTCTCGTTGCCGCTGTTTCATGTTTCCGGGCAGGGGATTTTGTGGCGCTGGCTGCTGGCCGGCGCGCGGATCACCGTGCGGCAAAAAGCACCGCTGGAGCAGGCGCTGGCCGGGTGCAGCCACGCCTCGCTGGTTCCGACTCAACTCTGGCGCTTGTTGAATGACAATGTACCGGTCTCGCTGAAGGCAGTGTTATTGGGCGGTGCGGCGATCCCCGTAGAACTCACGCAGCAGGCACGCGAGCGCGGGATCCGCAGTTGGTGCGGTTATGGTTTAACCGAGTTTGCCTCGACGGTGTGTGCGAAAGAAGCAGACGGCAAGCCTGATGTCGGTTACGCCCTGCCAGGGCGTGAAGTGAAAATCGTCGGTGAAGAAGTTTGGCTGCGCGCCGCCAGCATGGCTTCCGGCTACTGGTACAACGGAGAACTGCTCCCGCTGGTGAACAGCGAAGGCTGGTTTGCCACGCGCGATCGCGGCGAGCTGAATGATGGCTGCCTGACTATTCACGGCCGTCTGGATAATCTTTTTTTCAGCGGCGGGGAAGGTATCCAGCCAGAAGAAGTTGAGCGCATTATTGCCCGCCACCCTCAGGTGCAGCAGGTGCTGGTGGTACCGGTGGACGACGCCGAATTTGGGCAGCGTCCAGTGGCGGTGGTGGAGTGCACAGGCGATATTAATGCTGATGACCTGAGTCAATGGGTTGCCGATAAACTGGCCCGATTCCAGCAGCCAGTGCGTTGGCTGATGTTGCCCTCAGCGCTTAAAAATGGCGGTATTAAAATCTCCCGCCGCGCTGTTCAGCAGTGGGTTAGCACCCTTCACAGCAACACGTAAAAACAGCAGCAGGGCTATTTTTGCGAGCCTTCACGACAAACTGACTGAGCGATAAAACCTCTTCCGACAAGTGTGTTAGTTTGCGCCCTGGCTTCTGAAACGCAGGGATAGCGATGCCGCATTCATCTTCTTCTACACCGCATGATGCGGTGTTTCGTAAATTATTATCGCACGCGCAAACCGCTCGTGATTTTTTCGACATTCATCTGCCAGAGCACTTGATTGCACTCTGTGATCTCTCCACGCTTCAACTGGAATCTGGCAGTTTTGTTGAGGAAGACCTGCGATATTGCTACTCCGATATTCTTTACTCGCTGAAAACGCGCGCGGGCGACGGGTACCTTTATGCTTTGATTGAACACCAACGTTCGCCGGATAAAAATATGGCCTTTCGCCTGATGCGCTATGCCATTGCTGCGATGCAGCGTCATCTTGATAAAGGGCATGGTGAATTGCCAATGGTTATCCCGATGCTTTTTTATCATGGACGTGTCACACCGTATCCGTGGTCGCTACGCTGGCTGGATGCCTTTCAGCTGCCACTGCAGGCGGAAAAGCTCTACACCAACGCGTTTCCACTGGTGGATATCACCCAACTTCCCGATGCTGAAATTGTGCAGCATCGACGTATTGCCATGCTTGAACTGTTACAAAAACATGTTCGGCAACGCAATATGCTGGAGTTTCAGGAGCAACTGGTCAGCCTACTGGCGCTGGGCTACACTGGCGGCGAACAGTTGAAGACGTTGCTGCATTATTTGTTGAAAGCGGGGCATACCGCCGATCCGGCAGCGTTTCTCACCGCCATTGCCAGCAGAACCACGGATCACCAGCAAAAGGAGGCGTTAATGAACATTGCACAATTTCTTCGCGAAGAAGGCATGACGTTTGGCCTGAAAAAAGGATTGGCGCAGGGGCGCGCCGAAGGAGTTCAACAAGAAGCGCTACGCATTGCTAAAGTGATGCTGGAAAAAGGAATGGCGCCCGATGTCGTGGCAACATTAACCGGGCTACCTGCGGAAGTGGTGGAAAAGGTCAGCCACTGAGCGCACTTTCAGAGCACCCCTTTCATCCTTAGCGTATTGCGGGTCGCATCGTTCAGATCGTAGTGGTGCAGATCCGCTGGCATCACCCACGCGTAATCCTGAAATTCGTCATTGATGCTGACTTCGCGATTGACGCTGATGCAATCAAAAATCAAGTAAATCATATAGATTTGCTCTTTGCTGCCGTCGGCGTAAGTTTTCACCCGGATATCATCGCGAAACGTCCACGGCGTGATTTCGCTCAGTTCCAGCTTGTCACCCAGTTCCTCGCGGATCTCCCGGCGCAGTGCCTCTTCAATCCGCTCGCCCGGCTCCACACCGCCGCCGGATAATGCCCATTGGCCGGGGAAAACGCCGCGATCGTCGGCCATTTTACACAGCAAATAGGCGCCGTCGTTTTGAATCAGTGGGCACACAATCGTCCGTTGTCGCATGGTTAATTCCTTTAGAGGGATAAACAGAACGCGCAATGTTAACGCAAGCGCTGATGTCGAAAAATTGACCCCGTCTATATTTCCTGACCTTTTTATTCATTCTTCTGACAGAAAAATAGGCGTACAATCAGAGGCTTTTGGGCATCAGGCCCGTTATGTGCGGAAATCAAAAATGAAGAAAGTTGCTTTATTAGGTTTAGCCAGCGTATTGCTGGCCTCTGCTGGGGCGCAGGCCGTGAGTCTGAACGGTCAGATTGGGAAAGATTACACCAACTTTGGTTTCGGTTTGGGTACCGAAACCAGCGGCATCGCCGTGAGCGGTAACTGGGCGCACAGTGAAGATGATGGTGATATCGCTGGCCTGGGGCTCGGTTACAACATCCCCCTTGGTCCGTTCCTTGCGACCGTCGGCGGGAAAGGTATTTATCTGAATCCGGACGTGGGCAGCGAAGGTTATGCTGTTGCCGTTGGTGGCGGGTTGCAGTGGAAAATTGCCAGCAGCTTTAGCATTTTCGGCGAGTACTACTACTCACCGGATTCCCTCTCCAGCGGCGTGAAAGAGTACCAGGAAGCGAACGCCGGTGCGCGTTACACCATTATGCGCCCGCTGACGGTTGAGGCCGGTTATCGCTACATCGACATGACCGGTAAAGAAGGACGTCGCGACAACGCCGTGGCTGACGGCCCGTATGTCGGCGTCAGCGCCAGCTTCTAATCCTCTGGCGCGGCATCTGTCCGCGCCCGTTTGTCTCCGTTTTTCCTCTGCGCATGCGCTATAGTGTTTCAACCTCGATTGCAGGAGCTAACGATGTTAAATGTGGAGATGTTATCGACCGGCGATGAAGTGCTGCATGGCCAGATTGTGGATACCAATGCGGCCTGGCTGGCTGACTTTTTCTTTAACCAGGGATTGCCCCTCACGCGCCGTAACACCGTGGGCGATAACCTTGATGATCTGGTCGCTATCCTGCGTGAACGTAGCGAGCACGCGGATGTGCTGATTGTGAATGGCGGACTGGGGCCGACCAGTGACGATCTCAGCGCGCTGGCGGCGGCGACCGCCAAAGGTGAAGCGCTGGTGCTACATGAAGCATGGCTGGCACAGATGGAACGTTTCTTTACCGAACGTGGCCGCGTGATGGCACCAAGTAACCGCAAACAGGCCGAGATCCCGGCCAGCGCCGAACTGGTGGATAACCCGGTCGGTACCGCCTGTGGTTTTGCCCTGCAACTTAACCGTTGTCTGATGTTCTTCACGCCGGGTGTCCCGTCGGAATTTAAAGTGATGGTGGAACAAGAAATTCTGCCGCGCCTGCGCGCACGCTTTACCTTACCTGAGCCGCCGGTTTGCCTGCGTTTAACCACTTTCGGGCGCTCAGAGAGCGATCTGGCGCAAAGCCTGCAACACCTTGAACTGCCGTCAGGCGTGGTGATGGGTTACCGCTCATCCATGCCGATTATCGAATTGAAACTGACCGGGCCGGCAGAGCATCGTGCCGCGATGGAAGCGCTGTGGCCGGAAGTGAAACGTGTTGCCGGTGAAAGTTTGATTTTTGAAGGCACAGACGGTTTACCGGCGGCGCTTGCCGCGAGCCTGCGGGAACGCCAACTGAGCCTGACGTTGAGCGAACAGTTCACCGGCGGTCTGGTTGCGTTGCAGCTTTCCCGCGCCGGAGCGCCACTGCTGGCCAGTGAAGTATTGCCGTCGCAAGCGGAAGCGCTGGCGCAAAGCGCCCGCTGGACCACCGAGTTGCGCAATCGCCATCTCGCCGGGCTGGCGCTGACGGTGACAGGTCTTGAAGAGGATCATCTCAACTTCGCGCTGGCGACGCCGGAAGGCACCCGCGCGCTGCGGGTGAAATTCAACACCAACCGCCACGGGCTGGTGGTGCGCCAGGAAGTGTGCGCCATGATGGCGCTGAATATTCTGCGCCGCTGGCTGGCGGGCAAAGACATTGCCAGCGATCACGGTTGGATCAATGTGGTGGAAACGCTGTCGGTAGAGTAATCGCTGAGGGTAACGGCGTGCCGTTACCCTAATGCGTTTGCCAGTAGCGTAATGGGATGTTCACAGCGTTTGCTGGTGGACATCTCAATTTGCCACTTGCAGGTTTCGCAATCCGTCACCACCAGATCTGCGCCACTGGCTTCAATTTGCTCAAATAACGGCGCGCCAATCGCCTGCGATGTTGGGTAGTTTTCGCTTTTAAACCCATAGGTTCCGGCGATCCCGCAGCAGCGTGAATCCAGCACCGTTAGCTCAAGCCCTGGAATGCGTCGCAGCAATTCCAGCGTGTAGTGCGTCCAGCCCATTTTTTCCATATGACACGGCGTGTGGTAGACCACCTTCAGCGGGGTTTCTCTCAGTTGCAGCGAGCGACCTTCGTCAAGCATGCGCCAGATCCAGCGCGTGGCTAAATCAATATGCGCGCGCAGATGGCTGTTATCCACATCCAGCAGGTGAGGATATTCGTCGCGCAGCGTAAAAGCGCAGGTGGAAGAGGTGGCAATAACCGGCAGCCCATCTGAGCCGATAGCCTGCTCCAGTGAGCGCACATTAAACTGCGCCTGTTTTTTCGCTTTATCGAAAAAACCATTCGCAATCAGCGGCACGCCGCAGCACTTTTCCCGTTGCAACAACTGTACGCCAGTCCCCATATGGTTCAGCACGCGGATCAGGTCTTTACCCAACTGTGGATGGTTGTAATTCACGTAGCAACCGTGGAAAAACGCCACCTGTTGAGCAAATGTCTGTTGCTGTGCGGCAATGCTGCGATACCAGCGGCGAAATGTGCCGCTGGAATATTTTGGCAACGTGCGGTGGTGGTCGATTTTTAATGCGGTATCCAGCAACTGGCGCACGGGTTTGAGTGATGTTGCCGCATTGACCAACGGTGCCATCGGTGTCGACAGCGTACCCATCAAGTCGGTGTGACTGAGAATGGCATTGCGTATCGAGAGTTTTTTCGGCGCGTACTGGGCACGGGCGCGCTGAATAATATCGCCAATTTTCACCCCGGACGGACAGGCGGTTTCGCAGCGTTTACAGTTGGTGCAGTACTTCAGCGCATCATCATACAGCGCAGCGTCTTTTAGCCGTAGACGCTCGCCATCAGGGCCTGCCTGTTTCGGGCCGGGGTAAGCGGGATTTACGCGGCTGACCGGGCAGGCGGTGGTGCAAACGGTACATTTAATGCAGCTTTCAAATTGCGTATTGTTCATTGTTCGCCTCCCTGTGCGCTAATTTGCTGTGCGGCATGCAGCGCGGTAACGACGCAAACGCCGCCGCCGCATCCCTGGGCAATGGCATCAAAACCGCCCAGCACGGAACCAATCACATAGAGATTGTTCACGGCGTTGCCCTGGCGCAAGCCGTGTAGTTGCGCGTCAGTCCGCACACCAAACTGCTGCCACGGCTGGCTGTCGAATACATCGTCGCGATACCAGTCCTGACGCTGTGCGCTTTGCAGTACGTCGAGATCAAACACGGTTTCCCGCACGCGATCGCGCCCGGCAATCAGCCCGTTACTGAAAAAGCTGCCGCTGGCGAGCACTACATTGCGCGCGCGCAGCGGGATATCTTCATGTTTCCGCGTCCACACTTGTGTTACACGCTGGTCGGCGAGATCGGCACGCAGCACGTCGTCTCCCGGCATCCAGCTACCGCCGCTGCGTATAAACGCTTGTTGCAGCAACAATTGCATACGCATTCCCGGTACGGAAGGCGGCAGCGTGGGCAGCAGACGCAGCGGGCAGGCCAGTTGCTGATTAAGGCGCGTAAAGACACTGTTGTCCGTCAAGCCAAAACAGGCGGGCAGATAGAGCATCGCGTACTGCTGGCTTAGCGGCAGCAGCGCTTCGTACAGCGCGTTATAGTGCTCGGGCGCGTCCAGCAGGCGGGCGATATTCACTGCACGAAATTCGCTGGGGTTGTCGCGTAGCCGATCAAGCAGCGGCAACTCAATCTCTTCCGCCTGCGCGTTAACACCGCGTTTACGCAGCGCACCAGCCGCAAGCTGCGGCTGGAAATCGAGAAAACCGCTGATACCGACGACGCCCGTATTCTGGTTGGTTTCTGATTTTACTGGCACTTCCAGAGGGCTAAGCCAGGCGGTGCGGAATGTACCAAGCGGCGTCACGCGCTGGTGCGGCGTATCAACATCGCCCTGTAACGCCAGCCCACAATCTGCCAGCAGCGTCTGCGCCTGGCCGGCGAAGTGGCGAACCTGTTCTGCGCCGAGCCGGGCGTACGGGTGAGCGGCATGATGGCATTGAAGTTCCTTGATGGCGCTATCAAGCGCGTCGATGGGCTGACCATCGGGTAAATGCGAAAGCAAATCCAGCGAGCCGGAAGAGAAGCTCAAGGCACTCTGACCACGGCTGACAATGGCACAGCGCTGACCGCTTTGCGCAAGGCGAATCCCGCACACTAAACCGGCCAGCCCGCCACCGATAATGACCGTATCAAATCTCATTTTCCGCCTCCTTTTCCAGCCCGCACAATCCCTGATAGACCCAGCGTGTGAATTCGCTTTCACGCAGCGCATCGCCCCAGGCGACAGGTTTAACGCCTTTCCAGCGCTCATTAAGAAAACCGGCCAGTTGCTGCAGAGATTCACTTTCGGTAGTGACATGCATGTGGTTAAGCAATCCGGCAGCGCGGCAGGCGCACAGCTCGCCCTGGCAAGTGCCCATCCCGACGCGCGTGCGGCGGCGCAGATCGAGCAGCGAGTGGACATTCAGGTTTTCGACCGCATACTGCACTTCCCCGGCGGTAACCGCTTCACACTCGCAAACCAGGCTGCGGTTATGTCTGTCGCTGCCAAGCCAGGCTGGTGTGCGGTCGCCGTGGCGATAGACCGCCGATCCACGCAGCGGCGTCGGCAGAGAAATAATTTTTTTGAGCGCCAGTTCGGTCGGCTCGCGGGAACCGGGAAGCGGCGCGGTGGCGGTGGTGCAAGGAGTATGATGATTCAGCTTGCGGCAGACGGCATCCGTCGCCCATTCGGCCATCAGCCGGTAAGTCATCAGCTTGCCACCGGTGATAGTGATAAAACCTTCCAGCCCGTCGCGCTGTGCATGGTCCAGCAACACAATTCCCCGGCTGACATTGCGCCCGCTCGGGTCATCATCGCTGGCGACCAGCGGCCTCACACCGGCGTAAGCACGCAGGATGCGCGTTTTTGCCATTACCGGTGCCAGTTTTTCCCCTTCACGCAGCAGAATATCCACTTCGTCAGGCGTTACACGCAGGTCATCGATATCAGCGTAATCAATGTGTGTTGAGGTGGTGCCAATCAGTGAGATGGTGTCGCCAGGCACCAGAATATCGGCATCGGCGGGTTTGCGGCAGCGGTTGATGACGTGCTGGTTAATGCGGTGATCAAGGATAAGCAGCGCACCTTTCGCCGGGAACATGCGGATCGTCAGGTCGGCATATTCGGCAATCCGCTGCCCCCAGATCCCGGCGGCATTCACCACCACAGGCGCATGCAATTCTTGTGTTTCTCCACTGGCGGGATGATAAAGGCGCACACCGCTTACGGTGTCGCCGTGGCGGATAAGCCCGCAGACTTCGTGGCCGGTGAGGATTTTTGCGCCGTGTTCACGTGCGTCCAGCATATTGCTGGCGGTGAGGCGAAAAGGATCCACTGTGCCGTCCGGCACGCGCACTGCGCCAATCAGCGCTGGATTGACGCTTGGTTCCATGCGCAGCGCCTCCTGCGGTGACATGGCCTGCGCCGGTATCCCCGCTTGTAGACAGGCGTCAATAAACTGGCGTTGATACACCAGGTCATCTTCCGGCAGGGTAATAAACAGGCCGTCTGTCGGTTCGATACAGTGGCGGGCGATGCGTTTGAGGATCTGGTTTTCGGCAATACATTCACGCGCTGATTCGTTATCGGTCACCGCGTAACGCGCACCGCTGTGCAGCAAGCCGTGGTTACGGCCGGTCGCGCCGGTGGCGATATCGTGGCGTTCAAGCAGCACCACGCGCAGGCCGCGCAGGGCGCAGTCGCGTGCGATGCCTGCGCCGGTCGCGCCGCCGCCGATAATAATCACATCGTAGTCACTGGAGTTGCGCATGTTCGCGTCCTTCTGGTCGACGTTCCTTAGCAATCATTTAGCCATACTATGATTGTGGTTTGTTTGATATCGCGCATATTCGAGCAAAAAACGAAAGTGAAACGCGCTTTCCTGCGTGAAGTTAGATGTTTGTCATATTTCTGTAACAATATCTGCGACAACTCATTCTCTCTGGTTAAAACTTTCACTACAATCCGCCGCGAATAACTCTGGTTATGTTCGTTTTCACTCATTAATGAAAGATATGAGTCTTACCGCGCCACGGAGGCCGCTATGTTAAGTATTTTTAGACCTGCTCCCCATCAATCGCGTCTACCTGATGCGCAAGTCGATCCGCTGTATCGTCGGTTGCGTTGGCAGATTTTCCTCGGGATCTTCTTCGGTTATGCCGCCTACTATCTGGTGCGTAAAAACTTTGCGCTGGCAATGCCTTATCTGGTTGAGCAGGGTTTTTCCCGTGGTGATCTGGGGTTTGCGCTGTCCGGTATCTCGATTGCTTACGGCTTTTCGAAATTTATTATGGGTTCGGTATCGGATCGCTCGAATCCGCGCGTTTTTCTGCCTGCCGGGTTAATTCTGGCGGCGGCGGTGATGCTGTTTATGGGCTTCGTACCTTGGGCAACATCAAGCATCATGGTCATGTTTGTGCTGTTGTTCCTGTGTGGCTGGTTCCAGGGCATGGGCTGGCCGCCGTGTGGGCGCACTATGGTGCACTGGTGGTCACAAAAAGAGCGCGGCGGCATTGTGTCGGTGTGGAACTGTGCGCATAACGTGGGCGGTGGCATTCCTCCGCTGCTGTTCCTGCTGGGGATGGCATGGTTTAACGACTGGCATGCAGCGCTGTATATGCCCGCGTTTGGCGCGATTGTGGTGGCGATTTTTGCCTTTGCGTTGATGCGTGACACTCCGCAATCTTGTGGTTTACCGCCGATTGAAGAGTACAAAAACGACTACCCGGATGATTACAGCGACAAGCATGAAGAAGAGTTGTCCGCAAAGCAGATTTTCATGCAGTACATTCTGCCGAACAAACTGCTGTGGTATATCGCAGTCGCGAACGTGTTTGTTTACCTGCTGCGCTACGGCATTCTCGACTGGTCACCGACCTACCTGAAAGAGGTGAAACACTTCGCGCTGGATAAATCCTCGTGGGCCTATTTCTTCTATGAGTATGCGGGCATCCCCGGCACGCTGCTGTGTGGCTGGATGTCGGATAAAGTCTTCCGCGGCAATCGCGGCGCAACGGGCGTGTTCTTTATGACGCTGGTGACCATTGCGACTATCGTTTATTGGTTGAACCCGCCGGGTAACCCGAGCGTGGATATGGCCTGCATGATTGTTATCGGCTTCCTGATTTATGGCCCGGTAATGTTGATTGGTCTGCATGCGCTGGAGCTGGCACCGAAAAAAGCAGCGGGCACGGCGGCGGGCTTTACCGGCTTGTTTGGCTATCTTGGAGGGTCTGTCGCCGCCAGCGCCATTGTTGGTTACACCGTTGATTTCTTCGGCTGGGATGGCGGCTTTATGGTGATGATTGGCGGCAGCATTCTGGCGGTTTTACTGCTGATTATCGTGATGATTGGCGAGAAACGTCACCATGCCGACGTGCTGGCGCGTCGCAGCTGAAATGGAGCTTAGATGAAAACCACTTTCAGCCGTATGACCTCAAGCCTGCTCTTGGCTGGTGTGTTAACCAGCCAGGCGCTGGCCGCCGATAAAATCGTTATCGCTCATCGTGGTGCCAGCGGTTATTTGCCGGAACATACCTTGCCGGCGAAAGCGATGGCCTATGCGCAGGGCGCGGATTTCCTTGAACAAGATCTGGTGATGACCAAAGACGACCAGTTGGTCGTTCTGCATGATCACTATCTCGACCGTGTGACGGATGTCGCGGAACGTTTCCCGCAGCGCGCGCGTAAAGACGGGCGTTTCTACGCCATCGACTTTACGCTCGACGAGATCCGCTCGCTGAGATTTACCGAAGGGTTCGAGCTGGAAAAGGGCAAGAAAGTGCAGGTTTATCCGGGCCGTTTCCCGATGGGGAAATCCGATTTCCGTATTCACACGTTTGAAGAGGAGATCGAGTTTGTACAGGGTTTGAACCACTCCACGGGCAAGAACATCGGTATTTATCCGGAGATCAAAGCGCCCTGGTTCCACCATCAGGAAGGGAAAGACATTGCCGCAAAAACGCTGGAAGTGCTGAAAAAGTACGGCTACACCAGCAAGCAGGACAAGGTGTACCTGCAATGTTTTGACGTCAATGAGCTCAAGCGTATTAAGAATGAGCTGGAACCGAAAATGGGGATGGATCTCAAACTGGTGCAGCTGATTGCGTATACCAAATGGCATGAAACGCAGGAGCAGCAGCCGGACGGCAAATGGGTGAATTACCGTTACGACTGGATGTTCAAACCCGGTGCGATGAAGCAAATCGCGCAGTATGCCGACGGCATCGGCCCGGACTACCATATGCTGGTGGCGGACGGTTCAAAACCGGGTAACGTTAAGCTAACGGCAATGGTTAAAGAGGCGCATGCCAGCCATTTGCAGGTGCATCCGTTTACCGTCCGTGCGGATCAGCTTCCGCCGTATGCGAGCAACGTCGATCAGTTATATGACGTGTTGTATCAGCAGGCAGATGTGGAGGGGCTGTTCACAGACTTCCCGGATAAAGCGGTGCAGTTTTTAAAGCGGAAATAAAACAAAAGGGCCTGTGAAGGCCCTTTTTTACATCTCGATTTCGATATCGCCTTTCGCCCGACAGCAGCAGGGCAAAATTTCCCCTTCGTTGATAAAGGCCAGCGGCTCGGCAATCCAGTCAACCTGGCCCGCCACCAGACGGCAGCGGCAGGAACCGCAATAGCCTTCGCGACACTGGTATTCAACTTCCACCTGGTGCGATTCAAGCGCCTCCAGCAGGGAAGGGTGCTCATCCCGACACAGCACCTGTGTGCCGGAAAGGCTGAGCGTTACGCGGCTCATCAAAGCTGGAAGCTGCTTAGATCGTCAGTGTCGACTTCAGAGTCGATCTGGCCGACCAGATAGGAGCTGACTTCCACTTCCTGCGGTGCGACCTGCACGTTATCGGAAACCAGCCAGGTATTGATCCACGGAATCGGGTTTGAGCGCGTCTGGAATGGCAGGTCGAGGCCCACCGCCTGCATGCGGATGTTGGTAATGTACTCAACATACTGGCAGAGAATGTCTTTGTTCAGACCGATCATTGAACCGCCCTGGAACAGGTATTCCGCCCACTCTTTTTCCTGCAATGCCGCCTGTACGAACAGGTCATAACACGCTTGTTTGCACTCTTCGGCAATCTCGGCCATTTCCGGGTCATCGACGCCGGAACGCAGCAGGTTCAGCATATGCTGAGTGCCGGTCAGGTGCAGGGCTTCGTCACGGGCAATCAGACGAATGATTTTGGCGTTGCCCTCCATCAGCTCACGCTCGGCAAAAGCGAAGGAGCAAGCAAAGCTGACGTAGAAGCGAACCGCTTCCAGCGCGTTCACGCTCATCAGACACAGGTAGAGTTTCTTTTTCAACTCACGCAGGCTGATGGTCACGGTTTTGCCGTTGACGTTGTGTGTGCCTTCACCGAGCAGGTGCCAGTAGCTGGTCATTTCAATCAGCTCGTCGTAGAAGTGCGAGATGCCTTCCGCGCGCTTGAGGATCTGCTCGTTGGTGACGATATCGTCAAACACCACCGCCGGATCGTTAACGATGTTGCGGATAATATGGGTGTATGAGCGTGAGTGGATCGTTTCTGAAAACGCCCAGGTTTCCACCCAGGTTTCGAGTTCCGGGATGGAGATCAGCGGCAGCAACGCGACGTTCGGGCTGCGACCCTGAATGGAGTCCAGCAGCGTCTGATATTTTAGGTTGCTGATAAAAATGTGCTTTTCGTGTTCCGGCAGTGCCTGGAAATCGATACGGTCGCGGGAAACGTCAACTTCTTCCGGACGCCAGAAGAAGGAGAGTTGTTTCTCAATCAGCTTTTCAAAGATGTCATATTTCTGCTGATCGTAGCGCGCCACGTTAACCGGCTGGCCAAAGAACATTGGCTCCAGCAACTGATTGTTTTTCGTCTGTGAAAAAGTGGTGTATGCCATGGAATGTGAGTCCTGTCTTGCGAAAAAAAAGGGCGGGTTTCCCCGCCCCTTAGTTAGATCTTACATGCGCCGCTTTCGCAGCCATCGTCCTGGATGGAAGGCGCCATGTCATCCTGCGCATCTTCCGCACCATCGCGGGTGTTTTGATAGTACAGCGTTTTCACACCAAATTTGTAGGCCGTCAGCAAGTCTTTCAACAATTGTTGCATCGGCACTTTGCCCGACGGGAAGCGTGACGGGTCATAGTTGGTATTCGCCGAAATCGACTGATCGATAAATTTCTGCATGATGCCGACCAGTTGCAGGTAGCCGTCGTTATTTGGCATTTCCCACAGCAGTTCATAGGCGTTTTTCAACTGCTCGTAATCCGGCACGACCTGACGCAAGATGCCATCTTTCGACGCTTTGATGCTCACATGGCCGCGCGGTGGTTCAATGCCGTTGGTGGCATTGGAGATCTGCGACGAGGTTTCAGACGGCATCAGCGCGGAGAGCGTGGAGTTACGCAGGCCATGCGTTTTGATCGATTCACGCAACGCTTCCCAGTCGTAATGCAGCGGTTCGTTGGTAATACCGTCGAGATCTTTCTTGTAGGTGTCGATTGGCAAAACACCCTGCGAGTAGGTGGTTTCGTTGAACCACGGGCACGCGCCTTGCTCTTTCGCCAGTTCGTTAGAGGCTTTCAACAACCAGTATTGAATGGCTTCGAAAGTCTGATGCGTCAGGTTGTTAGCGCTGCCGTCAGAGTAACGTTTGCCGTTCTTCGCCAGCCAGTAAGCAAAGTTGATGACGCCAATACCCAGCGTACGGCGGCCCATCGCGCCACGTTTAGCGGCCAGAATCGGGTAATCCTGATAATCCAGCAGGGCATCAAGCGCACGTACTGCAAGCGTTGCCAGCTCTTCCAGTTCGTCGAGGTTTTTAATCGCGCCAAGGTTAAACGCAGAGAGCGTACAGAGCGCGATTTCACCGTTTTCGTCGTTTACATCATCCAGCGGCTTGGTCGGCAGGGCGATTTCCAGGCACAGGTTGGACTGACGTACCGGCGCAACAGCCGGGTCAAACGGGCTATGGGTGTTGCAGTGATCGACGTTCTGAATGTAGATACGGCCAGTAGAAGCACGTTCCTGCATCATCAGTGAGAACAGTTCCACAGCTTTAATACGCTGTTTGCGGATGCTGTCGTCTTTTTCATATTGGGTGTACAGGCGTTCGAACTCGTCCTGATCGGCGAAGAACGCATCGTACAGACCCGGCACGTCGGACGGGCTGAACAGGGTGATCTCTTCACCTTTCAGCAGACGGGTGTACATCAGTTTGTTGATCTGTACGCCGTAGTCCATGTGACGCACGCGGTTGCCTTCCACGCCACGGTTGTTTTTCAGTACCAGCAGGCTTTCGACTTCCAGGTGCCACATCGGGTAGAACAGGGTTGCTGCACCGCCGCGCACACCGCCCTGCGAGCAGGATTTCACTGCTGTCTGGAAGTGTTTGTAGAACGGGATACAACCGGTGTGGAACGCTTCACCACCGCGGATCGGGCTACCCAGTGCACGAATGCGCCCGGCGTTGATGCCGATACCGGCTCGCTGGGAAACGTATTTCACAATCGCACTGGAGGTAGCGTTAATGGAGTCCAGGCTGTCGCCGCACTCGATCAGTACGCAGGAGCTGAACTGACGGGTAGGCGTACGCACGCCGGACATGATCGGCGTCGGCAGCGAAATTTTGAACGTGGAAACGGCATCGTAGAAACGCTTCACGTAGTCCAGACGGGTTTCACGCGGATAGTTGGAGAACAGACACGCGGCAACCAGGATATAGAGGAACTGCGCGCTCTCGTAGATCTCGCCGGTCACGCGGTTCTGCACCAGGTATTTGCCTTCCAACTGCTTCACCGCAGCGTAAGAGAAGTTCATATCGCGCCAGTGGTCGATAAAACCGTCCATCTGCTTGAACTCTTCTTCCGTGTAGTCTTCCAGCAGATGATGATCGTATTTGCCAAGCTCGATCATTTTCTTCACATGGTCAAACAGCGCTGGCGGTTCAAACTGGCCGTAGGCTTTTTTACGCAGGTGGAAAATCGCCAGGCGTGCGGCCAGGTACTGGTAGTCAGGCGCATCGCGGGAGATCAGATCCGCAGCGGCCTTAATGATGGTCTCGTGGATATCGGACGTTTTGATACCGTCGTAGAACTGAATGTGCGAGCGCAATTCGACCTGAGAGATGGATACGTTACTTAGCCCCTCTGCCGCCCAATCCAGTACTCGATGAATTTTGTCGAGATTGATGCGCTCAGTGCCACCATCACGCTTTGTCACCAGCAGACTCTGATTCATGTGATTACCTGTCCGTGAAATAGAAAATATCCCCCCATTTATCCACATTTCGTTGCTGTGATTAACTCTGTGGATAAATACTACATATAGGGGGTTTGCGATAAGAGAAACGCTATATGGTGAGTATTCTAGTAAGGATTCTTTTCAGTACAAGAGTTGATTTTGAGGTTAAATTGAGGTTGTGAAAGGGTGATAATCGCTAAGTCCTCGTATCGTAAGGCCTGGCGGCGATGTCAACATTTTGCAAAAAAAAATGAATTTTTGATCGAGTGCTGATTTCTTCGTCGAGAAATGCAATTGCGCAGTTTGATGCTGCGCAATCTTCTATCACTTTATCTGATGACCTTAGTCATTTTTTGCCGTTGTATGTAACATATAATTCACATCTACACCCGGCCCTAACGTAAACTGGTTCAACAGCGGATTGTAATGTAACCCGGTAATGTGACGTTCCTGTAACACGGTGTCGTCAACCCACGTTAAGAGCTCAGCTGGCTTAATAAATTTCTTCACGTCGTGCGTACCTTTCGGCACCATGCGCAGCACATATTCCGCGCCAACTACCGCCATCAACCAGGCTTTGCCGTTGCGGTTAATGGTAGAGAAGAAAACATGGCCGCCGGGTTTGACCAAGTGCGCACAGGCTTTCACCACCGATTGCGGATCCGGAACATGCTCGAGCATCTCCATGCAGGTAACAACGTCATACTGCTGTGCGTGTTTTGCCGCGTGTTCTTCCACGGTTTCCTGCACATAATTGACCTGAACACCTGACTCCAGCGCATGCAAACGCGCCACCTGGAGCGGTTCAAAGCCCATATCAAGCCCGGTAACATCAGCGCCTTCTTGCGCCATGCTTTCTGCCAGAATTCCGCCGCCGCAACCGACATCGAGCACTTTCTTACCGAACAGACCGCCAGCATGTTCGCCAATATAGCCCAGACGCAGCGGGTTAATGCGGTGCAGGGGTTTAAACTCACCTTCTTTATCCCACCAGCGCGAGGCAACTGCCTCAAATTTGGCGATTTCAGCATGATCAACGTTTTGAGCGACCGGCGTTTTTTCGGCATTCATGGGCGCAATAACTCCTCTATCAATAAGACCCGTGAGTATATCAGGCCAACGGGATGAATAAACCTTTGCACGGGTGTTATAGGTTTACCTGTATCAGAGCGGTTGTGTTATAATTTGCGACCTTTGAATCCGGGATACAGTAGAGGGATAGCGGTTAGATGAGCGACCTTGCGAGAGAAATTACACCGGTTAACATCGAGGAAGAGCTGAAGAACTCTTATCTGGACTATGCGATGTCGGTCATTGTTGGCCGTGCGCTTCCGGATGTCCGAGATGGCCTGAAACCGGTTCACCGTCGCGTACTTTACGCCATGAACGTATTGGGCAATGACTGGAATAAAGCCTACAAAAAATCTGCCCGTGTCGTTGGTGACGTAATCGGTAAGTACCATCCGCATGGTGATTCCGCGGTGTACGATACCATTGTCCGTATGGCGCAGCCGTTTTCGCTGCGTTACATGCTGGTCGATGGCCAGGGGAACTTCGGTTCCATCGATGGCGACTCTGCGGCGGCAATGCGTTATACGGAAATCCGCCTGGCGAAGATTGCCCACGAATTGATGGCCGATCTGGAAAAAGAGACGGTTGATTACGTCGATAACTACGACGGCACCGAAAGAATCCCCGATGTGATGCCAACCAAGATCCCGAACCTGCTGGTGAACGGTTCTTCCGGTATTGCAGTCGGTATGGCAACTAACATTCCGCCACACAACCTGACGGAAGTGATCAACGGCTGCCTGGCCTATATCGATAATGAAGACATCAGCGTAGAAGAGCTGATGGTGCATATTCCAGGGCCAGATTTCCCGACTGCGGCGCTCATCAACGGTCGCCGTGGCATTGAAGAAGCCTATCGCACCGGTCGCGGCAAGATCTACATTCGTGCTCGTGCGGAAGTGGAAACCGACGCGAAAAGCGGTCGCGAAACCATTATCGTGCACGAAATTCCGTATCAGGTGAACAAAGCGCGCTTGATCGAGAAGATTGCCGAGCTGGTGAAAGAGAAACGCGTTGAAGGCATCAGCGCGCTGCGCGACGAGTCTGATAAAGACGGTATGCGCATTGTTATTGAAATCAAACGCGACGCAGTGGGTGAAGTGGTTCTGAATAACCTCTACTCCCAGACGCAATTGCAGGTTTCCTTCGGTATCAACATGGTCGCTCTGCACCATGGTCAACCGAAGATCATGGCGCTGAAAGAAATTCTGGCCGCGTTTGTGCGCCATCGCCGTGAAGTGGTGACGCGTCGTACGATTTTCGAACTGCGTAAAGCCCGTGACCGCGCGCATATCCTCGAAGCGCTGGCTGTGGCGCTGGCGAACATCGATCCGATTATTGAACTGATCCGTCGTGCGCCGACACCTGCCGAAGCGAAAGCAGGCTTGATTGCACAGCCGTGGGATCTGGGCAATGTCTCGTCGATGCTGGAACGTGCGGGCGATGATGCGGCGCGTCCGGAATGGCTGGAGCCGGAGTTCGGTATTCGTGATGGTAAATACTATCTGACCGAACAACAGGCACAGGCGATTCTGGATCTGCGCTTGCAGAAACTGACCGGCCTTGAGCATGAAAAACTGCTCGATGAGTACAAAGAACTGCTGGCGCAGATTGCCGAGCTGTTGTACATCCTTGGCAACGCTGACCGCCTGATGGAAGTGATTCGCGAAGAGCTTGAGCTGGTTCGTGAACAGTTTGGCGACGAGCGTCGCACCGAAATTACCGCGAACACTGCCGATATCAACATCGAAGACCTGATCAATCAGGAAGATGTTGTGGTGACGTTGTCGCATCAGGGCTATGTGAAGTATCAGCCGCTGACCGACTACGAAGCCCAGCGCCGTGGCGGTAAAGGTAAATCGGCTGCGCGTATTAAAGAAGAAGACTTTATTGACCGCCTGCTGGTGGCCAACACCCATGACACCATCCTCTGCTTCTCCAGCCGTGGACGTCTGTACTGGATGAAGGTTTATCAACTGCCGGAAGCGAGCCGCGGCGCACGTGGTCGCCCGATCGTCAACCTGCTGCCGCTGGAGCCGAACGAGCGTATCACCGCGATCCTGCCGGTGCGGGAATATGAAGAGGGCGTGAACGTCTTTATGGCGACCGCCAGCGGTACCGTGAAGAAAACCGCACTTACCGAATTCAGCCGTCCGCGCTCTGCCGGTATTATTGCTGTCAACCTGAACGAAGGCGATGAGCTGATTGGCGTCGATCTGACTTCAGGCAGCGACGAAGTGATGCTCTTCTCTGCGGCGGGCAAAGTGGTGCGCTTTAAAGAAGGTGCCGTGCGTGCAATGGGTCGTACCGCGACCGGTGTTCGTGGCATCAAGCTTGCGGAAAAAGACAGCGTCGTATCGCTGATTGTTCCGCGTGGCGAAGGCGCAATCCTGACGGTGACGCAGAACGGTTACGGTAAACGGACTGCAGAAACTGAGTACCCGACCAAGTCGCGCGGTACACAGGGCGTTATCTCCATCAAAGTCACCGAGCGTAACGGCGCAGTAGTCGGCGCAGTGCAGGTTGATGATTGCGACCAGATCATGATGATCACCGATGCCGGTACGCTGGTGCGTACACGTGTCTCGGAAATCAGCGTGGTAGGGCGTAATACCCAGGGCGTTATTCTGATCCGCACTGCGGAAGATGAAAGCGTAGTGGGTCTGCAGCGCGTTGCTGAGCCGGTAGATGATGAAGAGCTTGACTCCATCGATGGTAGCGTGGCGGAAGGCGATGATGATATCGCGCCGGAAGTGGACACCGATACCGATGACGACGCGGCGGAAGACGACGCCGAGTAATGCGTTATAAGGGCCGGCTTCCGGCCCTTTTTCATTGCCGTTGCGGCCTTTGCGATTTATCGCTACCTTAATCACACTCTTTTTTAACTTCCTTGTGGCGGAGTTTCCCCAGGTTGAAATACCTCGTCTCTTTTCGCAGCACCCTGAAAGTCTCCCGCTATCTGTTCAGGGCCCTGGCGCTATTGCTTTGGCTGTTGATTGCCTTTTTTTCTGTCTTTTACATCGTTAACGCCTTGCATGACAAAGAGTCGGAAATTCGCCAGGAATTTAACCTCAGTTCCGATCAGGCGCAGCGCTACATTCAGCGCACTTCTGACGTGATGAAAGAGCTGAAGTACATCGCCGAAAACCGCCTGACGGCGGAAAACGGTATTCTGACCTCGCGCAATCGCGACGACAAAACCGAAGTTCCGACATTTTTACCGCTGTTCCCGGATTCTGACTGCTCCGCCATGGGCAGCTCATGGCGCGGCTCGCTGGAGTCACTGGCGTGGTTTATGCGCTACTGGCGCGATAATTTCTCCGCCGCTTACGATCTTAACCGCGTGTTTTTGATCGGCAGCGACAATCTCTGCATGGCCGACTTCGGTCTGCGCGATCTCCCCGTTGAACGCGACGATACGCTGAAAAGCCTGCATGAGCGTATCGTTAAATACCGTAACGCGCCGCAGGACGAACGCAGCAACAACGTGTACTGGATGAGTCAGGGGCCGCGTCCGGGCATCGGTTATTTCTACGCGTTGACGCCGGTTTACCTCGGCAACCGCCTGCAAGCTTTGCTGGGTACTGAACAGTCCATTCGCATGGAAAACTTTTTCACGCCGGGTAGCTTGCCAATGGGCGTGACCATTCTGGACGACAATGGGCACGCGTTGATTTCCCTTACCGGCCAGGATAGCGGCATCGTCGTCGATCCACGCTGGATGCAGGAACGTTCGTGGTTTGGTTACACCTCGGGTTTCCGCGAACTGATCCTGAAGAAGAGCCTGCCGCCTTCATCGCTGAGCGTGGTTTACTCCGTACCGGTAGATATGGTGCTGGAACGTATTCGCATGCTGATCCTGAATGCTGTGTTGCTGAATGTACTGGTCGGGGTGGCGCTATTTACCCTTGCGCGCATGTACGAGCGGCGGATTTTTATTCCGGCGGAAAATGATGCCCAGCGGCTGGAAGAGCATGAGCAATTCAACCGTAAAATCGTCGCCTCCGCGCCGGTGGGGATCTGCATTTTGCGTACTCAGGATGGCACTAACATCCTCAGTAACGAGCTGGCGCACAACTATCTGAACATGCTGACACATGAAGATCGGCAGCGGTTAACGCAGATTATTTGTGGGCAGCAGGTCAATTTCGTCGATGTGCTGACCAGCAATAACACCAATTTGCAAATTAGCTTTGTTCATTCACGCTACCGCAATGAAAACGTGGCGATTTGCGTGCTGGTGGATGTTTCCGCCCGCGTGAAAATGGAAGAGTCGTTGCAGGAGATGGCGCAAGCGGCGGAGCAGGCGAGCCAGTCGAAATCGATGTTCCTTGCAACAGTCAGCCATGAGTTGCGTACGCCGCTGTACGGTATTATCGGTAACCTCGATCTGTTGCAAACGAAAGAGTTGCCGAAAGGGGTCGACAGGCTGGTCACCGCGATGAACAACTCGTCGAGCCTGTTGCTGAAAATTATCAGCGATATCCTCGACTTCTCGAAAATTGAATCTGAGCAGTTGAAAATTGAGCCGCGAGAATTTTCCCCGCGCGAAGTGATGAGCCATATCACTGCCAACTATTTACCGCTGGTGGTGCGTAAACAACTGGGGCTGTACTGCTTTATTGAACCGGATGTGCCTATGGCACTCAACGGTGACCCGATGCGTTTACAGCAGGTGATTTCCAACCTGTTAAGCAACGCGATTAAGTTCACCGATATGGGCTGTATTGTGCTGCATGTGCATCGCGATGCGGATTATCTCAGCATTCGCGTACGTGATACTGGTGTGGGGATTCCCGGTAAAGAAGTGGTGCGTCTGTTCGACCCCTTCTTCCAGGTGGGAACAGGCGTGCAGCGTAACTTCCAGGGAACCGGGCTGGGGCTGGCGATTTGTGAAAAATTGATCAGCATGATGGATGGCGATATTTCCGTTGATACCGAGCCGGGCATGGGAAGCCAGTTCACTATCCGTATTCCGCTTTATGGCGCTGTGGCACCGGTTCGCGCTGATGTTGATGGCCTGGCGGATACGTGCTGCTGGCTGGCGGTGCGCAATGCCTGGCTATCAGGTTATTTGCAGACGTTACTGCAATGGCACGGTATTCAGGTTAAGCAGTACGATGGGCGCGCGCTGGGCAATCAGGATACGTTGATAACCGATGATGAACTCACCTCGCCGTGGACCGGACGCGCGGCTATTATTTTCTGCCGTCGTCATATCGGTATTCCTGTCGAACGTGCGCCGGGCGAATGGTTGCACAGCGTCGCTTCGCCACACGATCTGCTGGCGCTGCTGGGGCGCATTTACCGGGTGCAGGTTAGTGAGCCGCAGGCGAGCAACGCGCTTCCGGCCGACAACCGGGAAGCAGCACGCAACGATGACATGATGATTCTGGTGGTGGACGATCATCCAATCAACCGCCGCCTGCTGGCCGATCAGTTGGGATCGTTGGGATATCAATGTAAAACCGCCAATGACGGCGTGGATGCGCTGAATGTTCTGAGTAAAAACCGTATCGATATTGTACTCAGTGATGTCAACATGCCGAATATGGACGGTTACCGCCTGACACAACGTATTCGTCAGTTGGGGTTAACGCTGCCGGTCATTGGTGTGACGGCTAACGCGCTGGCGGAAGAGAAGCAGCGCTGTCTGGAATCGGGCATGGATAGTTGCCTGTCGAAGCCGGTGACACTGGATATTCTCAAGCAAACGCTGGCGGCCTATGCCGCGCGGGTAAGAAACAGCCGGGAATAAAAAAGAACCCCGGCGGGCACCGGGGTTGGAGGATTACTCTTTTTCCGTCTGCGTCAGGGTGACGGAGGAGAGATAGTTCAGCAGCGCGATATCGTTATCGACACCCAGTTTCATCATTGCGGACTTCTTCTGGCTACTGATGGTTTTGATGCTGCGGTTCAGCTTCTTGGCGATTTCCGTTACCAGGAAACCCTCGGCAAACAGTCGCAGCACTTCGCTCTCTTTCGGTGACAGACGTTTGTCACCGTAACCGCCAGCGCTGATTTTTTCCAGCAGGCGGGAGACGCTTTCCGGTGTGAATTTCTTGCCTTTTTGCAGCGCCGCCAGCGCTTTTGGCAGGTCTGTCGGCGCGCCCTGTTTCAGCACGATACCTTCAATATCAAGATCCAGTACCGCGCTCAGAATGGCCGGGTTATTGTTCATGGTAAGCACAATAATCGACAGCGTCGGGAAGTGACGTTTGATGTATTTGATCAGCGTGATGCCATCGCCGTATTTATCGCCCGGCATTGACAGATCGGTTATCAATACGTTTGCCTCAAGTTTCGGCAAGTTGTTAATCAGCGCTGTAGAGTCTTCAAATTCACCGACTACGTTTACCCATTCGATTTGTTCGAGTGACTTGCGAATACCGAACAGTACAATCGGATGGTCATCGGCAATAATTACGTTCATATTGTTCATGTATTAGGCTACCTTGCTACAGCAAGCTCTTGACGTAAGCGTCAATGTCGCTGATGTAATTTTCTATGCCTGGAGCATCGCTCTCGCGAATTAATTGCTCCAGCGTTTCACACAACTGCTTCCCAGGTACCAGATTAAGCATGGCAAACACCCCTTTCAGGCGGTGTGCCGTCTGCGCCAGTGCCGCGAAATCGCGCAACGCCGACTCAGTATACAACCTCTTAACATCATCGGGTACTGTGTCAACAAACAGCGCGTAATAGCCGCTGGCGTGGAGCTCGGCGTTTTCATCGCCCCCCAAAGGCGACTCCGGTACATCCTCCTGCGCCAGTTGCTCTTCAATGAGTTGCAATATTGCTCCCTGCATTGCATTACTCATATTAAAGTTCACGCGCAATTGGCTTGGGCCAATTTTCCGCACGCCTGCCTCATCATCGCTTAAAAGCAAGCCTGAGGCAGTAAGATTAGACGGATTATCTGTCAAAAAGAGATCATATTCTTGACTTGATAACCGCTCATCCGGGGAAATACAGCTTGCTCCCCAGTTTTCCAACTGGCGAACCACAATATTACGGATTTCGTTAGAGGTAATATCAATCATCGCCACCACGTCATCGAGTAATTTTTCTTCGCTTTCTGTCTGTTGCGGACGGGCCGCCATTTTCACATGCAGTGAGTAGCGGGTGCCCAGATCCTCACGTGCTTTAATATTCAAATGCCCGCCAAGCTTACGCGCCAGCTGATCGCACAGCCAGAAGGTGAGGGCGTTCGCTTTTCCGTACTGATCACCTTGCGTATCGTTAAGGAACGGGAAATGCAGGTTATCAATTTCGCTGGCGTTCACACCCACACCGGTATCGAGAATACGGAAGGTCAGGCGGTCTTCCGCCGATTCGTCCACATTCACTTCAAGCGTAATTTTGCCCATCTGCGTAGTCGTGACCGCGTACTGGATTAGCAGCAACAGGATCCGACGCAGTGCGTCGCGGTCGCCGTGACGCTCCTCATTCGCCGGAAGCGGGTTATTGATCAAGAGTTGCAGACCTTTACGTTTAATAACCGGCAGGACTTCCGGCACGACTTCGTCAATCAAATCTTGAATAGAGAACAGTGTAGACGAGCCTTTCCAGCTGTCGTTCTCCAGCATATGCGCCAGCTGGATTTCATCGACCAACTGGACCAGCCTGTCGGCGTGATCGGCGACAAGATTGCCCTCCTGGCTCTGCAACGCGGCGGCTTCGCTGGCCAGTGATTTCACCGGCTGTTTGAGCGACTCGGCAAGGTTACTCATAAAGCTGGCGCGGCCCTGCTGGTTTTTCTCATAAAGCCGTTGCGCCTGCTTCAGCTTTTTATTGACCAGCACTTCTCTGTCCTGGTCGCGGATAATAAAGATCTGCGTACGCGAGGCGACCTGGCTGCGGAACTGGCGGATTTCGTACAGCTCATTATTGATGGTGGCCTGAATCACGCCCTGATGCTGGTCGGCCATAGCTGTAATATTCTGCAAATTCAGGTGCGGCAGTAGATGATCGGCGATTTTATTGCTCAGAACGGTGCGGTTCGCTTCCTGATCGTGCACCAGCAGCCCCAGTGGCAGCAGTGATACGATCTCTTCATTAAAGGCGCGCAGCACGCGCAGTTCGTTACTCGCACCAGGCGCTGCCAGACCGTCGGTTTTACGTCCTGGCATCTGGCGAAAGGTGGTGTAACCGAACAACGCCAGCGCCAGCAGGCCGATATTCAGCAGTAACGGCAGCAGAATATTTTGCAGCGTATCCAGCAGCAGTGTCCCGAATGGCACCTGCCAGACCAGACGCAACCCGGTGCCGTTTAACGCGGAGGAGATCTCTATGCGAGAACTATTAAAGTTGACGGTAACACTGTCGGTTGTTTCCTTATCCTGCCCGCGCGTGTTGGTCTGCGTGGTATCGGGATCGAGACGGAAGCTATCCAGCGTCATGCCGGGAGGGATCAGATCATTAATCGGCAAATCGAATGCGACCACCGTGGCCAGATGGCCCGGCTGGTTGAATGTCGTACGCAGTGTGAAGTAATGGCCGTTTTGCCAAGCCAGATGGCGCAGAGATGAAAAACTTTCGCGTTCATCAAGGGCATTCGCCTGCTGCAGCATTTCCGCACGGCGGGAATCGACAATATTACTGATCGTGGTGTCTTTGAAACCGGACGAAAGATCTTTTAGCGGCAACGTCGACACCAGGATCATGCTGTTATCCTGGCCGTTGAGGTAGTACATCGACCAGGGCACGGTTTCCGCGCCCCAGAGCGTATCGAGGTAAGTGGAGATGCGTTGCGTCATCTCCAGCGTCGAGCTGTCATGGGAACCAAAAATCAACGCTTCTGTTTTACGCCGCGGTTTTTCCAGGTAGTAAACATCTTGCTTTAAGCGCGTTTCTTGCAGACCTTCGCCAGACGTAGCAGCAGGTGCCGCTGCAATGTTGTCGTAGATTTGCCAGGTAGCGTAGCGCCAGGTGTCGATACGCTTATGAATAGCGTGGGTGATATCGACAATCTGATAGCTTTTATCTTTTAACCAGGCGTTGACCGCACTTTGGATCATCACCCCCATTGTCACCAACAGGACGATAATCAACAAAAGAAAGTAACGGGTGATGTTGCCCGGTATGAGGGAAAATTTGCCAGGGATCATTGTGTCCGATCGACTCATTCTTGTGTGGAACCCGTTATGACAACACTGCTGTAAACACTCAGCCTCGCTGAGACAATGTTGCTGCCATGCCGTAATAGCCGCCTATAACACGCGGCGAACGTATAGATGTTGTGTTGCAGAGCAGTGTACAGCAGGCAGTATATCGGTTAATGAGTGAATTTCCAGACTCTCTTTCCCGTTTCAATCTCGAAAACATGGGGATAGACATATCGACCAAATGCAGCGGCAAATATGTACAGCCTGGAAAAATTGTACACATATTTGCCGGTTGGTTGCAAAAAGAACGCAATAAATAACAAACGATTAATTTGGTGAATGTGTCAATGAGAAATATCTGGCATAGTAATTGATTAATTAATAGTCGTTACAAATCGTTATTATATCTAAGTAATTATTCAACTTGCGTAAAGAAAGGTAAAAAAAACCGAATGCGAAGCATCCGGTTATAAGAGGGGTAAACAGACATTCAGATTCGAATGACGGTAATAAATAAAGTTAATGATGATAGCGTTAGGTATTTTAGTTGCGATTGAAGATTATGGTTTTGCATTCAGTGCTATGATTTTTATTTGTCTTATTATATTGTTTTTAAATGATTTTCTATTTGTTTTTGATTATTTGTGCGTATTTTTTTTAGCTATTTGTGCGAAAAAAAGTTCCCTCAAATTTACAAAATGAAACATCTATCATTATGTATGAAACATCTTCAAAGTTTTCGTATCATATTCCAGTTGGATTATTTTTATTTTTTAAGCAAAATGATTTTGCCAGCTGATTAGAGGGTTAATCGGCAAGCAGTGGCAATAAAAATGCATATAACAGAGGGTTAATAAAATGAAACTTAAAGTTCTGTCCCTCCTGGTACCGGCTCTGCTGGTAGCAGGCGCAGCAAATGCGGCTGAAGTTTACAACAAAGATGGCAACAAATTAGATCTGTACGGCAAAGTAGACGGTCTGCACTATTTCTCTGACGACAGCAGCGCTGATGGCGATCAGACTTACGTCCGCTTTGGTTTCAAAGGCGAAACGCAGGTTAACGACCAGGTAACTGGCTACGGTCAGTGGGAATACAACGTTCAGGCCAATAACACTGAAACGTCCAGCGACCAGGCATGGACTCGTCTGGCCTTCGCCGGTATTCGCGTTGCTGATGTTGGTTCTTTCGACTACGGTCGTAACTACGGCGTTATCTATGATGTCACTTCCTGGACCGACGTTCTGCCGGAATTCGGCGGTGATACCTACGGTGCAGATAACTTCCTGCAATCCCGTGCTAACGGTGTGGCAACCTACCGTAATACCGACTTCTTCGGCCTGGTTGATGGTCTGAACTTTGCTCTGCAATATCAGGGTAAAAACAGCAGCGCTGAGAACAACTCTGCTGGCCGCAGCATGACGAGAGAGAATGGAGATGGTTATGGCGCGTCTCTGACCTACGATCTGGGCGCAGGCTTCAGCGTCGGCGGTGCGATGTCCTCTTCCAAACGTACTGACAGACAAAACCAGGTTGCTACAAACATCTATGGCGAAGGCGATCACGCTGAAGTTTATAGCGGCGGCCTGAAATACGACGCTAACAATATCTACCTGGCAGCGCAGTACTCCCAGACCTATAACGCAACCCGCTTCGGTTCTGCTAGTGATGCAGCGTATGGTTTTGCCAACAAAGCGCAGAACTTCGAAGTGGTTGCACAGTACCAGTTCGACTTCGGTCTGCGTCCGTCCATCGCTTATCTGCAATCTAAAGGTAAGGACGTCAGCAACAACACCGGCACTGCTAACTTCGGTGACCAGGATATCCTGAAATACATCGATGTTGGCGCGACCTACTACTTCAACAAAAACATGTCCACCTATGTTGATTACAAAATCAACCTACTGGACGACAACGACTTCACGAAAGCCGCTGGTATTTCCACCGACAACGTTGTTGCACTGGGCCTGGTTTACCAGTTCTAAGTTAACAACCGTGATTATTAAGGGGCCGAAAGGCCCCTTTTTTATGGCCCGCGTCGGCCAACGCTTTAGTTTTCGTGTAGGCTTGCCGCGAGTTAACAAATAACGAGAGACAGAGATGATTTTTCTTCGTGCCGGGCTAGTCGCGGCGTTGTTGTTATTGACCGGTTGCGACACCGGTAGCAAGGCACAGCCCACCGTGCTGGAAGGCAAAACCATGGGCACTTTCTGGCGCGTGAGCGTGGTGGATATCAGCCCGCAACAGGCACAGAACCTGCAACAAAAAATTCAGACGCAGCTGGATGCCGACGATCATCTGATGTCGACCTGGAAGGACGACTCCGCGCTGATGCGCTTTAACCACTCGACCAGCACCGCGCCGTGGCCGGTTAGCGCCGCGATGGCAGACATTGTGACCACCGCGTTGCGTGTCGGCGAGAAAACCGAAGGCGCGATGGATATTACCGTCGGGCCGCTGGTTAATTTGTGGGGTTTTGGTCCGGATAAACAGCCGGTAAAAACACCGGGCCAGACACAAATCGATGTGGCGAAGGCACGTACCGGTTTAGCGCATTTAACCGTGATTAACCGCGCCGGGGAGCAGTTTCTGCAAAAGGATCTGCCGGATCTGTTTGTTGACCTTTCGACGGTAGGCGAGGGGTACGCGGCGGATCACCTGGCAAGGCTAATGGAGCAGGAAGGGATCGCACGTTATTTGGTTTCTGTCGGCGGCGCGTTAGCCAGTCGGGGAATGAACGCACAAGGGCAGCCGTGGCGCGTGGCAATCCAGAAACCAACCGATCGCGAGAATGCCGCCCAGGCGATGGTGGATATCAACGGTCATGGTATTAGCACCTCCGGCAGCTACCGTAATTATTACGAACTGGACGGCAAACGCATTTCACACATCATTGATCCGCGTAGCGGGCGTCCTATCCAGCATGCGCTGGTATCGGTCACTGTTATCGCGCCTACAGCACTGGAAGCAGATGCCTGGGACACTGGCCTCATGGTGCTCGGCACTGAGCAGGCAAAAGAAGTGGTGAAGCGGGAAGGGCTGGCGGTATTTATGATTATCAAAGACGGCGATGGTTTCCGCGCCTGGATGTCGCCGCAGTTTTCTGCGTTCCTGCTAAGTGAAAAAAATTAAACCGCAAGATTGCGGGTGTCTGGATCTGCGCATACGGGCACAGTGAGGCTAAGCTTACATGAGGAGCCTGACATGAACGACACCACATTATTAGATGAACAGCGCTGGCAAGCGGTGCTAGCGCGTAACGCGCAGGTCGATGGTCAGTTCGTTTTTGCCGTGCGGACAACAGGCATTTTTTGCCGACCTTCCTGCACGGCGCGCCACGCTTTGCGCCAGAATGTCCGTTTTTATCCTGACGCGCAGAGCGCCCTGGCCGCTGGGTTTCGCCCCTGTAAGCGCTGCCAGCCGGATAAATCCCACCCGCAGCAACAGCGGCTGGATAAAGTGGCCAAAGCCTGCCGTTTACTGGAGCAGGATACGCCCATTACGCTGGAGCAACTGGCTGCCGAAGTGGCGCTGAGCCCTTACCATTTTCACCGTTTATTTAAATCCGTTACCGGGATGACGCCAAAGGCCTGGCAACTGGCTTTTCGCGCTCGCCGCTTGCGTAATACGCTGGCAGAGTGTGAAACCGTAACCGACGCCGTGCTGGCAGCGGGCTTCCCGGATAGCAGCAGTTATTACCGCCAGGCCGATGCATCCCTGGGGATGACGGCACAGCAGTTTCGCCGCGGTGGCGATGCTGCCGACGTCTGGTATACGTTCAGTGACTGTGCGCTGGGGCGCTGTCTGGTGGCGGAGAGTGAGCGTGGAATTTGCGCCATTTTACTGGCTGACAGTGACGAGCAGCTTCTTGCCCAGTTGCAGGCGATCTTCCCGCGCGCTCAGCGTGCCCAGGCGAGTGAGGCATTCAGCGAACGTGTCGCGCAGGTGATTCAGCGTCTCGACAATGCCGATGCCCCCTTTACGCTGCCGCTGGATCTGCGCGGCACCGCTTTCCAGTTACAGGTGTGGCAAGCACTGCGCGAAATCCCCGCAGGCGAGACGGTAAGTTATCAGGCACTGGCGCAAAAGCTGGGTAAACCGCAAGCGGTGCGGGCGGTTGCCAGCGCCTGCGGTGCGAACAAATTGGCGATTGTGATCCCTTGTCATCGCGTGGTGCGCAGCGATGGCGCACTTGCCGGATATCGCTGGGGAATGACGCGCAAGGCACAATTGCTCCAGCGAGAAAGCACTAAAGAGGAGATGTAATGCTCGATCTGTTTGCCGGTGAACACCCCTGGCAGGAGCCGCTTGCGCCAGGTGCGGTCGTGCTGCGGCGCCTTGCGTTAGCACCAGCCGACCAACTTTTGCACGGCATTGCGCAAGTGGTTAATCAGTCGCCGCTGCGCCATATGGTCACGCCTGGTGGTTATACCATGTCGGTGGCGATGACCAACTGTGGCAAACTCGGCTGGACCACCGATCAGCGCGGTTACCTTTATTCGCCTGTCGATCCCCTGACTCAACAGCCGTGGCCGCCAATGCCTGCGGCTTTTTCCGCGTTGTGCCAGCAGGCGAGCGAGGCGGCGGGTTATCCTGATTTCCGTCCGGATGCCTGTCTTATCAACCGTTATGTGCCGGGTGCGAAATTGTCTCTGCATCAGGATAAAGATGAACCCGATCTGCGTGCGCCGATTGTATCTGTGTCGCTCGGTTTACCGGCTGTTTTTCAGTTTGGCGGCCTGAAACGTAGCGATCCGCTGCAACGGTTGATGCTTGAACACGGCGATGTTGTGGTATGGGGAGGCGAGTCGCGGCTCTTTTACCACGGGATTGCGCCGCTGAAAGGTGGACATCACCCGGCCACCGGGGAGTGCCGCTATAACCTGACATTTCGTCAGGCAGGCAATAGCGAACAAAAATAAGAATTATTCTTGATGTAACGTATTAGCCGTTTAAACTGCGGGCTGTTTTTGTTGACCGGGTGTTGTTATGGAACTTCTCCTTCTTGTCTGGCGTCAGTATCGCTGGCCTTTTGTCGGTGTGCTCGCGCTTACCCTCCTGAGCGCCGCGTTTGGTATCGGCCTGATTGCTTTTATTAACCAGCGGCTGATTGAAACTGTCGATATGTCGCTGACCGTCTTACCAGAGTTTCTCGGCCTGCTGTTGCTATTGATGTCAGTGACGCTGGGTTCGCAACTGGCGCTCACTTCACTCGGCCACCATTTTGTCTTCCGCCTGCGCAGTGAATTTATCAAGCGCATTCTCGACACACCGGTCGAACGCATCGAGCAACTGGGTAGCGCCTCGCTGCTGGCCGGTCTGACCAGCGACGTGCGTAATATCACCATTGCGTTTGTGCGCCTGCCGGAGCTGGTGCAGGGTATTATCCTGACTGTCGGTTCCTGTATTTACCTTGCGACGCTCTCTGGCAAGATGCTGGTGATCACTGCGCTGTGGATGGCGCTGACCATCTGGGGCGGGTTCGTGCTGGTGTCCCGTGTTTATAAACATATGGCGATGCTGCGTGAAACGGAAGATAAGCTGTACAACGATTTTCAGACCGTGCTGGAAGGGCGCAAAGAGCTGAATCTCAACCGCGAACGTGCAGAACATATTTTCGAGCAGATGTACCTGCCGGACGCGCGTGAATACCGTCATCATATTATTCGCGCCGATACGTTCCATCTAAGTGCGGTGAACTGGTCGAACATTATGATGCTTGGCGCAATTGGCCTGGTGTTCTGGATGGCAAACAGCCTTGGCTGGGCGGATACGAATGTCGCCGCAACATATTCCCTGACGCTGCTGTTTTTGCGTACGCCGTTGTTATCAGCGGTTGGTGCACTGCCCACGCTGCTCAGTGCGCAGGTCGCTTTTAAAAAGCTAAAACAGTTTGCGCTGGCATCCTATAAAGCCGAGTTTCCTCGCCCGCAGGCTTTCCCGAACTGGCAAACGCTGGAACTACGCGATGTTACCTTTAAATATCAGGACAACGATTTCGCGATTGGCCCCGTCAATATGACGCTGAATCGTGGCGAACTGGTGTTTTTGATTGGGGGTAACGGCAGCGGCAAGTCAACGTTGGCGATGTTGTTGACCGGGCTGTATCAGCCGGTTTCCGGCGAGATCCTGCTGGATGGCAAACCGATGGCGCAGGATAAACCGGAAGATTACCGTAAGTTATTTTCAGCGGTCTTTACCGACGTCTGGCTGTTTGACGACCTCCTGGGGCCGGAAGGCAAGCAGGCGGATCCGGTGCTGGTAGGAAAGTGGCTTGAGCAACTGAAAATGTCGCACAAGCTGGAACTGGACAACGGTAAGATCCTCAACCTGAAGCTGTCGAAAGGGCAGAAAAAACGCGTCGCATTGCTGCTGGCGCTGGCGGAAGAGCGCGATATTCTGCTGCTGGACGAATGGGCGGCGGATCAGGATCCTCACTTCCGCCGCGATTTCTACCAGGTACTACTGCCGTTAATGCAGCAGATGGGCAAAACCATTTTTGCCATCAGCCATGACGACCACTACTTCGTACATGCCGATCGCTTGCTGGAGATGCGCAACGGCCAGCTCACCGAGCTGGTGGGTGAAGAGCGTGCGCACGCTTCCCGCGACGCAGTAGCACGTACCGCCTGACCGCTCTCCCCCTCGGCTCGGGGGAGAGTGCCGCTTTTTTATCCAAACGCCTGCGCTGTTTATTATTTTTTACAAAACCTACCGCTATGCTTAAGGCTCCTCCGCTCTGGCTTCAGGGCGCTTTGCCACACTCAGGGATTGGCCAATGTCAGTTATCAAAAAAAACAGCGTCAAACTGCGCGACGAAGAGCGCGCGCGGCTGATTTGGCTGCTGACCACCCATAAACCGCTCACCGCCGCGTTGCTTGGCGAATTAACGCTCGTCGAGCAGGTCGATAGTGCCGAGCTTGAGCGCGATCTCGCCGAAGTGAATGTGCTGGTTTCGCACCTGCCGCCACCGGATTTGGCTGATACCCTCGAAGCGCTACCGGTAGTTGAACGCCACGCGTTATGGCGGCTAATCGATGATGATAAGCGCGGCAAAGTGCTGCTTGAAGCGTCCGAAAACGTCTGGGATGACCTGATTGATGAGATGAGCGACCGTGCGCTGCTGGATGCGCTCGAGACGCTGGATATTGATGAGCAAATCTGGCTGGTGCAGCATCTGCCGCGTAACCTCACCGGGCGGCTGATGGCGACGTTGCCGCCGTCAGAGCGCGCTCGTATGCGGCAAGTAATGCGCTATGGCAAAAATTGCGTCGGCGCAATTATGGCGTTTGAAGTCATCACCGTCCGCTCAGAGGTCACGCTGGCGGCCGTCCAGCGCTATCTGCGCCGTCTCGGTAAGATGCCAGAGAACACCGATAAACTGTTTGTGATCGGACGTGATAACCGGCTGATGGGCGAGTTGACGCTGCAAACTATTCTGCTTAACGCCGCCGGGCGGCGTGTGAGCGACGTGATGGATGCCGATCCGGTAACCTTTTCACCCGAAGACGACGCGGAAAAAGTGGCGCGCACCTTCGAGCGTGACAACTTGCTCAGCGCGGCGGTGGTGGATGAAAACGGCATGCTGATGGGGCGTTTGACCATCGATGAAATCGTTGACGTTGTGTACGAAGAGACCGACAACGACATGCGCCAGATGGGGGGCTTAAGTACCGAGGAAGATGTTTTCGCGCCGGTAAGTAAAGCGGTGAAAACCCGTTGGGTGTGGCTGGCAACCAACTTGTGTACTGCGTTTATCGCATCACGCGTCATTGACGGTTTCGAACACACCATTTCGCAACTGGTGGCGCTGGCATCGCTGATGCCGATTGTCGCTGGTATCGGCGGCAATACCGGTAATCAAACCATTACCATGATCGTTCGTGCACTGGCATTACAGAACATTCAGCCGGGGAATTTTACCTTTCTTATTCTGCGTGAAATGGGCGTGGCGCTGATTAACGGCCTGGTGTGGGGCGGGATTATGGGCGGTGTCACCTGGTGGCTGTACGACGATGCGGCGTTGGGCGGCGTGATGACGTTGGCAATGGTGTTGAACCTGCTGATGGCGGCGTTGATGGGCGTCTTAATCCCGATGGTGATGACACGGCTGGGGCGCGACCCTGCGGTCGGCTCCAGCGTCATGATCACCGCCATTACCGATACCGGCGGTTTCTTTATTTTTCTTGGGCTGGCGACGATTTTTTTGCTGTAAACAGGCTCTTTTCACGCAGTGCCGCTGGCGTAATCGCCAGCGTAACCAGCCCGGCAACAACGCCGATAGCCAGATTACCGGTGCTGACGGTGGCAACCACGGTGACCAGCATCACCAGCGTTTCGATAACCGGCGCCCGTGCAAGCGTTGTGGGTTGCAAACTGCTCCAGTTGAAGGTCTTGAAAGCGACAATCGCCATAATCCCGGCCAGCACCACCATCGGGATTTTCGCCATCACTTCGCTTAATGCCGTTACCAGCAGCAACAGCACCAGTGCAGCGGCAAGGGTCGAGATCCGTGTGCGGCCTTTGCCCATCTCCACGTTGACAATGGTCTGGCCGATCATGGCACACCCGGCAATCCCGCCGTAAAAACCTGCCAGAATGTTCGCAATCCCAAGCCCGGTGCTTTCCCGGCTTTTATTCGATGGGGTATGGGTTAGATCGTCAACCAATTTGGCGGTGAGCAGAGACTCCATCAAGCCGACAAAAGCGATGCTCAGCGCACACGGCCAGACAATGCTCAGCGTATGCAGATTCAATGGCACCAGCCATTGCGTTAGCCCAGGCAAACCGCCCTGCATTGAACCTTCATCTCCCACGGTGGGCAGCGACTGACCGGTAAAAACGGTGAACGCCGTGAGCAGCATAATCGCCACCAGTGGCGCGGGAATGCTTTTTACCCAGCGCGGCAGCCACAGCACAATCAGAATGGTCAGGGCGAACAGCGCCAGAATCAGGGGATCTTTACGCCAGAAATGCGGCACCTGAGCGAAGAAAATTAAAATCCCCAGCGCATTAACAAAACCAGCCATAACAGCGTGTGGGATAACGCGCATTAACCGGGACATTCCGCTTAAACCGAAAATAATCTGGATAACGCCAGCCAGTAACACGGCGGGTAAGATGTATTCCGCACCGTTCTGATGAACCATTGGACCGATAACCAATGCGACTGACCCCGCCGCCGCCGTAACCATTGCCGGACGCCCGCCGAGCAAAGACATGCTAAAACAAAGCACTACTGAGGCTATCAGGCTAACTTTCGGGTCTACACCTGCGATAACTGAAAATGAGATAACTTCCGGGATCAGTGCCAGTGCGGTGATAACGCCTGCCAGAACTTCCCGGGTAAAAAGCTGTGGTGAGCGCAGGAGAGGGATCCGCTGGTTTGCAGAATGGGTTGGTTTTTCGGTCATAAAAATTCGCAGATGAGAAACCAGGACAACAGCGATAAAGGGCATCCCTGCGTTTGGCAAAGCGGGGGATAATAGCAGATTTCCAGCCGATGAGACCAGCAATAAGTGTTAAATATAATGCAAAAAATCAACTTATTAGTAACATTAATACAATGAATATTTAATGTTTAAACATTATTTAAATCTCACTTTTTAAGTGCTACGGTAGGTATGCTAACTACTTTACCCTCAATAAATGCGAATAAAGCAGCACTAAAAGTAAGGCAATATCATCATGAAAAAAATGACTGCCAGGCTGTTTTCGATGGCTGTCGGGCTTAATGCTGTCTCAAAAGCAGCAAAAACGTCCGCATCGAAAGAGCAGGAAACAGATGTGCTTTTAATCGGTGGTGGGATCATGAGCGCCACGTTGGGAACCTGGTTGCAGGATCTCGAACCCACCTGGTCGATTACCATGGTGGAACGGCTGGATGCCCTGGCGGAGGAGAGCTCGAACG
Source organism: Kosakonia quasisacchari (assembly GCF_004331415.1). GTDB lineage: Bacteria > Pseudomonadota > Gammaproteobacteria > Enterobacterales > Enterobacteriaceae > Kosakonia > Kosakonia quasisacchari. The sequence goes on from NZ_SJOP01000002.1 coordinate 357,779, forward strand.
GCTGGAACAATGCCGGCACCGGGCATGCCGCCTTAATGGAATTGAATTACACCCCACGCAGCGCAGACGGCTCTGTCAGTATTAAAAAAGCGATTGAAATTAACGAAGCATTTCGTATTTCTCGCCAGTTCTGGGCGCACCAGGTGAAAACCGGCGTATTGCGCGAACCGCGTTCATTTATCAATACCGTGCCGCATATGAGCCTCGTCTGGGGCGACGATAACGTGAACTTCCTGCGTGCGCGCTACAAAGCGTTGCAGCAGTGTTCCCTGTTCCGCGGTATGCGCTATTCCGAGGATGCGGAGCAGATCAAACAGTGGGCGCCGCTGGTGATGGAAGGGCGCGATGCCGGGCAAAAAATTGCCGCCACGCGTACCGAAATCGGCACCGATGTGAACTTTGGCGAACTGACGCGCCAGATGATTGGTTCGTTGCAGAAAAAAGAGAACTTTGCTTTGCAACTGGGCACTGAAGTGCGGGGCCTCAAACGCAATTCCGATGATAGCTGGAATGTGACGCTGCATAACCTGAAAAGCGGCGCTGAGCAGGTTATCAAGGCGAAATTTATCTTTATTGGTGCTGGCGGCGCAGCGCTGAAATTATTACAGGAATCCGGTATTCCGGAAGCGGCAGACTATGCGGGGTTCCCGGTTGGTGGGCAATTCCTCGTGGCGGAAAACCCGGCGGTGGTCAACCACCATCTGGCGAAAGTCTACGGCCAGGCGACCGTGGGCGCGCCTCCCATGTCGGTACCGCATATTGATACGCGCATTATTGATGGCAAACGCGTACTGCTGTTTGGACCATTCGCCACGTTTTCGACGCGTTTTCTGAAAAACGGTTCTCTGTGGGATCTGCTGCGTTCGACTAACTCGTCGAATATTCTGCCGATGCTGACTGTTGGGATGACCAATTTTAGTCTGGTGAAATATCTGGTGAACCAGGTGCTGCAAAATGAGGACGACCGCTTCGACGCGCTGCGTGAGTACTATCCGCTGGCGCAGAAAGAGGACTGGCGTTTGTGGCAGGCGGGTCAGCGCGTGCAGATTATCAAGCGCGAAACGGGCAAGGGCGGTGTTTTGCGCTTGGGAACTGAAGTCGTGAGCGATAAAGAGGGCACTATTGCCGCGCTGCTTGGCGCGTCACCGGGTGCCTCGACCGCAGCGCCAATCATGCTGGAGTTGATGGAGAAAGTGTTCGCTGAGCGTTTCGCTTCTGATGCCTGGCAGGCAAAACTGAAAGAGATCATTCCCTCTTTTGGTACTGAGTTGAATGGCAACATTGAAGCCGCCGACCAGGAGCTGCGCTACACCAGCGAGATCCTCGGACTGAAATGCGATGAGTCGCTGGTGGCAGATATCACGCCGCCGGTGCAAAAACCGACAACGCAGCCGCACAACGACGGCGAGCAGGTTGCGGATATTGCGCTGTAAAAAATAAATATGGGCAACCCGGATGGGCTGCCCTTTTTATGCTTTTACAGCATTACTGCCCTTGAATAACGTTTTTGATAGATTTCCGATTGGTTTTTCAATATATTTATAGCTTGCATAAGATGAAAGTAGAATAAAAGGAATGCAAAGTAAGGATGTTATATATTTTGCGTTAGAAGATTCTTTGAAAATATAAAGCAGTGTGCAAATAATAATGACATGGCACAAATAGGTTGAGTATGAATAATCACCCAGTCTTACAATGAAGTTAACTGTTTTTGTGTTTCTTATTAATGGTTCCAGACCAATAAAAGATGCAACAATAATTGCGCATGGAAGACCTATATACAATACATCATGATCTTCTGGTATGTTGAAAATGAACAGGAATGAGCACGCAGAGATTATGATAAGTAAGGTAGGACTTATGTTGTTAAATAAGCCATTTTTATGAAAATCAGCAATAAAAATACCCAATAAAAATTCCAGCATCATACCATTGCCAAAGAATGGCATTTGCGACATAGATGGTTTAAGGCTTTCATAGCTGAAAATAATGAGGAGAGACATTAATACTATATATTTTTCTCGTGAAATCAGTAGAACTAAAGATGACAGCAAATAGAAGAGCATTTCATAGTTGAGTGTCCACCCGACTGTCAGAAATGGTATGTATACCGTCAGGTCACTGCGCTCTGTAGGTATGAAGAGAAGACTTCGCACTAAGAGTTCAGGATTGGTAGTTGTGGCGTACATTAGCCCATCAAAACAAAGAGCCAGTAAAGCAGCAATACCGGTAAATAACCAATAGGCAGGAATTATCCTTATTGCTCTATTAATGGTAAATCGAGCTGCGCTGATTTCTTTAGAATATATTGACTGGTAAATGATAAACCCGCTTATCACAAAAAAAAGGTCGACTCCAGCCGCACCTTTGTGAGCGATCTCATTTATCAATGGAATGCCTATCGCATCAGAAAAAATAATCTGCTTAGTGTGATGGAGCACTACAAACCATACAGCTACCGCTCTAAGTATCTGGATTGAACGAAACATACCTTTACCATGGAGTTTTTTCATTGAGCATAATGTGATAGATGTTTTTTGTCTATATTGTTCTTTTTTTCTCCATAAAATTGTCATCATAAATCCTAGATTACAAATGACTAAATGCAAATTTTAGCCAGACTATTGAGTTATCTTTATCTGGATATCAGTAGAAGTGAATCGTCACGGGTTTAACAGACACCTCAGAGTCATTTAAGATGGCTTAAAGAGAGGTGCCCATGAGCGGTAAGCGTTATCCCGAAGAGTTTAAAACTGAAGCAGTCAAACAGGTTGTTGATCGCGGTTATTCTGTTGCCAGCGTTGCAACACGTCTCGATATCACCACCCACAGCCTTTATGCCTGGATAAAGAAGTACGGTCCGGATTCTTCCACTAATAAAGAACAGTCAGATGCTCAGGCCGAGATCCGCCGTCTCCAGAAAGAGCTGAAACGGGTTACCGACGAACGGGACATATTAAAAAAAGCCGCGGCGTACTTCGCAAAGCTGTCCGACTGAGGTACGCCTTTATCCGTGACAACTCCTGTTGCTGGCCTGTTCGCCTGCTCTGTCGGGTGCTGGATGTTCATCCCAGTGGTTTTTACGCCTGGCTTCAGCAGCCGCATTCACAACGCCATCAGGCAGACCTGAGACTGACAGGACAGATTAAACAGTTCTGGCTGGAATCGGGATGCGTCTATGGTTATCGCAAAATCCATCTGGATCTGCGTGACAGCGGGCAACAGTGCGGAGTAAACAGAGTCTGGAGACTGATGAAACGTGTCGGAATAAAGGCTCAGGTCGGATACCGAAGCCCGCGGGCACGTAAAGGCGAGGCCAGTATCGTGTCACCCAACAGGCTCCAGCGACAGTTCAATCCGGATGCTCCTGATGAGCGTTGGGTAACGGACATAACCTACATCAGGACCCACGAAGGCTGGCTGTATCTTGCCGTTGTTGTTGATCTGTTCTCACGCAAAATTATCGGCTGGTCCATGCAATCCCGGATGACAAAGGACATTGTCCTGAACGCACTGCTGATGGCTGTATGGCGGCGTAATCCCGAAAAACAGGTGCTGGTTCATTCGGATCAGGGCAGTCAGTACACAAGCCATGAGTGGCAGTCGTTCCTGAAATCACACGGCCTGGAGGGTAGCATGAGCCGTCGCGGTAACTGCCATGATAATGCGGTTGCAGAAAGTTTTTTCCAGTGACCCTGACCCCGAATATGATCCAGCCGTAATCAGGAATAACCAGCTTCTGACCCTGACCCCGAATATGATCCAGC